>JBGAWA010000005.1:0-77373 GCA_044227805.1 Chitinophagales bacterium | reverse complement strand
CCTGGCCGATCTTGATATGGATGGCGATGTGGATATGGTGACCAGTGTAACGGAATCCGCTACTATTGTCTATCGCAACAACTCCGAGAAACTTGACAACAATCACTATATCCGGTTCAAACTTATCGGCACCGATAAAAATATCAATGCCATCGGAACCAAGATTTATATCTATTCCAAAAGCGGTATGCAGATGGTTCAGCACCACGTGGTGCGGGGCTATCAGTCAACATCGGAGAACATCGCACATTTTGGGCTGGCAAAAGATGATACGGTCTATAAAGTGATTGTAATCTGGCCTGATGAAAAAACGCAGGTGCTGAAAAATCTTGCTGTGAACCAGGTTGTGAAACTGGATCACAAGAATGCCACCAATGAAAAAATTGATATTCATGCCAAATATTCTCCGCTGTTTGCCGATGCCACCACTAAGCTTGGCGTGGATTACAAACATGTAGAGGATGAATATGAAGACTTCAAAAAAGAATTACTGCTGCCTCACAAAATGAGCCGTTTCGGCCCGGGCCTGGCAGTAGCCGATGTAAACGGCGATGGGCTGGAAGACTTTTTTGTGAGTGGTGCCATTCGTTCACCGGGTGAATTGTATTTACAGACCGCCGGTAAAACTTTTGTGAAAGCGCCTTCTCAGCCATGGGTAAATGACAAAGCCACTGAACAACTGGGTGTTCTCTTTTTTGATGCCGACGGTGATGGTGATGCTGATCTGTATATGGCAACCGGTGGCAGCGAATTCAGCCCTGAAGATCCTTTGCTGGCGGACCTGCTCTTTACCAATGACGGCAAAGGCAACTTCACCAAAAACACGAAAGCGATTCCCGATATGCGTGTCAGCGGTTCCTGTGTAGTAGCCGGTGATTACGACAACGATGGTGACCTCGACCTCTTTGTGGGCGGACGTGTAGTGCCTACCAAATATCCCAAGCCTGCGAAGAGCGCAATTCTGCGCAATGACAAAGGCGTGTTTACCGATGTTACAAAAGACGTAGCGCCTGCATTGGAAACGGCCGGCCTTGTCTGCGGCGCCGTTTGGACCGATTATAATGCCGACAACAAGCTTGACCTGATGATCATCGGTGAATGGATGCCATTAACAATCTATAAGAATGACGGATCAAAATTTTCCAATGCAACTGCTGAATCAGGACTTGCCGATGCCACCGGTTGGTGGAACAGCATTGTTTCCGGCGACTTCGATAATGACGGCGATCTGGATTATATTGCCGGCAACGAAGGGCTCAACTCTCGTTATTACCAACCAACACCTGATCAGCCGGTTGATTTATATTCCTCCGACTTCGATAAAAACGGCACCAATGACATCGTGCTTTCTGTTTACAACTATAACAAGTCGTACCCGGTTAAGACAAGGATGACCATGACGGAACAAATTCCGATGATCGGTGACAAGTTCAAGCTCTATAAAACATTTGCATTAGCCACCACGGAAGAAGTGTTTGGCAAAGAAGCACTGGCAGCAGCCACGCATTACACTGCTAAAACGCTGGCTTCATCCTATTTTGAAAACCAGGGCAACGGAAAATTTGTGGTGCATGCATTACCGATGCAGGCGCAGTTCTCCTGCCTGTACGGAATGATACCGTTTGATGTCAACAACGATGGTAATCTCGACATCATCGCACACGGTAATTTCTTCAGCCCCGAATCAGAAACAGAGAAACAGGATGCCTGTATCGGGTTAACGATGCTGGGTGATGGAAAAGGAAACTTCAAACCTTTAAGCATTCAGGAATCAGGCTTTTTCTCGAATAAGGATGCCAAAGCACTGGCCATTATTTACCTGGGAAAAAATGAAGCGCCTGTTTTGCTGGGTACCAACAATAATGATAAGATGTTCGCTTATAACTTCACCTCAAATATCCAGAGCAAAGTAGCGCTTACCGAGAAGGACCGTTTCGCGGAGATCTTCTTTAAAGATGGCCGCAAGGAAAAACGGGAGAACAACATCGGTTCAGGCTATCTCTCTGAAAGTTCTAAGACAGTATCTTTTGTACCCAGCCTGGTTGACAAAGTAGTGATCACCGATTACCAGGGCCAGCAGCGTACCGCTTACCAGGGACAAGCCATTGCATCCAAATAATTATTTCAGCTAACGTTTAAATAATCAGTACAATGAAATCAGGAATGATAAATACAGGATACCTGGCTGGAATACTGCTCTCCATAGCGCTGTTGACTGCGTGTAACAGCGGCTATAAGAAAGCAGATCTTACCGTGGTGGATTTCCCGACGTATGACAGCACAAAGTTTGATCCGCTGGATCAACCAAGCGGTAAGCTTTTCGATATTCTTACCAGCGCTACCACCGGCCTCGATTTTTCGAACAATGTCGGGTTTCGTATGCGCAACGATAATAACATCTACCAATACTTTTACAACGGCGCAGGAGTAGCCGTGCTGAATGCCAATGGCGATTCCCTGCCCGATATATATTTGACCGGCAATCTCGTACACGATAAATTATTTTTGAATGAAGGTAACATGAAGTTCAAAGATGTTACCGCGGCGGCAGGCATTCTTACAAAAAACAAAGGATGGTCAACCGGTGTATCGGTGGTGGACATCAACAACGACGGTTTCGATGATATATATGTTTGCCGCTCACGCTGGAAGGATTCCCTGGCCAATCTGTTATACCTAAACAATGGCAACGGCACGTTTACCGAAAAGGCAAAAGAATATGGCATTGATGCCGCTGACACTTATACTATCATGGCAAACTTTTTCGACTATGATAAGGACGGCGACCTCGATCTTTTTCTTGCCAATCACCCGACCGACTGGGTAGAGAAAATGCGATTCAATAACCTCGAGAAAATTGAAAATCACACCAATCAGAGCGACCGCCTTTTCAGAAATGACAACGGTCATTTTGTGAATGTGTCGAAAGAGTCAGGCATCGATACACACGGCTATGGCCTGAGTTGTACCGTAGCGGATTTCAACGGGGATACCTGGCCAGACCTGTATGTTGCCAACGATTTCGCCATGCACGATTATTATTTCGTCAACCAGGGCAACGGCAAGTTCAAAGAGTCAACGCGCGAAGTGCTGAAAAAGACATCACTCTTTGGCATGGGCGCTGATGTGGGCGATATCAATAACGATGGCTACCCAGATATTTTTGTGGTGGATATGAAGTTCGACCGGTCCTATGTACGCCGTTCATTCATGCTGGCACAGCGCCGGTCTGAATTTAACAACATGGTGAGCAGTGGCTATCATTATCAGTATGTGCGCAACATGTTGCAGCTGAATAATGGCAATGGCACTTTCTCCGAGATCGCCTGCCTGGCCGGCGTGGATGCGACAGAATGGTCGTGGGCCCCGTTGCTGGTTGATCTTGACAATGATGGTTACCAGGATCTTTTTGTTTCCAATGGCTATTATAAGACATTCAACATCGATGAGCGTGAACTGATTCAAGGGCTGAAAGATGCTACCCGAAGAGGCGACAGCGCGATGTTCAGCAAGATAAGCGCTATCATCAATAAGAAGAAGTTAAAGGATCCGAATGTTGTTTTCAAAAATAATGGCGATCTCACCTTCACGCGCATGACCAATGACTGGGGTTTTAACCAACCTACCATTACACACGGATCCGCTTTTGCCGACTTCGACCTTGATGGCGACATTGATATTGTGAGCAGCAATACGGAAGAATCTCCTTTCATTTATCGCAATAATGAAGCACAGACCATCAAGCATAATTTTATCGAATTCAGATTCGACGGCAGCGAACAGAACAAGAAAGGCATTGGAGCCGAGGTGCGCATCTATACCAAGAACGGCCTGCAGTTTCAGACCAATCACATCGTTAGAGGATACCAGTCAACCTCTCAGGACCTCCTTCATTTTGGGCTGGGCGATGCCGCTACCGTTGACAAAGCGGTGGTAACCTGGCTGGATGGGAAAACACAAACCCTGACCGGCATTGCTGTCAACAAGGTGATCACATTGCACTATGCTGATGCCAATGAGAAAGCGCCTGAAGTGACAAAACCCGATGTTCTTTTCACGAATGTTACCGATAAATTGAAAATTGATTTCAGGCATGAGGAAGATGCCTTTGATGATTTTAAACGGGAACTTTTGTTGCCGGAAAAGAACAGTTACTTCGGTCCGGGATTAGCCGTTGGTGATGTAAACGGCGATGGCCTGGATGATTTTTTTGTTGGCGGCGCAACGCGTCAGTCAGGAGCGTTGTACCTGCAGTCAGCGAATGGCGAGTTCGCCCTGTCCGGCGGACAGCCATGGGCCAATGATAAAGCGGCTGATGAAATGGGCGCACTTTTCTTTGATGCTGATGGCGACAAAGACCTTGACCTGTATGTGGCCACCGGAGGCAGCCAGTTTAATATGGAAGACAAGAACTATCGCGATCACCTGTATCTAAATGATGGTAAAGGCAAATTCGCTTCCGCTGATCAGGCACTGCCTGATATATTCACCAGCGGCTCTTGTGTGGTGGCCGGTGATTATGATAATGATGGTGACCTTGATTTATTTATTGGCGGCAGATTAACACCTCAACATTATCCGACTCCCGCCCGGAGCGTGATATTGAAAAATGAACAAGGAAAATTCACGGATGTAACAGCCACCGTTGCTCCTTCGCTGGAAAAAGCAGGACTCGTTTGTTCAGCGGCATGGACTGATTTTGACAACGATCAGAAACTGGATCTCGTCATTTGCGGGGAGTGGATGCCGGTAACCTTTCTGAAAAATAATAATGGCAAATTCGAGAACATCACTGATCAGACAGGCCTGCAAAATAACACAGGTTGGTGGAACAGTATTGTTTCCGGCGATTTCGACAATGATGGGGATATGGATTATGTAGCCGGCAATGAAGGCCTTAACACGCGCTATTATCAGCCAACTGAAAAAGAACCGATTGATCTGTATGCTTACGACTTTGATAAGAACGGTACTAACGATGTGGTGATTTCCTTCTACAACTTCGGACAGAGTTACCCCGTAAAAAACCTGCAATACAGCGCCGAACAAATGCCGGTGCTGGCCAAAGAGTTCAAAACCTATTCTGGGTTTGCTCTCTCTTCCACCCAAGAAATCTATGGACCGAAAGGGCTGGACAAAGCGTATCACCTGACGGCCAGTACGCTGGCAAGTTCTTATATCGAGAATATGGGTAACGGTAAATTTGCCATGCGTCCGCTGCCGGTGCGTTCGCAGGTCTCCAGCATATTCGGTATGCTACCATATGATGTGAACGGCGATGGCAACCTTGACCTGATATACCATGGAAATTTCTACAACAAGGAATCGGAAACCGAGCGCAATGATGCATTTATCGGTGAGATTTTACTCGGTGACGGAAAAGGAAACTTCACCTACCTGCCCAGCCGCGAAAGTGGTTTCTTCTCTGATAAGGATGCCAAGGCACTGGCTGTGATCAGCATCGGTAAAAATCAAACACCGGTAATACTCGGCACGAACAACAATGACAGGATGTTCGCTTACCAGTTAAGCACCAATAACAGCAAAGTGAAATACACGGAGCAAGACCGGTATGCCGACATCTACCTGAAAGACGGACACAGGATTCATGTGGAAATGAATTTCGGATCAGGCTTTCTCTCCCAAAATTCCAAAGAGATTGCTTTCATTCCTTCCATCACTGAAAAAGTGATCATCACCGACTATAAGAATCAGCCACGCACTGTTTTTCAATCGGAAGCCTTAGCGGCGAAGTAATATTTTCCTGAAATACCGCATCTGAAATCCCTGCCTCCTGGCGGGGATTTTTTTTTGCCTTCATCCCGGATTTTTCAGTGGAAAAATCCCGCTTCGCTACGACTAAGAACTGCTAAGGGTTTGCTCAATTTGCCAAGAAAAGAAAATGTTTCACAAACCCTAAGCAGTTCTACGTCGGGGTTAAACCCGTTGCCGTTTTGAACTGAAAAATGCGGGTTCATCGTTTGCAAGGCGGAGTGGAAGTGCCGCGCTGGGTTAGATGGAAAGGACAGAAGGCGTTACTGATTCATCCTGCATTTTGCAATGCTCCGGCATAACGAAGCGGAAACTTTCAATCTGCCAATACAGGTGCAAGCGAATTGATCCAGCCAGAAGAGTTCTTATCGCGTACCCTTCGGTTTCTGTACATTGCCAACCTTCATCTCCACCTCGAGGTCCCAGTTGGCGCGCAGTGTTATTTCATCTGTATAATTATAAATCTTCTCGGGCTGCAAATGCTTCCAGTAGTTACCGGTGTCCCAGCGGTTGTTGCCATTCAGGTCCTCTATCACTTTCAGTGAATATTGTCCCGGTCGCATGGCATTGAATTTCAATTCCGTCAATCCGGGTTTCAGTTTACCGCGAGCCACTACTTCTTTGGAACTATTGCTTAATTCATAAAAGTAATTTCGAATAGAATCTGTGGTGACCTTCAGCAGCAGGTTGCCGGTAGCTGATTTTTCAAATGTTACAAAAGCAATGGAAACGCTGTCATTAAACCGGCCATACACATCCATGAAAGCCGAATCCGGAACCATCAATGTGTAATTCGTCTTCTCGTTAAATGGAAAATATATCGCCGCGCGTTTCCTGAGTGTTATCGTATCGGCGATCAGTTTTGCTTCTGCAGGCAGGCTGACCTTGGTGGTGTCATTGGTCAGCAACAGCATTCTGCCGGGAGTTACTGAGGTTACCGGTGTAGAAAATTGCAACAGGAAAGGTTTGTCCGGTTCCTGCTGTTGGCTGCTTCGTCCGCCTTTCAACACGGAGGTGATGGCGAGCTTCGGAAGAAACACTTTCTCTTTTTCATTCACCGGTTTCATTCTCACTCGCGCAGTATCAGAAAAATCACCGTCAACTATTTGCAGGCGCATACTGTCGGAAACAAGATCATTCAGAAAAAAGATGGCGGTGTCTCTCGCTGCATTGTATTGCAACAGGCCTTCGGCAGCATTGCCCATTAGCGGTGTTACCTGCAACTGGCGCACCGGCTTGGCAAATGCAATGGACACCCTGCCAGGTTGTGAAGCATGTGCACTCAGCATTTTCTGGTGCTCGGCAACAGGCCTGAACAGCAGCATGGAGAAGAACCCGGCACTGTCCCTGATTTCAACAGCGGAGTCGAGAAAGGCAATGTCATCTGCCGGACCGTATTGGAGATCTGCATCCTGATCCCGCAGTCCGATCAACTTATAAGCGCCCTCTTTCAAATGACTGATTTCAAAATGCCCGTTTTTATCAGTGTGCGCGTAATAGGCCGGCCTTTCTTTCGCAATCACTGAGTCCGTAAGGTCGCTGTACAACATGGCCAGCACATTTTCTTTTGGCAATCCATCCTCCGCGCATTTGATGACGCCTTGTATATACATCGAATCAATATAATCGCCGGTAGAAAATACATACTGGTAGTTGATCATAATATTTCCTTCAGTAATGTCCTTCACGGCAGCTCCAAAATTTACTGTATAGGTGGTGTGGGATTTCAGCGTATCCCTTAAGGTGATGCTCAGTGTTTTCCCATGTACGCGGTATTGTGGTTTGATTTTGAGTGCCGGTGAAAAAAATACCTGTGAACCAAAATCTCCTGCCTGGATAAATTCATTGAAGGTGATGGTGATTTTTTGCGATTTGAAATGAATCGATAAATTATCCGGATTGCTGCGGACCGGCACCGGCGGTGTAACATCCTTTTCGCCACCTGTTGGCGCCATCTGGCTGGCACAGGCGTTCAACAGAATGGTCATTGCGAGATAACAGAGAATTTTTTTCGGCATGCGAGAAGAACGGCAAAAATAAGATTGTAGGGTGAGAAACAAGAAACCGCCGTATTTGCAGCTTTGCTCCGGATTTGAGAATCATTCTTTTTTGCTGGTGAAAACAGGCTGACCGTTAGCAACGTAACGTCGGGGAAAAGCGGGATTCATGCATTAAACCCGGATTTTTCAGTGGAAAAATCCCGCTTCGCTGCGACTCAGAACTGCTAAGGGTTTGCTCAATTTGTCAAGAAAAGAAAATGTTTCACAAACCCTAAGCAGTTCTACGTCGGGGTTAAACCCGTTGCCGCTTTGAACTGCAAAATGTGGGTTAAAAAATACAGGATTGTATTTTCAGAAAAGCAGACTGAACTATCAGCGGGACAAAAAAGCCCTGCAGCGATATTTTTCGCTGCAGGGCTTTTAGTCTTCATATTTCAATAAAAAAAATCCGATCAGCTACGGCTGAAAACCGATAAGGGGTTGCGCATTTTACAAAAAAATATTTCACACACCTTAAACAGAACTACATCGGGGTTATGCTCACGGATGTTTTGAACTGCAATGGTTGGTTTAACACTAATGGCAGGATTAATTCCTTCTTCCGCCCATAAAAATCATGATGTAGTACACCAGTGTTGCCAGCGAGGAAAGCGCGGCAACAACATAGGTCATGGCAGCCCACCACAATCCGTCTTTGGCTTTTTCACTGTCGGCACCGGCCATAAAACCGCTTTGATTGATCCAGGCTAACCCACGGCGGCTGGCGTCAAATTCTACGGGTAAAGTAACGAAGCTGAACAATGTGGTCATCGCAAATAAGACAATACCTACTAACAACAGCTGGGGGAAAAACTGTAATGTCAGGATGCCGGCCAGCAATATCCACTGCATCCACTGTGAAGAGAAACTCACGATGGGTACAAGCCTCGATCTCAGATTGAGCCAGCTGTAAGCCGTTGCATGCTGAACCGCATGTCCGCATTCATGTGCGGCGATCATCGCAGCCATCACGCTTCTGCCTTCGAATACATCGGGGCTGAGGTTGACCGTTTTATCCACAGGATTGTAATGATCCGTCAACTGGCCGGGCACGGAGATGATCTTAACATCATAGATGCCATTGTCGCGAAGCATTTTCTCCGCCACATCAGCACCACTCCAGCCGTTGGGAGTTGGATACTTGCTATATTCTGACATCCGGGAACGCAATCGTGCCTGAACGAGAAAGCCGACAAGCAGCAAAACGATCATCACAACAAAAAACAACATTTGCATAGTTGGGTAGAAGTTTGGTTTTGTTAACGCAAAGATACCAATCATTGTTCAATGCATCGCGCTATCAGACGGTTGTCTATGCTAAATATTTTAGTGAATTCACGGTGTCATGCCATTGTCCGGACAGCAATAGCCATTGTAAAACAATAGCGTCCTGCGTCCATTTACCCATATGAAACAATTATATTTGCGCGAAATAAAAATGGCCTTGGAAGGAATACAGTCACATATTGAAGCCTTGATCTTCGTAGCGGAGCAACCGATTTCCATAAAGGATTTGCAGGAATGCCTTATTCGCCTCGTAGGGCTTGAACTCAGCAAGGAAGAAATTGAATCGCATGTGGAAGCGCTCGTACAGAAATACCACGATGGCGATTTTGCTTTTGAGATGGTGCCAATTGCCGGTGGTTACCAGTTTCTGACCAAGCCGGCTTATCAGCCCACCGTCAGCGAGTTTTTAAAAAGTAAACTGAATAAGAGGCTGTCCACCAACTCGCTGGAAACGCTGGCAATCATCGCCTATCGCCAACCGATCTCCAAGCCGGATATTGAGCGTATCAGGGGAGTAAACTGCGACTATACTATTCAGAAATTGCTGGAGAAGGAACTGATTGCCATTATCGGCAGAAGCGAAGAAGTGGGAAAACCGCTGCTATATGGTGTCAGCAATTTTTTTATGAATTATTTTGGCATCAACTCGGTGAATGATCTGCCTAAGCTGAAGGACCTTGAGCAGCCATTGGATAATGTGATTGGTTCTCCTTCGGATAACTGAATGCAGTAAGCCTGTCAAGGCTGATGCCTCCAAACAAAATCAACATATGAAAAGATTCATTCTATGCATCGTATTGACCGGATGCGCTAATACTTACTTATTCGGACAAACGACTGCTAAGGAAAATACAATTGTAGGTACATGGCAATTAATTGAATTTGCCGATTTGGATTCGACAACAGGCAGGTGGAAATATCCCTATGGTAAAAATCCAAAAGGGTATTTCACCTATACCAAAAGCAATATTGTCAACATAAATATTTCTTCAGAATTCCCCTTGATGATTTCAAAGGATTCTTCAATGAAATACACCATTAATTTATATGATTACATCTGGCAAAATTCCTTCGGGTATTTTGGGACTTATTCAGTCGACTTAAAAAACTCAGTGGTGACCCATCATGTCAAAGGAGGTTGCATTCCCTATTATATTGACACAGATCAGCAAAGAGTATTTACACTAAAAGGGGATACGCTTATCATTGGCGACAATAAAACGTGGAAGAGAGTACTTGTAAGAGCAGACTAAATCCAAATCAATGGATTCACAGCGCATGGTAAAGGAAATAGTGCGCTGGGTTTATAATAAAGGCACTGTTATCGCCAGCATGTAAAGATTGATCTGCAGACATCGCCCTGCGATACGATCCAAATTATCCAAACAGTACCGGTTGAATCACCTGTTGTATTTCGGCGGAGAGCATTTTTTCTTCCAGGTTTTCAACTCTGGTGAGCCATTCCGTTACCTCATTGATGGCTTTCCCTTTTTGCAGGGCTTCAGCATACGGAATGTTGGAGAATGATACTATCTGATAGGGTGAAATAAAACGGTCGGGGAAAGCGGCCGCTATCAGCCGTTCAATTTTTTTCTTATGCAGAAAATGCGGGTCTGCCACGAGGTCGCGCATCTCAATAAAATTATTCAGCGCCAGTTCTGCAATGGCATCGGCATTGGGTTTTCTTGATTGTTCGAAAGCCGGCAGAATTTTATTCCAGTCATCAGCATATTCATTCATCAGCTCATTCAATACCGTACAATCTTCAAAGCCACAATTCATGCCCTGCCCGAAAAATGGTACAATGGCATGGGCTGCATCGCCAATCAGGCAGGCCTTGTCTTTATAAGTCCAGGGAAAACAACGGACCGTAACGAGTGAAGCAGTTGGGTTGCGTGCAAAGTCTTCTTTGAAAGTAGGCATTAAAGGTAGGGCATCCGGAAAGTAGGTGCGGAAGAAGTCTTCGATATCCTCTTCTGTTTTCAGCGATGAAAAAGAAACCGGTCCGTCAAACTGAAAGAATAAGGTACAGGTAAAACTTCCGTCGAGGTTAGGCAATGCGATCAGCATGAAATTTTTTCTTGGCCAGATGTGCAAAGCATTTTTGTACAGCTGATGTGTGCCGTCGGGTGCGGCCGGAATCGTCAATTCTTTATAGCCGTGCTCTATATAGGATTGTGACAGATTAAACCTGTCGAGGAACTGCATCGTATGCCGTAGTGCAGAGTAAGCGCCATCGGCGCCGAAGATCAGATCGCTTTCCGCATAGGGCTGCGCGCTATGCGTGTCGAATTTCACTTCCGGCTTCTCCAGGTCAATGGTTTCCGCACGCTGGTTGAAATAAATTTTAACTCCTTCCTGCTGTTCGGCAAGATCCATCAGTGCCATATTTAACGCCCCGCGGGAGACAGAATAAATAGCCTGCCCTTCTTTGCCGTAAGGTTGTTGGTTATATGTTCCATCCACCGCATGAATCATCCTGCTATGCATGGGAATTGCTATTTTACGAATGGCCGCTTCCAGTCCGGCAGCCTGCAACCCTTTCCATCCGCGGTCACTTAGGGCGAGATTGATGGAACGGCCTGCCTGCATTTTTTCCCTGCGCATATCAGCACGGCGTTCATAAATGGTAACGTTGTTGTTTCGCTTGGCAAGCAGCACTGCCAACAGTGAGCCGACAAGTCCGGCACCGAGGATGGTGATTTGTTTTGACATGGTATAAGGGAATGTGGCGGTTAAAGATTGTGATGGATTAATATTGTAAGCGTGTATTCGGTAAAAAACGATTAATGATCATACGGTGTGAGCGTCTTCATTCATAATTCCCGTAACACTCTTCCTACCTTCCATACATCCTGAAAGGAATTGTACAAAGGTACCGGTGCCATGCGAATGACATTGGGTTCGCGCCAATCGGTGATGACGCCCGCTTCCGTCAGGCGATTGAAAATTTTCTTTCCATCCGAAGATGCGACAAGGGATAACTGGCAGCCGCGCCATGCCACATCTCGCGGTGTAATGATTTGCAATGACTTATCGGGATGATGATGGTTGAAGTCGTCCACGATGAATTCGAGGTAAGCAGTTAGCTGCCGGCTTTTGTTGCGAAGGTTTTCCATTCCGGCCTCTTCAAACAATTCCAGTGATGCACGATGAATAGCCATCGGAAAAACAGGCGCATTACTAACCTGCCATCCTGCCGCACCCTGCTGTGGGTGAAATCCCTTTTCCATTTTGAACCTTGTTGATTCCTCGTTGCCCCACCATCCCGCGAAACGGGGCAGTGACGGATTATTGCCGTGTTTTTCATGCACGAAAATTCCGGCAACGCCGCCTGGACTGCTGTTGAGGTATTTATAACTGCACCAGCATGCAAAATCAACCTGCCACTGATGCAGGTGCAGTGGCACATTTCCCATGGCATGGGCAAGATCAAAACCAACCATTGCGCCGGCACGGTGACCGGCTTCGGTAATGGCCTGCATATCGAACAGCTGACCATTGAGGTAGTTTACTCCGCCAAACATAATTGTTGCCAGCTGATCACGATGCTCGTGGATAGCCTGCAGAATATCCTCGGTCCGCAAAGTGAATTCTCCGCGACGAGGTTTCAATTCAATGATCGCGTCATCAGGAGAATAACCATGATACCGCACCTGTGTCTCCATCGCATACTGATCAGAAGGAAAAGCATTTGCTTCCATCATGATTTTGAAACGTGATGATGATGGCTGATAGAAGGAAACCATCAACAGGTGAAGATTGGCCGTCAAAGAGCCCATGGCCACCACTTCTGATTTTTTTGCGCCGGCCATTTTAGCCAGGGCTTCACCACAAAAGTGATGGTAGTATAACCACGGATTTTTCGCATTAAAGTGGCCCTCCACACCATGATGCTCCCAGTCGAGAAATTCCTGCTCCGCATATTCCCGGGCCTTTACCGGAAGCAGGCCCAGTGAGTTGCCGGTTAAATAGATGGTTTGTTTTCCATGGATGGCCGGGATATGAAAACTGCCGCGAAATTTCCGCAAGGAGTCGTTCGAGTCCATTTCTTCCGCAAAGGACAACGTATTTTCAAATTTCATCTGCATGGTTATCGGGCAACTCTGTTAACAGTATTACAACAATTCTGGTTGCGTACATTTTACTACGTTATTCATTCCTTATACCATTCGGCATACATCACATAATTATTCGCAATCCGAAGGTTGATTTGTTCAAAATGCTCCGGTGAAAGTTCTTTAACTTTTTTGGCCGGAATACCTGCATAAATACAGCCTGATTCCACCCGCGTATTTTCAAGCACCACGGATCCCGCCGCAATGAGTGAATTTTTTTCCACCACGGCATGATCCATTACAATGGCGCCCATGCCCACCACCACATTATCTTCCAGCGTGCAGCCATGCACGATAGCGCGGTGGCCGATGGAAACATTGTTGCCGATCGTTGTACTGGCCTTCTGGTACGTGCAATGGATCACGGCACCATCCTGAATGTTCACCTTGTGGCCCATCCGTATGGAATGTACGTCTCCCCTCACAACAGCGTTGAACCAGATCGTACAATCATCCTGCATGATTACATCACCAATGACTACCGCATTATCAGCGAGGTAACAATTTTTGCCAAATTGCGGCGCAATGCCTTTGATGGGTTTGATGATGGCCATATTATCGCGGTGATCTGTTTTGTTAATGGGCGATTGAAAATATTAATTTCCGTAAATCATCTTCAGGTGTTCATTGGTTTCAGCCGCCTTGATGGCGCCCACCTTGACTTCCAGGTCCGTCATCTGTTTATTGATCCATTCCAGTTCCTCCATCAGGCGTTGTTTTTCATCTGCACTCATTTCTGCCTGCATTAATCTATTGGTATCGTTCTCCTTCTGAAGATCCATCGCCGAATACACATTTTCAAGCGCATTGGTGGCTGCAAGCCGTACATACCAGCGCGCATTTTTTGCAGCTATCTCATACAACAGCGGCAGCGCCTTTTCAATCACTTCCGTGTCGCTAGCCCACCGGGCAAGAAATTCCCCATAGTTAACAGTGGAATAATATGATACATCGGTTCCACTCAGTTGCGACATAAAAAAATCATTCTTCTCAGGGCGGCCCATCCGCGCGTAAACAGTTTCGAGACCATCTCTCACCTGTTCGGATGAATCTTTTTCCAGCAAGCCGGCAGCTTCGTACGCCTTCACGGAATCTACCTCCACCATCGCCTTTAACGCTGACGAGATCACGAGGAAGGAACTGTCGCGTAGCCCGTTTTCCAACACGCTGATCACGGAGGTATCAGACCAACCTGCCATGTTTTCGATGGCTGCGGCACGCACGGCAGAGCTTGAATCCTGCAGGGCCATGTCCTTGATTTTTTTCGCAAAGGAATTTCCGCTTTGTGCAGCTACCTCGGGAGGGACACTTTCCACTGCCAGTCTGCGAATAGGCGCATAACGGTCATTCATGCCACGCAGCAAAGCCTGCTCATACAAAGGGCTTGCAGCATGTTGGGCAAAGTAGCCGATTGACTCAAGCCTGTCCATAAATAGCGGGGCATGCTCCAACTGAAAGGCAAAGGCGGAATCAGATTTATGATCCGTCTTTTCACAAATGAGCGTCTTTCTTGCATCTACATTCACGAGGTCGGGTGGCGTTTCACAACTGAATGAAAACTTCTGCATGGCATCCGTTATCACCTTTGCATAACGGGTTACTTTTCCTCCTTCATATACATCAATATCGACAGGTAATCTGAAAACCGGCGTCCCGTCGTAGGTATCCTGCAATTGCCGAATGGTCACCGTTACTTGCTTTGCGTCAGTATCGTACTCGTAATCGATATCCAGTTCCGGATGGCCGCTGGCGAAAAACCACTGATTGAAAAACCAGTTTAAATCCATGCCTGTCACTTCTTCAAAGGCCAGCCGCAGCTGTGCCACTTCCACGGTACCCAAGCGATGATCGGTAAGGTATTTATTCAAAGCATGAAAGAAGGCTTCATCACCAACATAATTACGCAGCAGGTGAAGCACTCTGCCGCCTTTCTGATAGCTGATGACATCAAACACATCTTCCCTGTTCTTATAGTTATACCGCACAAGCGGTTCATTGCCCAACCGCGCCATATAGAGATATTGTTCAAGGTCATCGTTAAGATGATTGTCTGCTTCATCTCTTCCATATTTATGTTCAAGCCACAGATACTCCCCATAGGTTGCAAAGGATTCATTCAGAGAAATATTAGACCATGATTCGCAGGTTACCAGGTCGCCAAACCAATGATGAAACAATTCATGAGAGATTATATCCTCTTTCTTTCCGTCAATCATTTCCCTTGTTGTCTGGTGCATCCTGTCATAAAACACCGTGGCAGATACATTTTCCATGGCACCGGAAATATAGTCGTGTACCACCACCTGCGCATATTTGGGCCATGGATAGGGAACCCCCAACCGCGTGGAAAAGAAGTCGATCATCTCCGGCGTATTGCCAAAGATAGCTTTTGCATAGGGTTCATATTTTTTATCTACATAGTAGTTGACTTCCATATTCTTCCAGCGATCTTTAACTACTGCAAACGGACCGGCTGCCATCATGACGAGATAGGGTGCATATGGGAGGTCGAGTTTATAGGTATCAGTATGCGTTCCATTGCCATTATCCCTGGTAGCGATCATCAGGCCGTTTGAAAGCGTGACAAATCCTTTTTCAACCGTCATTGACAGCTCGGTTGTCATTTTCATATTTGGTTTATCAATGGTTGGAAACCAACAGGAGTTGCTTTCAGTCTCACCCTGTGTCCAAAGCTGCCTTGGCTTGTCAGGGTCTTTTCCGTCAGGATTAATGAAGTATAATCCTCTTGCATCCGTGATGGCTGCCGATCCCTTCACCTTCAGCTCATTGGGTTTGGCAGTATAGTCGATGTAAACAGTGTACTGATCATCATCATCATACATCCTGTCCAGCTTAATATTTACGCCTAATGAATCATAGGTATAGGACAGCGGGAGATTACCCTGCTTGCGCACCAGTTCCAGCTTATGAATATCAAAACCTTTTGCATCGAGCCATAATGAATCCGTTGTATAGAAATGAGGAGAAAGCGTGATCCATGCTTTTCCATTGAGCTGTGTTTTGTCCCAGTCGAAACTGACATCGAGTTTAGTATGAACCAGGTCATTGATGATGGAATAGGATGGCCGGTAATCCTGCGGCGTAACCACAATGGCATCATCACTGAAATCATAGGAAATGCTATCTGCCGGTTCCAGTGAATATGGATCAGCAACGACGGTGGAATCTGCGCCGGTTTCCCAGGAAGCAGCCAGCTTTTGCTTCACAGAACAACTCATCACTACCGAAGCCAAAAGCAGCAGGCCATAATAGAAAACGATTTTTTTCATGGGCATTCGATTAATTTAGCCACTTCATTCACTGCTTCACTCACCGGCAACCTTACCGGCAGTGAATTCCCCGTGAATAAACAAAAATAGAATTAAACGGTGACTGCGGATAACTACGCCGGTTTCAGGGTTTCCATTGAATAGATTCCTGTCTGGCAATGGCATAAAGACCGACTGCAACATTTTTTTCGGGTAGATTAATCTTTTTGCCGGGATGTACAATTATCAATTTTATCGTTTGCTTTGTGAATCCAAACGGACTAAAAAAGTAATTCATGTACAAAGTAACTGTCGATCATGATAAAGAACGTGATATCGAGTTATCCGGCAACGATTTCACCATAGACGGCATGCAGGGTAGCTGGGATAAGATCTCTATCGGTGACCGGCGGTTTCACATTGTTAAGGATAACCGCTCTTTTACCTGTGAAGTGCTTCAGGCGGTCAAGGAAAAAAAGACTTTTACTATTCGTGTCAATGGAAATATTTACCAGGTGAAGGTGAAAGACCGGTTTGATGCCTTGCTGAAGGAACTGGGGATGGAAGGCGCGGCAGTACATAAGGTGAATTCCATAAAGGCCCCTATGCCTGGTTTGGTTTTAAAAGTGATGGTACAGGTAGATCAGGAAATTAAAGAAGGCGATTCTGTGCTGATACTGGAGGCCATGAAAATGGAAAATGTAATTAAATCACCGGGTGCCGGAATTGTGAAAGCTATCAAGGTAGTGGCAAAGGATGCTGTCGAGAAAAATCAGGTGCTGGTTGAATTGAAGTAGCCCGGTAAATGTGCACCAAATTCTTTATGGGCTATTCCTGAAGTATCAATCACAACAAAGTAAGACGACAACAAGCTCACAGCCGGAATGCCTTTCGTCATTACGGTCAACGGGATATCAACTCAAAATCTCTTACTATTTCTTTTCATCACTTGAGTGACAGTTTTCATGAGCAGTAATTTTGCCTTAAAGGTGATATGGTTGATTTTGCTGGTGCCCGGAATCATGCATCCATGCATAGCGCAGGATTCGTATAATCCATATGAATTGAAGATGAACAAAGAGCTCGCCTATTTTACTGCGGGCGTAGTAATGAATGTGGGCGGATTGCTGGCCCGCACCGGTAAAACACCTTTTACCACGCAACAGGCACTCACTGATACCAATACCGACAAGATTCCTTCTTTTGACATCAGCGCCGTCACCCAGTCGAATCAATCTTACCTCAATGCCAGCAACTATGCTTTGTATACAGCCCTGGCGTTACCGCTGATCTCACTTGCTGACGGACGCATTAACGATAATGCGGTTACAACGATTTTGCTGTATGTTGAAACTATTACGATAGGATCCGGCGCTTATAACCTTACCTCCGGGATTGTAAACAGAAGACGGCCACTAACCTATAATACCAAAGACTTCACCATTGAAGAAAGAACCGCTTCCAATGTGAAGGAATCATTTTTCAGTGGGCATACCAGCATCTCTGCCTGTGCTTCATTCTGCGGCGCAAAAATTTTTAATGATTTTCACCCACATTCAAAGCTGAAACCCGTAGTATGGACGGTTGCCGTTACCTTTCCGGCTTTTATCGGTTTCGCCCGGTATAAGGCGGGTAAGCATTTTCCGAGTGATGTGGTGGCCGGTTATATTGTGGGGGCCGGCATCGGTTACCTGATTCCTCAATTGCACCGTATTGATAAAGGTGACAGGCTGAGCATTTCCCCGATGTTTGGTAACGGTAAGGGATTATACCTGAGTTACGCATTCTGAAACTGATGCTGATCAAATTTGCGTTTGAGCATCATCGAATGCCCTCATTTCAAATTACATTATTTATCCACTGAGTTGCGTTACGGCTGAAAACCGCTCCGCGGCTGCTCGTGCCTGCTCCAGGCCATCAGCCGGTTGTCCCCATTTAGTGGACTTGTCGTGCCTCCTGCCTCCGGTTACTTTTGCTGGACTATCAGGTCATTTTTAAAATTCATACAATGAAACATCAATTCTGCCTTTCGCTCCTGTTTGTGATAACGATGGCTTTTCAGCCATCAGCAGCACAGACGACAAAAAATGCCGTTACCAATGAAGTGGTAGCCAGACTGCAAAGCAATGTTACGGACGATGAGGTGACCATTGAATGGGATACCGAGCGCGAAAAAAATATCCATTGTTTCGTTCTTGAACGTTCGCTGGATGGCATCAACTATGAGATGATGGCCATGGTACCCGCCAAAAACCGTTATGCCGTTGGTGCACACTACCAGGTTATTGATTCGCAAATTGTGTTGCAGCCGGGCATGAAACTTTTTTATCGTTTAAAAACGGTTGACATGAATGGTATGCATGGCATTACCACTATCGTGCTGGAAAAAAATGGAGCCGGTCTCGTCAGCAGCCGTTAATCCCACCTTTTGCCGATCAGGACAAAAACGGGTTTAACCCCAACGTAGAGCTGCTTATGGTTTGCGAAACATTTTCTTTTCTTGTAAAGATGAACAAACCCTAAGCAGTTCTTCGCAGCGAAGCAGGATTTTTCTATTGAAAATTCCGGGTTGCATTCCATCCTCATTCCGTAATTTCAACCACCATGAAAGAGCAATCGGAATTTCTGCAACCACCGGACAGTATCGCGGCGGTGACCTCTCTTGTCATTGATCAGTTTTACCGCGCCTTTCAGTCCGGCGACTACCGTTCTATGCAAGCCTGTTACCATGAGGAAGTGATTTTTTCCGATCCTGTTTTCCGGCACCTGGTGGGAAAGGAAGCAAAGGCTATGTGGCACATGTTGGTTTTGAATGGCAGAGACCTGCGGCTCACCTTTCACGATGTGTATGCAGATGGCAATAAGGGAAGCTGCCATTGGGAAGCCGCGTATACCTTTTCAGGCAGCGGCCGTAAAGTGCTGAATGTGATTGACGCGACTTTTGAATTCAGGGATGGTAAAATATACCGGCATACAGATCACTTTGACCTTTGGAGGTGGTCACGCATGGCATTAGGCAGTACCGGAATTTTTTTAGGCTGGAGTACTTTGTTGCACCATCAAATCAGAAAGAAAGCGGATGCGGCGCTGTATAAATTCATTGACGCACATCCTGCATATAAATAGAAGAGGCGGTTCCTTTTCCGCGTCTAAAATCTGAAACCAATTTCACAGCTTTACGAATTTCTATTGCTAACAAAAGAAAATGGCGAAGGCTATCTCTGCACCATCACCTTATTGCGTACATAGTCATACCCGATTTTTGAAAACAGGATATATACACCGGGCGAGAGATCTGAAAGGTCGATGGTAAGTGTAGATTGTGAATCGAGTGTAACAAAATGATGCTGCATGACCTGGCCAAGCATGTTGATCACTCGCAGATCCATATCCCCGGCGGCAGGATTCTGAATAAGCAGGGTGATGGGGCCGTGCGTAAAACTGGGAGTAACGGTGAATGTGTTTTTGCCGATGGTACTGATCACGGAAAAACTGTTCGAAGCCGTATCATTAAAAATAAACTCATCAGTTTGATTGTTGGGTTGCGTGCTCCAGGCTGTGGCAATATGATCGCCTTCACTGGTGAAATACAATTCATCGAAAACAATCAGCTCCGACTCACCGGTGTTAAGCGTTCCATTGAATGATTTAACGGCGGCATCCTGTCCGTCAACCTGGTAATAAACGGTGGCATTGTTTAGCACGCCTGATCCACGGTTGGTGAGTTGAACCTGTGGTATGAATGAAAGAAAGTTGATGGTATCTGTGGCATGGATGATTTTGGAAACCGCGGCATCATTGGCAAAATAAACGCCCTGACAGCCTGCCGGAGAAATTAAGATGCTCTTGCGCGTTCCGTTCAGTGTGGCATTCATCACAGCCGACTGATCGTTAGTAAACATATACATACAACGATCGTCTGTATAATCCATGTAATTCATAAACATTACACCGGGAGCGACGGGCGAACAATTATCAGTCAACGGATAAGTAGGGCAGCCGAAATTAGCATCAGCCTGGTTGGGCGTATCATCGATGTTGTCACTGCCGCTGCAGGTGCCGTTATCATCACCCCAGGTATGCGATAAGCCCAGCCAATGACCTACTTCATGGGTGCATGTTCTGCCCTGGTTATAAGGATACACAACGGTGCCTTCTCTTCCAAAAGCACGGTAAAGAATTACCACACCATCGGTTTTTGAGTTACCCGAATTCCCCTGCGGTAGTGTTGCATATCCTAATACTCCTCCTCCGAGGTTGCACGTCCAAATATTAAGATAGTGCTTCGCCGGCCAGGCATCATCGCCGCCTTTCGCGGTAAACTTCATGCTGTCCCCCGTGGTAAACAGACTCACTGTCGTACTTGTCCGAACGATGCCGCTGGTGGAATCACCATTGGGATCATAAGCGGCAAGGCAAAACTGTATCTGGCAATTGGCCGCCAGCGGCTTGAAGGCATCCGGTATTTTTGATGTATCCGGATTGCCCATTAAAAAGTCCTCATTCAACACATCAATTTGCGATTGCACCTGTTTGTCGGAAATATTCTGGGAACTTGTTTTATAGATCACATGCACTACCACGGGTATGGTAATAACAGATCTTGTTCCACCGGGATTGTTTTTCAACCATTCGCGGGACTCCATCGCAGTTTTTTCAACATCTTGTTTAGTGCCAGGTTGTTGTAGCTCGTATTGATCCAGCATCTGTTGAGTGCCGCATCGAACCACTTCCTGTGCATGTGCGAATGGCGGCATAAAAAACTGAAGCAGCATTAATAACACAAAGGAGATGCGCATTACGATCATGTCTGGAAAATTAGTCACGTATTGAATCAATAGGTAAATCCGCTGCTGTTTTGAACTGTAAAATATGGGCTAAAGTTACTGTAAGCGACAAAACCACCAAATCTTAAGGAGCAGACTAATACTTTCTTGCCGGCGTGTCCATTTCTTTTACTCTATGAGGCAGTATTTTAATCAAGATCCGGTTTAACCCGGATTTTTCAGTGGAAAAATCCCGCTTCGCTACGACTCAGAACTGCTAAGGGTTTGCTCAATTTGTCAAGAAAAGAAAATGTTTCACAAACCCTAAGCAGTTCTATGTCGGGGTTAAACCCGTTGTCGCTTTGAACTGCAAAATGTGGGTTTAAGGCAAAACTGTTTTGAACTATAAAATGTAGCATTTGCAGGGTTCAAAACGAAAACAGTATCCTTAAAGTATTAATCGAGCGGGTGCAATCCTGAATGCCGCAAGCAATGTATCAAACACAACTTTTATCCTCCGATATTGCTGCTACCGTTCAGCAATGCGATAGATAGGTTAAGGGTGCCAACCTAAACCCGGCAGAATTAAGCCGGTTGCGCTGTTTGGGAAGACCGGCTACCAGTCTTTCAGATTCTTCTTTTGTTGCTGCAGCTTTTTCGGTCGTTGCTGCAGGGTTTGATTTTCAGCGGCATTGAGTTGGTCGAGCAGGCGGCGTTGTTCTTCCGGCGTAAGGTTGGCTTCCGGCGGCGGCTGATAAATTTCTTTTGACATAGAGGCCGCCACTTTGCCGGCAGGTGCATTCTTTGCCATCAAGGCAGTTACGAAAGTGAGATTGTACCGTGCATCCTCATCCAGCGGGTTAAGACGCAAAGTGTTTTTGTAGGCAGCAAGGGCGGCGGCATAATTTTTTTGCTGGAGATAACAATTGCCTGCATTAAAATAGGATGCAGCTTTTAGAGCGGTGGACACGTGCGCAGCGGCCAGCTGGTTGAACTGCACAGAAGCTTCCGTAAATTTCTGCTGCTGATAAAGTGCATTGCCCAGGTTAAATTGCCATTCCGGAAAACGCAGCACGCCGGATTGTGACAATGCTGTTTCATAGAAGCGCTGCGCTTCACCGAAGTTTTTTGCTTCGTAGGCAAGGTTTCCTTTCACCATCAGTTCTTCCGGTGTTTGTGCGATTGCTGAATAGCACCCTGTCATCATCAGCAGCGGCAGCAAGCAGACAGCATAGAGAATGAATTTGTCTTTCATGATGCTTTTCGATTTCTCCACCCAACCATTTTTCGATTGCTTATCAGCAATTCCATCGTCAGCAACAGCAATGCAGCGCATAGGAACCACTGAAACCTCGACTCATATTGTACCAGCAACTGTTCATCCAACTGATTTTTATTGAGGGCGTCAAGGTGTTGTACAATGCTGCGCACCGCTTCCCGGTGGCCGGTTTGCATCTTCACAAAAATCCCATGATTACTTCCGGCAATGGCTTTTAATGTTGAAGGATTGAATTTGGTGACGATCACATTACCCTCCTGATCTTTTTTCTGAGTGATGATTCCATCTTCACTCATGGGAATGGTGGTGCCATTTTCACTTCCCAACCCTGCGGTGCAGACCACCACCTGGTTTTCCCTTGCGGCGTCAATGGCCTGTTTCAGTGCTCCTTCCTGGTCTTCTCCGTCGCTGATGAGAACGATGGCACGATAGTGATTTTGATTTTCGGGAAGCGACCGAATGCCTTCCAGCAAGGCAGCACCGATATCACTTCCCTGTTCGGGCACATCTTCAGCGCTGATAGCACTGATCAGTAATTGTGCGGCGCGGTGATCAATGGTCAGCGGTGTTTGCATTACCGGAATAGCGGCAAAGGTGATGAAGGCAATCCGTGCATCGGGCATTTCCGCTATCAATTGCGCGGCAGCCTTTTTGGCCAGTTCCAGCCGGTTGGGGGGCACATCTGCAGCGAGCATACTGTTGGAGACATCAAGCAGGATGGCAAGGTCAATACCTTCATGGCGAATGTTGCGCGATGCTGTTCCATATTGAAGATTCGCCAATGCGAAGATGATGAGTGTGAATGCGGTGAGCAGCAAGCAGAATTTAATAACAGGCCGGGAAATACTGTTGGCTGCGATCAACTGCGCGACTAATGGCCAGTCCCCAAATTGTCTCAACCCTTTCTTGCGCCAGTTGCGGTAATGTATAAACAGTAACACCACCGCTGGCAGCAACAGCCAACCCAAAAGATAATATGGATGTTCTAACTGCATCAGGGCGTTGTGCGGAATAGGGTATAACGAAGAAATATTTCTGCCAGCAGTGCCAGTGCTGCGATGATGGCCAGCAGGAAAAAACGTTCTTCATACCGGTGAAAAGCAGCGACATCTAATTTCGTTTTTTCCATCACATCAATTTGCCGGTAGATGTCCTGCAGTGTTTTTTCATTACCGGCTCGAAAATAGTGACCGCCTGTTATTTCGGCTATCTGCAACAAGGTGGTTTCAGCAGTAGGACCGCCCATAGCAGCATAGGCACTGTCATTGGCGGTAACCGGCTTTTTTTCAGCAGCCGGCGAAAAGATACCAATGCAATAAGTATGAATGCCTAATGATTTCACGAGTTGCGCGGCTTCCAGGGGTTTCACTGCACCGGCATTGTTCTCACCATCGCTGACGAGGATAATGATCTTTGTCGCGGACTTACTCTCTGTCAGCCGGCTGGCTGCAGTGCCAAGGCCGAGTCCAAGAGCGGTTCCATCTTCTATCGATCCTGTTTTCACATTTGTGATAATCTGCTGTAAGGCATGGTGATCGATAGTGGTCGGGCAACCGGTGTATGCTTCCCCTGCAAAGAATACTACTCCGATGCGATCATTGGGTCTCTTTTCAATAAATTCAACGACCACCTTTTTGGCAGCTTCTAACCTGCTGGGAACAAAATCACGGGCCAGCATACTCCCTGATATATCCATCGCCAATACAATATCGAGCCCTTCACTGGCAATGCTGGTTTTTGAGAGTACAGCCTGTGGCCTCGCCAAGGCGATAATCAATGCTGCAATAGCCAACAACCGCAAAACAAAGAGACTGTGACGCAGATAAATGACGACTGAACGGGGCGCATCGAAAAAAGAAATAGTAGAGAGACGTAATGATTGCTGCAGTGTATGGTGGCGCAGGATATACCAAATAATCAGCAACGGAATGCTATTCAGCAACCAAAACCATTCTGGATTCGCGAAGTGAATCATTCAGCCTGGCCCTCCGGTGCCGGTAAGTGGGTGACAGGTGTTGTTTTTTGAATGAAGTCTTTCACCGTATGTAAAATTCGCAGGTGTGAAGCTGTTGCCGGTTGTACTTTGGCAAACTTCACGAGATCAGCCAGGTTCAGGTCATCACTTAGCTGGAGGATTAATTTTTCATCCAGTGATTTTTTTCGCAGGGAAACAAGCAGTTCCTGCGTGGTGTTTTCGAGTGCCGGCAGTTCCAGCCCCGTTTCAATGTATTCCCTTAAAATTTGCGTCACTTGCACATAGTATTCCTTTACCAGATCGTGTTCCCATGGTTTTTCTAATTCCAGCGACATAAGGAGGTCATAAGCTTTTTCATGGGGTAACCGTGTATCCGCCTCAGGCTGTGATTGGTGTTTATTTAATTTCGTTTTTTGATGGAAATAGTTCCAGGCGGCCAATGCAATCAAGATTAATAAAAGGAATGGCAAAAGGTACCATGCTATACTTTGACCGGTCGCCGCAATAGTAAATATCCCTTTCAGCGGGCGGGCAGCGGCAGCAGTGTCGATGGCAACAGCCGCAATATAAACTGACAGTGGATTTGATGAAGCACTGTCTATAACGCCCTTTTGCTCGTAGTAGCAGGTAATCGGCGGAATCTGCCATACGCCGGTGTCAAATGTAGTGACGGTGATCATCTTCCTTTCGGTGAGAAAATCATTATGCTCAATAGAGTCAATAGCAGATTCCGCCAGCTTTTCAAAACCGGGTGCATCTATCACCACCGGCCGGTTCCAGCGCATTTTTGTTTCGAAAGGATGTTCGGCGGATAGTTGAATGCGGATCCAGTCACCTACCCGGTAATTGGTGGAATCGAGTGTGGCAGTGATGCGGATGGATTGAGCGTGCAGGAACAACAGCGGCGCCATGATCATCACTACGGTAAGCCACTTACATTTTCTGGTCATACTCCTCGTGTCCTGCTGATTGATCTGGATTAAACTTTTTTGCTTCTTCTTTCGAACAATAACATCAGCGCCCGTATGTATGGATTGCCTGTCTGAATGCTGATGGAGTCAATGCCGCATCGCTGCAACACGACTGTCAACTGCAGAAGATGGTGCTGGTATTTTTGTGCGTAATTTTTCCGTAGGGTACCATTGCCGGTATCAATGCATAGGATCTTGCCGGTTTCCGCATCCTGCACCTGCAGCAAACCGATATCGGGTATTTCCGTTTCACGGCGATCGAATACATGAATTCCCACCACATCATGCCTTCGTGCTGTGATCATCAGCATGGGTTCGTACCCGGAAGTGATAAAATCCGACAGCAGGAACACTACGCATCTTTTTTTTATCACGTTGTTGAGATACTGCAACGCCGAGGCGATGTTAGTTTTTGGGGAAGCCGGTGAAACGTCCAGCAGCTCCCTGATGATCCGCAAAATGTGTGAACTGCCTTTTTGGGGAGGAATGAATTTTTCGATTTTATCGCTGAAAAGAATCATGCCCACTTTGTCGTTATTGCGAATGGCGGAATAGGCCAGCAAGGCGCTCACCTCAGCGATCAGGTCATACTTGGATTGTTGCTGTGTGCCGAACATCGCTGATTGACTTACATCCACCATCAGCATTACCGCCAGTTCGCGTTCTTCTTCAAACACTTTAACATAGGGGTGATTCATGCGGGCAGTAACATTCCAGTCGATAGACCGGATTTCATCACCCAATTCATATTCACGCACTTCGCTGAAAGAAATGCCACGTCCTTTAAAAGCGCTGTGGTATTCGCCTGAAAAAAGCTGGCTTACCATGCCTTTTGTTTTGATCTCCAGCTTCCGGACTTTCTTAATAAGCTCAGCGGTTTCCACGTCTGCTGTTTGGTAGGGTTACAAAGTTAAGGCTGCATTTTTTCATCACTAAGGCACTTCCACTTTCCGGATGATTTCGCGGATGATTTCATCTGTGGTCACGTTTTCCGCTTCCGCTTCATAAGTGATACCGATTCTATGACGCAACACATCCAGGCAAACGTTTTTGATATCATCTGGTATCACAAAGCCGCGGTGTTGTATAAAGGCTATTGATTTTGCGGCGATTGCCAGGCTGATGCTTCCGCGCGGTGAGCTGCCATACCGCAACAGGCCTTTGAGTTTTTCCAATTTAAATTCAGCCGGGTTACGGGTAGCCAATACAATGTCGAGAATGTATTGTTCAATTTTTTCATCGAGGTAAATGTCGCGTACCAGGTGCCGTGCACTTAAGATATCTTGCGGTGTGATGACCGGTTGTATAAACGTTGGCGCATCAGCAATTTGTTGACGGATAATTTGCCTTTCGTCCTCCCTTTCCGGGTAAGTGATAATTACTTTCATCATAAACCTGTCCACTTGTGCTTCGGGCAGCGGATAGGTTCCTTCCTGTTCCAATGGATTTTGTGTTGCCAGAACCAGGAACGGTTCCTCAAGTTTATAGGTCTGATCCCCGATAGTTACCTGTCGTTCCTGCATGGCCTGCAGTAAAGCGCTTTGCACTTTAGCAGAGGCACGGTTGATTTCATCCGCCAGTATCAGGTTGGAAAAAACCGGTCCCTTCTTTACGGTGAATTCATTTTTTTGCTGGTTATAGATCATAGTGCCCAACAAGTCGGCGGGTAACAGGTCGGGTGTAAATTGTATACGACTGAAGCCGGCCCGAATGGCAGCGGCCATTGTTTTTATCGCCAGCGTTTTGGCAAGCCCGGGCACGCCTTCCAGCAATATATGCCCATTGGAGAGCAGGGAAAGTATGAGCCTGTCCACCATGTATTGTTGTCCGATAATGGCTTTGGCCATTTCATTTTTTAAGGAATCGATAAACGTGCTTTGCTTTCGGATTTTTTCATTCAGTTCGGTTACCTCGGTAGTTGACATCATGCAATTGTATAATTATTGGTGGTGGTAAATTTATATAATTGAACAGGAACACCGGAAATGGGGAATTCTTCCCTGGAAAGCGGAAGGCCTGACTGGACAGTGCCCTGCATGTGAGAAGAACGGAAGTAACGTTAGACCTGCATTTTGCAGTCCACCCGCCTTTTTCCATTTAAAAATACTGGCTTATGTCACCACTTCCCCGCCACAGCTCGATCCGGCGCCGGCGGTGCATCCATAGCAATGTTGTGATATTATTATTTCGCGATTTTGTGCCGCGATGCTGTCAAAAGTACTGATGTGCATAGCATTATCGCTGCCTGTTTTCAAGTCGAGCATCTGGTTAAAATCACAGTCATACAGGTAGCCATCCCAACCAACAGAAATGGTATTGCGGCACATCAATCCGCTGATTGTTGCCGGATTAAAAGCCGCCAGTAATTTTTCCATATATGATTCATAGTTTCCGCTTGTAATAAGGTAATCAAGAAATCGGCTGATCGGCATATTGGTAATCGTAAACAAGTTGTTGAAGGTGATTGCATATTCATCATGCAACACTTTTTTGAATTGCGATTCCAGCATTTGTTGGCCTGCAGGCAGAAAGGCACCTGCAGGGTTATACACCAGGTTCAGGATGAGTCCGCTTCTTTCCTTACCATAACCGTGATCATTCAGCATTTTCAATGCTTTTACAGAGGCATCAAACACCCCTTCTCCACGTTGCCTGTCCGTTCTGTCGGCATGGTAGAAAGGCAGTGAGCTCACCAGTTCCACTTTATGCCGTGCAAAAAATTCAGGGAGGTCATGATATTTCTTGTTGGAAAGAATGATGGTGAGGTTACAGCGGTCAATCACTTTCACCCCCAGTTTGGCGCACTCTTCAACAAACCAGCGGAAGTTGGGATTCAGCTCGGGAGCGCCACCGGTGATATCAACTACCGGTATGGATGAAGATTGCAACACCTGCAGGCATTGCTCCATCGTTTGCCTTGTCATGATTTCCTGCCGGTCCGGACCGGCATCTACGTGGCAGTGTTTGCAGGTCTGGTTGCACATCTTGCCAATATTCACCTGCAAAATTTCAGTGGCAGAGGGCTTCAGCGGATAGAATCCCAATGTTTCCAGTTTTTGACGGAAGGACGTGATGGCGGATGTGTGCACAACATCGTTCAACAACTGCAGCTGTCTGCCGCTGTCAGAGAGTTCATGATGCTGTGCATGTAGTGACTTCATGTGGAATTTTTGAATGGCGTGCGATGAATGTTTGATCAATAGCGGATTAAAATGTCGGGAGTTGAAACGATCACATTGTTAACTCCTTTGCCTTATTCATCATCTGGGTGGCATGCACAAGACTTGCGCCGCTGCGGATGGCAGCGGCAACATGCACGGCTTCCATCATCTGTTCTTCGGTGTATCCTTTTGTGAGTGTGTCTTCGGTATAGGCTTCAATGCAGTAAGGGCATTGAATGGCATGCGCTACAGCGAGAGCGATCAGCGATTTTTCGCGGGCGGTAAGTGCGCCCTCACTAAACACATCGCCATACCAGCGGAAAAACTGGTCTGCCAGTGGCTTGTCGAACTCGGCGATATTTCCAAATTTTTTCAGGTCTTCAGGATTGTAGTAGGTTTTCATCTGTTGGATTTAGTCATATAATTTATTTTCTGTAATATTTTCGCTTTTCAAATAGTAAGCTGTCAGCCCGGCCTATCCCTTACGATTTCAAAGTGTGCGTACCAGGTTTTCGAAAAGTGCTGTCAGCTGCACTTCTGCTTTGCCAGCCGTTTCAATTATTTCTGCAATGTTAACCGGTTTTAAGTTATCAGGATCGCATTCATCGGTAATAACAGAAACGGCAGCAACGGGCAGCGACATATGATTGGCAACAATTACTTCCGGTACCGTAGACATGCCTACCGCATCAGCACCGATCATTCTCAGGAATCGGTATTCAGCCCTCGTTTCGAGATTGGGTCCGTTCACAGCAACGTAAACACCTTTGTGTAATGTGATTTGCAGTTGTTCGGCACACTGTTCCATTTTTTCCAACAGGCCGGGATCGTATGGACAACTCATATCCGGAAAACGCGGGCCGAGCTCTTCATAATTTTTTCCGCTCAGCGGATTAAACGGTTGCATATTTATGTGATCATCAATCGCCATGAGCGATCCTTTCTTGATCAACGGGTTCAATCCTCCTGCGGCATTGGAGATCAACAGGTACTGAATACCCAGTAGCTTCAAAATCCTGACAGGGAAAGTGATTTGCTGGATGGTATAGTCTTCATACAAATGAAATCGTCCCTGCAGGGCCACCACTTTTTTGCCGCCCAGCATACCATAGATCATTTTTCCCTTGTGATATTCCACCGTAGAAAGTGGAAAATGCGGAATGTCCCTGTAGTCGATTTCCACTTCCTTCACAATGCGCGTGGCAAGATTACCCAGGCCTGTTCCCAAAATGATTCCGGCTGCGGGCACACTGATATTTTTCGCGTGAAGAAAATCAACTGTCTCCTGGAGCTGTTCCGGTAAAGTCATCAGAAATAAGAATTGTTGCTATTCATCATCAATGGAATGAATTAGATATTTCAGCGGACTCCTTCCGCACGATAACAATGAAAAAAGTGAGTAACACGGAGTGTTGCTCTATCCTGCTCTGTCTTCAGGAAATTCCTTTTCCTACAGCCTCCAGATCTGCTTCGGTGTCAATATCGGTGAGCTCCTTGAGTAATTTATAGGAGCCGTTGATATTACGGATATCTACCAGGGTATCATGCAACACTTCATCTGAGCTCCATCTTTTGTTTTTGAAAAGGGAGGCATAAAAAGTTGACATGCCCAGCAGATAGTAGCCGCCATCGTGAGAAGGACCAATTACAAAATTATTGGCCGGCAAAGCGGCGAATGCTTCATTGATAATTTTAGGAGTAATATCGAAACAATCGCTGCCAATGATAATGGCTTTGCGATAGGCTTTGCTGAAAGCATACTTGAACGCATTTGCCATACGCTTCCCGAGATCACTTCCTTCCTGCAGCTTCTTGCCATAATTTTTTTCTTCCCAAATGTCCTCGTTCAATATTTCATCTGAATAAAAAACGATTTTATCCATTGCCAGTTTCTGTGTTGTCTTATGGGTGTGATCGAGCAATTGCCGGTAAATCTCCATCGCTTTTTCTTCACCCATCGTCTTTGCCAGGCGGGTTTTCACTTTTCCCGGCACAGGGTTCTTTACAAAAATCATCAGTAAACTGTCGTGCTGCTTCATGGTAATTCGTTTAAACTCCAGTCATAGTTCAGATAATGGATGGATGCGGAAGCTGATATTCTAACAGCCGACCAGGTATTGAGAAAGTCTATCAGACTGCCCTGCTGTGTGAAGTCCTGCCGATACCAGTTGAATATTTCTGAAATATCAATTTGTGTAGCGGTGATTTTATTTTTGGAGGGGTCATTGACGAATGATTTGGCAAGACTGTTCAGTTGCATATCGAGCCGGTCCTTGTCAAAAGCGGCATTCAGCAGCTTGGGGCATGATTTGGCTGCACAGTTAATGGCAAAATGGATACGCGGATCGGCAAATTGTTTTCGCAGAATATCATGTTCAATATTATTGAGCGAATATTTTCTGGCACCTGCCGTAATAAAAACATCGTCCCACGGTTTGCCATTGCTGATGTCGCGGATACTTTTAACCGGGTAAGACTGAAGCACAAGCTGAATGGTAGCGGCATTGTACAGGTTGATCCAGTAGGCCAGTTGTTCATTCCTGCTGGCTTCGGCGGCGGGCACCTTTCTGCCCATTTCGGCAATGAATGACTGCAGGGCAGCCAACTCGGGCTTCATGTTTTTGTAATTCACCTCGCCTTTACCGGACACATTTTTTTTTAGCCACTGATCCCACCATTCATATCCGGCAGTGGCATCTATAGCAGTAGAAGTGTCAGTCAGGTAACCGGGAGAAGTGAGCAGCAATGTGGTCAGGATGATAATAAAAAACATTGGTCAGTTCGTTTCCTGAATTTAACTTGCAGTCAGAAACTTGTTGGCGATCAAAGCAAAGAAAGAGAATTCTCACCTGATCACCATAATTTTTTCATACTTGCTTTAATTGTTTTCATGCTGAACCTTATCTTTTTATAGCATGCGGCAAATATTATCAATATTGCAGCGGTATGGCTCTTACGGATCGGCTTGTTTTGAAAGCAGTACATGTAATAAAACTTTTCATAAACTATAGATACTACGATGCCTGATTATCCTGCACATGTAAAATCAAAACTGCCCAAAACCGGCACTACTATTTTTACGATTATGTCAGCCCTTGCACAGGAACATGGCGCCATCAATCTGTCGCAGGGCTTTCCTGATTTTATGTGTGATGCGCGATTGATCTCCCTGGTGGAGCAATTCATGCGCAAAGGGCTGAATCAATACGCGCCTATGCCGGGTATATTGCCGCTTCGCGAAGCTATTGCAGCGAAGGCTGAAAGTCTTTATGCCGCGAATTATCACCCGGAAACAGAGGTGACCGTTACGGCAGGAGGCACCGAAGCCATCTATGCAGCCATCACCGCAGTGGTGGAGGAAGGTGATGAGGTTATCATCTTTGAACCCGCATATGATTGTTATGCGCCATCTGTTGAGCTGAACGGAGGTATTGCCATCTACGTGGAGCTGGAAGTACCTGACTATGTTATTGACTGGAACGCCGTAAAGAAACTCATCAACCAGCGCACGAAGATGATCATCATCAATACGCCCCACAACCCAAGCGGTATGGTGATGACGGCGCAGGATATGAAACAACTGCAGAAGCTGACTCAAAATACCGACATCATTATCCTGAGTGATGAAGTCTATGAGCACATCATTTTTGATGGCCTGGAACACCAGAGCGTGATGCGTTATCCGAAGCTTGCAGAAAGAAGCTTCGTCGTTTTCTCCTTCGGCAAAACATATCATAACACCGGCTGGAAAATGGGTTATTGCCTTGCACCGGCAGAATTGATGAGAGAGTTCAGAAAGGCACATCAGTTTATTGTTTTCTCCGCCAATACACCTGTTCAATATGCCTTTGCTGAGATGATGAAGGATCCCATGCACTATCTGGGACTCCGTACCTTCTATGAAGAGAAGCGCAACTATTTTCTGAAACTGACGGAAGGGTCAAGATTCAAAGCAAAGCCAGCCGCCGGCAGTTACTTTCAGCTGTTGAGCTACAAAGTAATCAGCAATGAAAAAGATACAGACTTTGCGGTGCGTCTGACAAAGGAAGCAGGAGTAGCGGCCATTCCTACGTCGGTTTTTTATCATCATGGTATTGACAGGAAGATGTTGCGGTTTTGTTTCGCGAAGGAAAATGAAACATTGGAAAAAGCTGCTGAGCGGCTGCAGAAAGTATAGGGTTTCTTTATGCAGGATACATCAGCATTCAACCCATTTCTGTTTTGAATTTCAAAATGAGGGTTAATTTTATTTCAGGATGTTCAGGGGTGAAGGCATAAAAGTTTTTTATTTTCAGGATATCTTCCTGCTGCCGGTCTATTTGATAGCGATCTTCCTGATAGCGTATCTCTACCGGAATTTTCGCTATGATCACTCGCCACTGAGAAAGTATTTCATTCCTGGCCTCGCTATCAGGATTGTTGGTGCGCTTTCATTGGGCATTATCTACCTCTTTTATTACAATGGCGGTGGCGATACTTTTTACTATTATAAAGATGCCAATGCGTTTAATCTTGCCCTGCAGCGATCGTACGGTGCCTTTTTCGATTTATTGATGCTGCGTTCTAATGAGATCACCATGAACACGTATGAATTTACACGGGGCGTTACTTACTTTCACGATCCTTCCGGCTGGATGTCTGATAAGATTTACGGATTACTGAGCGTGTTGACTTTTCATTCTTATCCTGCCATGTCAGTGATGATTGCCGCGTTGTCCTTCACCGGTGCCTGGGTGTTGCTCAAAACATTTGTTTCCATGTATCCGCAACTCACCACACCGCTGGCCTGGGCTGTGTTATTTGTTCCATCGGTTTTCTTCTGGGGATCCGGCATACTCAAAGATTCGATAACGTTTGGCTGCTTGGGATGGGTAACCTACTCTTCACACCAGATATTTTTTAAGCGAAAAAATATTATCCGCAACAGCCTGATACTTTTTATCACCGGTTACATTGCGCTGGAAGTAAAGGCCTACATCATCATCAGCTTTATCCCTGCTCTTCTGCTGTGGATTTTTTTAACCTACCGGAAAAAAATCCGCAACCAGTTCCTGCGGGTTATCGCCGGCCCTTCCGTGCTGGCAACAGCGATCGGGTTTGGATTCCTGATGGTTAACCGGTTGGGAGCAGAATTTGAACAGTTCTCGCTCAACAATGTAATCAGCACATCCGAACGGTTTCAGCAGTGGCATGGCTATCTTGCCGAAAATGCCAATGCTTCCGGCTATAGTTTGGGACATATGGATGGAAGCTGGACGAGTATCATCAGCAAGATACCGGTGGCCGTGAATGTGACACTCTTCCGCCCCTATTTGTGGGAAGCTAATAACTCGGTGATGCTGATTGCTGCGCTGGAGAGTATTTTTATTATGGGCTTTACCTTGTATATTTTTTATAAGAACGGCATCGGAAGAATAGTAATCTCCATCTTTTCGCATCCAGATCTGTTCTTCTGCTTTTTCTTCGCTATTGTCTTTTCTTTTGCTGTCGGATTCACCTCGTATAATTTTGGCGCCCTTGTGCGGTATAAAATTCCGTGTATTCCATTTTTCCTCGTGGGTCTGATTGTGCTGAACCATCTCACCAGGGTGGAGCGTCAGCAGCAGCTGAAAGAAAAGAAACAGATGCGTAAAAAACCACCGTTTATACCTGCAGCCATTGATGTTCCGCTTGCGACAGCTGAATAAGGGCACGATGTTGACAGGCAGCTTGCGGCTATTATGGCTTGCCGGCCAATGACCGAAAAAGGGCTTCCAATATGGGAAGCTGTGACTGCACAGAATAATGTTGTTCCACTGTTTTTCTGGCTGCCAGTCCTATTGCTTGCCTGGTGCCGTGATCATCAATCAGTATCGACAGGTATTTCTCCCATTCTTCATCATGAGCGGCAATAAATCCATTAACACCCTGTGTGATGATAGACGTATTAACGCCAACGGCGGCAACCACAGCAGGAATTTTCATGGCCATGTATTGAATGGCTTTGAAACCGCATTTTCCTTTCGACCACTCATCATCCGGCAGTGGCATCACTCCAATATCGAAACTGCGAAGGAGCTCCAGCTCCCGTTCACTGCTCCATGGTTCCTGCACTATCCAGGGCTCGATGGCATTGCTGCTTTTGTCGGTAACCACTTTAATCATGATTTGTTCTTGATACTTTTCCTTCAGTTTTTTCAGCACAGGCAGCAGCAGGCGAAAATGCTTCATGGTGGAGTGGCTTCCCATCCAGCCGATCACCACCGGCTTATCGGGGCGATAGGCGGTACCGGTGTCGGAATAACGCGTGGTATCCACTACTGTCGGAACGATGGTGACATGAATGTTATACTGTTGTGCATAACGTGCGAGGTAACTGTTGCCGGCAATAACATGATCCGCCATGGCAATTATTTCTGCGGTTTTTGCGGGTCGTTTCAGCCATCTGAATGACTGGTTGGCTTCGCTGGTATCTTCCAGCCAGATAGCATCATCAAAATCAAAAACCATTTTTGCCTTTGAGCGCGCAAATTGTTTTTCAAAGAATACCGAACCGGTCATCAGCGCTTCCCGCTGAACAAAAATGATATCATATCTGCCCGCTTGCATCGCATCGCGTGCGCGGATCATGATCGCTTTCAGAAAAACCAGTCCTTTTTGCAACATGCTGCCACGACGGTAAAAAATTCGGTCGTCTTTTTCATTCAGAAACCAGGAGTAGTCACATTTGAAGGCTGCCGCTTCGAGGTATGGAATGAACTGCTCTATCCTGAAACGCTGGCTGGCATTTCTGTCAGGCCGGTGAGGGCCGATGAATAATATGTGAACCGGAGCGGTGGCCATCTTCGTTCAGCAGGAAGTATAAACCTGGTGATAGAGCTGAATTCCTTTTTTAAGCGAATAATACTGTGCGGCGCTTATTATGGCCTGCCGGGAGAAAGTAGTGTTTAGCAATCGGGCCGCACCTTCCTTCATGGACGCATCGTCGAGGGCTGACAATACGATACCGGCCTGTGTTGTCTGCATGATCGAATCAACATCACCGATGCCTGCATTGCAAACCATAGGAATTCCCATGCTCATAAATTCACCCATCTTGGTGGGCGAAGATGCTTTTTTTGAAAATGAATTTTTTATGAAGAAGACAGCGGCATTGGCAATACTTAGATAACGGGGCATCATGATCCTGGCCGACTCCCTGATAAATAGGCAGCCGGGTGGCAGCTGTAACTGGCTGGCCTGTTGCCGGATCAGTTCGGGATTGTCGAGCGTAATAATGAGGAACTTCGCTGCAGGAAGTATATCATGCAGGTGTTTATAAAACTGCAACATCTCTTTTAACAGGTACCAGCTACCAACGGAGCCTGCATAACAAAGAATATAATCCTCCGCCCCAATACCGATTTCGTTACGAAGAGCGATCCGGTTTGGCGCAGCATTCTTTTCAGAGAAAAAATCAAGATCAGCACAGCAGGGAATCACGGTAATCTTTTCCGCCGTCAGCGACGGCAGGTGACGTTGCAGCAAATCCATGCGTGCATTTTCAGTAAGGCTGATAATGGCATCACTCGCCGATAAGAACGCTGCTTCCTTGCGTTTGAAAAAATCATAGGCCTTTCTGTACCACCAATGCTGCATGTTCCAAATACCGCCTTCTACCCGTTCATCGGCCCAGAATCCGCGCATATCAAAGAGGAACTTGATGGCGGATTCTTTTTTGAACTCCAGCCCGATCAATGCGGGAATATAGCTGCGGCAATGAACAATATGTGGGCGACTGCTGATCAGCAGCTGCACTGCCTCACTGCGCAAACGCCTGTAGGTGAGATAAGCGGATAGCCCGGGATACTTATTGGAATATGAAACCGGATGCCAATGGATTTTCATTTCTTTCAGTCTCCTTCGCAGGAAGCTGCTTCCGGCGAAGCGGTCCTTTTTTTCTGCACTCACGACGTGAATGATGTGTTCCCGTGCTGCAAGGCCGGCGAGATATGGAATTACCTGCGACTGCCCAAGCGGATCGGTGAGGCCATCGTAGGAGATGTATAGAATGGTTTTCCCCATCAGTTTTTAATGAAGGTAGCTTTAATGGAGTCGCCGATACTGAACCAGGATAATAATTGATTGGTCATTGATTTAAACATTTTCAGCAAGCGGTTAGATTCCAGCGTTTCTCTTATCCTTTCATCATCAGAAGTAGCCGAGATGAAGGATTGCCCGGAGAGGCTAAGGCTTGTTTTTAAACGTGTTATACTCAGGCCTGTCGTCCGGATCGTCAACAAAGAGAATCCTGCTTCGCTAAATAAACGATTTAATGTGGCCTGTGTATAGTACGATAAATGTTCAGGATAGGCGATGACATTCCATTTTTCGCGGAGCAATAACCTCGACAGCGACCGGAAGTTAGGTGTGGTAACATACACGATGCCTCCTTTCCGCAGCAATGAATGAAACTTGCTGACTTCTTCTTTCGGATTATTGATGTGTTCTATTACTTCAAAAGAAGTGATGACATCAAAAGAGGAGGGTTCATAGTTTTCGACCTGCAGCACTCCCTGATGCACGGGTAATCCTTTCTCACGGCAAATACGAATGGCTTCATCAGTGTATTCGGTACCCTGCACTTCCCATCTGTTTGCTTTCGCCACCTCCAGAAAATAGCCGATGCCGCAACCGACATCGAGCATCCTGTTGCTCTTTCTGAACTTTTCAAAAATGGTCAGCAACTCTTCATATCGTTTGACGGTGACAGGTGACCGGTAATTTTTTCTGCCGTAGCCTTCATAGTGCTGAATCAGGGTGTCGGTGCCGGGAATGCGGCCCGCAAACACAAAACCGCAGTTGGCGCATTGTACGAGGTGTTGCGCTGCATAACGTTTCATTAACCGAAGATTTGAATGATTACAAAGCAGGCAGCGCTCATGTGTGGATTCGCTCGTCATTTACGGATGTGTTGTTCAAACCACCGGTGAAGAACCACCAGATTCCACAGGCGGTTATAAAGATAATGTTCACCGGCAAGAAATTTTTTCTTCAGTGAACTGACCGTTGCATAGCGCACCACACCATGACGACTGATAATTTCTTCCGACAGATAATCATCCAGCAGGTGATGCCATTCATGCTGCATCCATTGGAGCAAAGGGATGGAGAATCCGCGTTTCGGACGCTGAAACAGTTCAGGCGGCAGCAGCTCTTTTAATACCAAGGAAGGTAAAATTTTTAGGCGGGACCGGTTCATCTTCATTTTCGGCGAAACATTCAAAGCAAATTCAACCACCCGGTAATCAAGGAATGGCGTACGGCATTCGAGACCGTACTTCATACTGGCGCGGTCTACCTTTACCAGCAGGTCATCTTTGAGGTAATATTCAAGATCGAAAAATGACTGTTCTTCCGCAGGCGTCATGTGCCTGCCGGCGGTGGTGGCAAAGGAAGGTAACACCGGCACACTGGCGGGGTGCATCAACAGTGATTCAATTTCCGTGTCTGTAAAAAAATAGGGTGCCTGTGAAAAGATATGTTGTTTCATCAGCTCCGTGTTGCTATACCTGAACATCCAGGCAATACGTGCATACTTGCCACCCAGTGCCTGGAGTGCTGCGCCAATCGGTATTCGCCCCATTCTCACCAATGGGTTTTGCAACCATTGCGGCCACCGGTACATACCATATCCCATAAACAGTTCATCACCGCCGTCGCCGGTGAGCACCATTTTCACCTGGCGGCTGGCCCATCTCGAAATGAGCAGTGTAGGGAAGCCCGATGAATCCGCGAAGGGTTCGTCATAGGTATCAATAAATGTTTCCAGCAGTTCCATCGCTTCCTCCTGGGTAACCATCAGCTCGTGGTGATCAGTGTGCAGATGCTGCGCGATCTGTTTGGCATGCGTGGCTTCATTAAATTGTTTTTCATGAAAGCCAATGGTGAATGTGTTGATTTTGGAGGCGCTGTTTCGCTGGGCAAGTGCCGCAATAAGTGATGAATCAACACCGCCGCTGAGAAAGGTGCCGAAAGGCACATCGCTGATCATGCGATAGCTGACAGCGCTGCTCAATAGCTGCAACAACTGATCCTTCGCGCTTTTTACATCACTGATCACAGCAGGATGAATGGCTTCTTCGGGTTTCCACCAGCGGATGATTTGCTGACCGTCCGCCGTTATCTTCATATAGCTGCCACTGGGAAATTTCTTCACCTGTTGCCAGATTGTATAGGGTTGCGGGATATAACCAAGCTGCAGGTAGAGCGCAATGGCTTCCTGATCGGGTTGCAGTTCACGCGCTATTTCCTGTAGGCAGGTGATGGCTTTCAGTTCGGAAGCAAAGAAAAACTTGTTGCCGAAAGTCACGTAGTATAATGGTTTTACACCGATACGGTCGCGAAAGAGATATAACCCCTTTTCTTCCACATCATACAATGCTATGGCAAACATGCCATTGAACCGGCTGACGGCGGAAGGTCCCCATTTTGCAAAGGCTTCCAGTATCACTTCAGTATCTGAATGGGTGCGCAGCGTTGTTGCCAGCTCCTTCGCAATCTCGCGGAAGTTGTACACTTCACCGTTGTATACCATAATCCATCTGCTGTCGCGCGAGGTCATCGGCTGATTGGCTGCTGCTGAAACATCAATAATACTGAGCCGGCGATGACCAAGGCCGGCAAGGTGATCGGTATAGAATCCTTCCGCATCAGGTCCGCGGTGAGCAAGGCTGCGGACCATTTGCCTTAAAACTTCTGCGCCAGCCGGTTGGTTGGGTGCAAAGTAGCCTGCAATGCCGCACATGATATGTTTACAAGGTGAATGACGAATGTACTACTATTCACAGGTTTCTGACTATATTAAACCCACAATTTGGCTTGCAAAACAGTAACCAACTTAACCCCTTCACAGCACCGTCAACGGTTTGTAAGCCGGTTATTTTTTTGAACAAAATGAGCAAACCATAAGCGGTTCTCCGTCGTAACACTGCCTGGTTTTTCAATGGAAAAAATCGCGGCGCAGTCTTAGTGCGGAGTATTGCTTTATTCAGAACCTGGGCATACTGCATGGAACGTATTGACCTGATGATTGCCGGTGCCCAAAAGGCAGGTACTACTTCCTTAAAAAACTATTTGGGGAAGCATCCTGCCTTGGTCACCCATGCCATGACAGAATTCGCATTTTTTGTGAATGAGGAAGAATACAACGAAGGGTTTCCTCATGCCATGAAGAAATATTTTCCAGGTGCAGCGGTTGGTGCCGGCAAGAAAATCATTGCGAAGAATGCCGGACTGTATATTAACGATAAGGCCTTGCAGCGTCTGTATGATCATAACCCGGATTGTATCGTGGTATTCATTATCCGCCATCCTGTAGAACGGGCTTATTCATCATTTAATATGGAACGTGAAAGCGGATGGTTCAAAACCCCCTGGTCCGATATAACCGAGTCAATCAACAAATTTAAGAATGGTGAGAAGGATCAGATGTTCAGACTTTTTATTGAGTTGGGCTTGTATGCTGAACAACTTAAAAAAATACGGCGCATTTTCCCCCGGCAACAGTGCCACATAATTTTATTTGATGAATTGAAGTCGGATCCGGCGGCAGTCTGCACCCGGTTGTTCCGCTTGCTTGCAGTGGATGATACCGTGAAGGTTGATACATCGGCCATTCATAACCCGACAAACAAGTTGAGGTCGAAGGGTTTGGGAAGGATGTTAATCTGGCTGATGGAAAATGATAATCCCGTAAAAATATTTGCCAAGAAGTTGTTGCCAATGAACACGTTTATTACAATTCGAAACTGGCTTTTCAGCATCAATACGTCTTCGATTGTTGTTGCGCAGCCACCCATGCCACCGGAAATCAGGGAAGCACTGCTTGCATTTTTTAAGCCATACAACAAGGAACTCGAATTAATGACAGGGATGAAACTGGAGCATTGGAATGAATGATGAGCGGGCGGCCTTATTGCCGCGCCTTCCATTTCCTGAAACGGTTTCTCCAATGCACTGCAGTTTCTATGCATCGCGATAGCAATGGGTTCAGGTCAAATATTATTTGCCCGGGATATTCTACGGCTGTTCCTCCGAATCCCATCTTGAAGCGATTGATATTATGCAGCGATTCGCCTTCTCTGCTGTCAATGGCAATGCCCCCAAAATCAAGTGTGGTGACTCCCGCATCACGGCATAGTGCCATAGCATGATAGAACGCCGCGTAAAGAATGGGGATGCTTCTTTTGTAACTGACCGTGGTAACGCCGAGATAATAATAAGCGGTGCTCCCCTGAAAAATAATCACGATGCCACCTACCGTGCGGCCATCCAGCACCGCTTCAAGCATGATCCCTTTTTGCCGTTGTTGAATGTACTGGCTAATTGCTGAAAAGAGTTTTCGGGCATCCATTTCATTCACCGGTAATTTGCGGTGATGATACATCTCAATATAAAGTGCCGCAATTCTTTGTGCCTGCTCTTCTGTTGTTACCGGCGTATAGCGGATCGGTTGTTTTAATCCCTGCTTCACGCTTTTTTGATGGTGATGGCTGAAGGCTTTCAAGAGCTGCTCCGGTTCCAGGTCAAGGGTAAGCCACCAGCTTTTCCAGTTGAACAAGCGTGCTGACTGTCGGAACGCAGCCAACTTGCTGATGCTGTCAACGATCTCGCCACCACCATCATGAGCAGGAACAGGAAGTTGAACAGAAAAGCGCCACCAGCCTTTTTCTTTCAGCCAATGGGCCATGCCGGCAATGATTTGCGGCAGATCGTCCTGATACACGGTTACGGGACCAAAGGCAAGCTGCAGGGTGCGCGGCCTTTTTGTTTCCACGGTGGCATACGCCAGCAGGTGGCCGGACTCCTCTGAAACCACCAGCAGTTTTTTCGGATGAGGATCGAGCCGGATCCATTCGGGATCCTGGTAAAAGAAACGGTGCAGGGCATGTTCGAAGATATTTTTTGCGGGAACAAAAAACTCTTCCGTCCAGCCGTCGAGCAGTTGATACTGATACCTCATAACTTATGAGCCTGGACAAATATCCACGGAATGACGGTATCAATCAGCTGATGTGATTCAATCGTTTTGCCTGATTTAAGATCCCACCATTGCATCAATTCAAATCCTGCCTGGTGTAGGTCTTTCAGTTGCTTTTCGGGAAGGAGGTAGAAGATCAGCGTATGAAAATTATCAGCGCCATCGTACATGGAGAATATCTCTTTGCCCACATATTGGCTCGGGGGGCCATTCAACTTATGCAGCATTTTTATCCGTTTCAGTTCCCAAGGAATGGTGAAAGGGCTGTTAGGCATCTGAAATGAATATAAGTTATACAGATGCCGCACATTATGAAATGAAAATAGCAAGGTGCCACCCGGCTTTAGGACGCGCCTGAATTCAGAAAGAATAAGCGTCCTGCCTTCATAATCCACGCAGTCTATTCCATTAAAGGAAAAAAGAACAATGTCAAAGTGTTCATCCGGAAAAGCTGATAAATCCCTGGCATCCATCTCAAACAGCTCAACATTATTCAATGATTTGTATTTGCGTTTACAATAGCGGATCATAGCGCCTGAATAATCAATCCCCGTATAACGAGCTACTTTAGGAGCAAAGGAATAGGTAGTGCGGCCGCCACCAATACCAACATCCAGCATATGCAAAGGCGCCGTGCTTTTATCTAAAGTCTGCAGGAATTTTTTTTCGGGTGGAAACAGCCAATTCCAGCCAAAGTACCTGGAAGAGATCTTTTGATCTTCGTACACTTCTTTGTTCTTATCCATGTTCCGCCGGTCTTTTTTTCAATATCCGGTTAAATCCTTCCATTTTCAGCACATTCATGTTGATGCCGCCTGCGGAAGGAGTAATCCTGGGAAATAATACAGGCTTCGCATTCATCCCTTCCGGATGAAAAAAAGCATCGCCTGCCGAAAATACATATTTGTAGCCGGCCAGCCTTGCATAATGAAGCACTTCGCTATCATACTGCCCGGCGGGAAATGCAAAGCATTGCACCTCATGTCCCAGTATTTTTTCAAGTGTTGTTTTTGATTCGCTGATTTCATGCGTTAATACTTCCGCGCCGAGCGCCGCGCGCAAAATAACATGTGTCCAGCCATGTGATCCGATCTCTATACCGGCGGCTTCGCAACTTCTGACATCGCTTTCACTCATCATTTTTGGGTAGTAGAGATCGCCGATACAGGCCTGTTCCAGCTGCGTAACTATTTTTTCCGTTTGTTGTATCGGAAGATCCTTCAGGAGGAGCATCGCATCCAATGCAACTTTCGGCGCATTTTTTTGCGTTACGGTCATGGTATAAGGTATCATGAATTCCGACAGCGAAAATTCCCGCCTGGTTTTTAAATGGTCTTCAACAACAAGGTTAAGCCGGTAAGTCCAGTTTGGACGGTTATCCAGCATGGATGAAATTAATACATGGTGAACAGCCGATAAATTATTTTCTGCGAGGATAGGTACTGCATTTTCCATGAAATCATGAAAGCCATCGTCAAATGTTATCATCAGTTTGGGGGAAGATGTTCTTTCCTTCCATTGTGAAGGCAGTATCACCGCATAATGCTTTTTACAATATAGCATGAGGTTGCGGAAGAGGTCCACCTTCATCGGTGCCCATACATGATTCAACTCATTGCTGACGCGATGCAGGCACAGGATCGTAATGGTTTCTTTTTTATTGACCCGTAGCAGATGCGCCACTCCGCCACTCCTTAACAGCTGGGAAAGAATGTTTTTCATTGCCATTCAGGAACCCGTAATTGCATGAATAATGGATGCCAGTTTTTTTGCCTGGCTGTGGCGCGAAAAGCTTTCGATAACAGCCTCATCCGGCTGAACGGAGGAAGAGCCGGAAACATAGTTGTTGTATACTTCCGCCACCTTTCTGCCGCAACTTTCAGCATCGTTAGCTACGATGCCGAGGCCCGACCGGTTCAAGGTATCCTCCAGTTCATCATAATCAGAAGGACAAAGCAAGACCGGTTTCCGGAAAGCCAGGTAGTTAAACACTTTGCTGGGGATTACCCCTTTCACGCCATGATAACCGATGCTCAGCAACAGGTGCGATGCGTTGACAATATCCAGCACCTCCTGCTCACTCAGCCAGCCGGTAACAGTAACCGGAACATGCCTGCTCTCCGCGCATTTCTTGATCCTGTCACCTTGCTGCAGATCATATGCGGTGCCTGCGAAAATAATTTCTATGTCACTCATATGGAGCGCTTCCATCATTTTCGCTATGCCGTCAAAAAATATTTCTATTGGCTGCTTCCAGTAAAGATTTCCAATATAGGTGATCGTAAATTTTTTATGGACGGCCGGTTTCAGTTTCGACAGATCCACATCGTGACCATTGTAAATGACCCTGGCCGGCCGTAATACATAGTTGGAAATTTTATCAACGAAATACCGCGAAACAGTAGTCACCATGCTCGCCGACGATAGCCACCTTTTCTCACTCCTGCTTTCAAAGAAAGACAGGATACGGTCTGCCATGGATTTTTTGCCCGTGATGTGGCTGGCAATAGTATAGTTGGATGTCCAGGATGTCGTATTCCAGTCATCGCGGTAATCAGCAATCCATGGAATGCCGGTTGCCTTATTCAGCTTATGACAAATACTGAACAAGCCAAATGGCATGGCGGAAGTGACAATAATTTTTATGGAAGGATCTTTTCTGATTAACTCCTTCGCAAACGTGTAAAAATTACGGTAGGCAAGCAGGCGAATCGTAAAATTCTGCGCTATCAGCTCAATGAAAGTCAATGTTTTTCTGAGCAATACCATTCTGTTTTCACCAAACCGGTTGAGTACCATATCGCGGATACCGCCTTTGAACGGGAGGTAATACACTTCATATCCGTCTTCCTGTTTATATACTACAGAAGTTCCCGTAGGCATGAAAAGGTCATTCCTGTTTTTTAATGGCCGGTCCCAGTTGCGTGTGACGACAACTGGCCATAAATCGAAGTCATGAAGATGGCGGGCCCATGAAAAGGTGCGATGTGCTCCGGGAAGATTGCAGGGAAAAAAGAAATAAGAGAGGATCAGTACTTTCTGTTTGCCCATGATGCTTACCAATTACCGGCTGCTATGCTCCCATCAAGAATTTCGTGAAAGATAGTTGAAACTTGAGTAAAATTACGCACGCTTTTTCCATCGTTCCGTTATCGCTTTTCTCACAACCCTGCCATGCCTGAAGCCATTGCACCTGCTGTGCTTATCTGCATTACACACTCTTTTCCTTTCGATATTGGCGATGATCACTTTGAAGATGAGCTAAAGGTGCTCAGTGAAATGGCTGCGGAGATCATTGTCGTTCCGCGCTCGGCCGTCAAACAGCAAACACGGTTATTGCCGCAGCATGTAAAAATCATGGCTATCCCGTTCAGGATATCATGGGCGTCAAAATGGAAAGCTCTGATACAGCTGGACTGGAAAGTGCTTCGGCAAGAAGTGAAATTTGTCAAAACAAATTTTAATCGATGGCCTGCCATGGCCATGTTGCGCAACATGTTTGGGTCGTTGCTGATCGCAACAGACCTGGAAAAAAAGCTGGCTCCTGTGGTAAAGCAATATGCAGCCAAAGGCTATACCATTCACCTTTATTCTTATTGGAACGATCTTTCCGCTGTTGCCCTTGCCTTACTGAAGAACAGGTATCCGGCTATACGGGTTTTTTCACGTGCACATGCTTTTGAAATTTATGATGAGCGGCATGCGATGAATTATATCCCGTTTCAAAAAATCAAATTCGACACGCTGAATCAAATTTTTTTTATCTCTTCTTTTGGACTGAACTATATCCGGCGGCGTTTTCCTGCCTTGAACTTTGACCGCTGCCGGATTTCAAGGCTCGGTTGTTTTGAAATGCCAGGCGCTCCCTATTCAAAGCTGGCGGCCTGCATCCGGATCGTGAGCATCGGCTATAACTATTCCATCAAAAGGATTGAGCTGCTGGCGAAATCACTGGCAGCTGTTTCAGGACTGGAAGTACAGTGGAAGCATGTGGGAACAGCCATGCATGATCAAAGTCGTTATGAAAAAATCGTGGCTTCATTGATCGCCACCAACCCCGCTGTTCATCTTCAGTTTACCGGAAATCTCAATCACAGCCAGCTTGCGGAGCTCTATGCATCAACAGTATTTGACCTGCTGATCAACCTGAGTGCGCTGGAAGGTGTGCCGGTGAGTATGATGGAGTGTATGTCGGCCGGCATTCCGGTGATGGCAACAGCAGTGGGCGGCGTTCCGGAAATTGTCAAGGATGGCTTCAACGGGATCTTATTGACGCCCCATCCATCGCCCGGCGAAGTGGCGACTGCATTGGAAAAATTCCATGCGAGGAGCGAAGCGGAGATCATGGAATTCAGAAGGCATGCGTATGCGTCCTGGAAGCAAGAATACAATGCTGGCGTGAATTATCCTGAATTTGTGCAAGAACTGCTGATGTTACCGGTTACCTCCTGAACTGTTGGCGCAACCCGGATTTTAGCGATTGCAACACGGAGCTGATTTTTGACACTTCAAAAAAGCCCTGCTGCACCGCGCCGAATGAACGGAAATAATTTTCTACTCCTTTGATCATTGATCCCTCGAAATCGAATCGCTTCACGGTCGTATGTATGTCATTGAAGCAGTTCCAGAAAAGATGACTCATGACACCGGCATTACCAAAAACATTGTTCTTTCCGCCAATAATGTAATAGGCTGTTTCAGTATCCCAGGCCACCAATATTCCTCCGGCAACAATTCCGTCGGCATTTTTGGATAACCAGATATCGCCGGCATGATGCTTTATGCAGGCTTCATAAATCCTTTGAAGCAATGCCGCGTCAAACGGGATATCCATCGCTTTGCTTCTAAAATTCTGAGCAAGCAGCTCATAGAAAGCCTGCACCTCATTGCTCCGTTTCACAATAAATTGCTTTTCTGATTTATTTATTTCTCTTTTCACCTTATCGCTAAACTGTGTAAACAGTTTGTGAGGATGAGCAAGGTCGTGCAGCACATAGGTATATCTCGTTGTTTGATGGTAGCCTTGCCAATAAAACGGGAGCCAGTTCTGAAACCTATAATGCCACCGCTGTAAAAAGGAGTCATGGGCCGGTAACTGCCGGAGGATTTCTTCAAGCAGCTGCATTTCTTTAGCAAGCGTTTCCCTGTAGTCACCCTGTGGGAGAAGAAGATTGGGTCCGAGAAACTGTGTGAGTTTTGGCATAATAAGCTCTGTGCCGAGCCAACTCTTCTTCCATACATACGGCGAGGAGGCAACCAGTTTGCCATCTTCTTTTATCTCCACAGCATGCCATGCACCCGGCGCTACTGCATCCAGCCAAAAGGGCTGATGAAAGAGCGGAACTTGCCATACAGGCAATTGATATGTTTCAGATTGTTCCAGTTTTTTTTGTTGATGTTGGTTAATCCTGAGCTGTTATTTTTTGTGATGGATGGCGGCTCCTCAGCCGCATTCATTAATTGAAGTGCCCTTCACGATCTTGTCTTCTAAACTTCAACTCCTTCCTGTATAACCTTTCCAGGTTATCGGCATATTGTGTGATTTCATATTTCCCGGCGCTTTCAAACGCCCGGTTTGAAAACTCAATGTATGTGTTTTCATCCTTTACAACGGCTAGAATTTTATCGGCAAATATTTCCGGGTCATGACTGCTTACCAGGAATCCATTGCTGCCTTCCTCCACTATGTCACGGTTGCCTTTGGCATCGAGACTGACGACGGGCAGTCCTACCGAAAGCGCTTCCGCCAGTGCAAGCCCGAATGATTCTTTGACGGAAGCGTGAACATATACATCTCCGTTTTGTAAAAAGTACTCGACATGCTGCGTCATACCATGCAGATGAACGATATTTTCAAGGTTGTATGATCTTATTTGCTTCTCCAGCGGCCTAAACAAAGGACCGTCACCGAGGATATCAAGTCTTACCTGTCTTCCTTTGGCCAATAATTGCTTAACTACTGAAAGGAGGAATGCATGGTTCTTGTTTTCATTTAAGGTGCCGGTACTCACCAGTCTGATCAGTCGCTGTGAAAAGTCGTTTTTTTTCCTGCTGAATCTTAACCGGTCGACAGCATTCGGCAGCAGGTGCACATCGTTGGGATGACATTGTAATGTGCTGAACAGGTATTGCAGGGTAGCCTGTGAATTGGCAATAAACTGATTATGGCAGGCTTTGTATTTTTTCTGAATATGCGTTCCGGTGATCAGCCGGATGGCATGCTCGCGGCTCAGCCACTTCCGGTAGGGCATCCGTTCATACTGTGTCGTAATTCCATGAATGTGCGAAAAGTATGCTTTGTCATTATACAGGTTTTCCCTGCTGACCCAATCCGCATAGAAAAGATGAGAATGAATGATGTCCGGCTCATACTGCGTCATCAGGTGGTTCCAGTTTTCCAGGTCGCTCATCACTTTCCATGGAAATTTCAGGTAGACACTGCTGCTGCATTTAATAATAGTAAGCCCCTCACTTATTTCAGGAAAATCATTTTGATCATCAAAAACTATCAGCAGTGATTCAACGGTTTCTCTTTTATTCAATTCATGGCAAATATCCAGGGTAAGTCTTTCCGCTCCGCCACGCTGCAGGTTGTAAATAACATGCGCCACCCTGATTTTTTGCATGTTACAAATTTGCACAATTTGCAAGAATGATTTTTATTGCCTGCTATTATTGCGATGTTTAACCCTGATTTTTTCCATTACAAAAAGCAGCAATACCATGTTGCCGTTAAACCCGTTGCTGTTTTACCCGGTTCAATGCGGTTGTAAGCAGTAATTCCAATCTTTGAAGCATGTTGCATGTCAGGTTTGAAACTAAGGACTGGTTGAAACGGGTGGCCATAACCGTTTCATTTATACGGTATGTTTTGCTCCGGCCTGTTATATCATGGCTCAGCTTCTGCCTTTACTATAAATTCCAACACAAAGCAAAACAAAGATCAAAGAACGGGCTTACCCTGAAGGACGGTATCGCATTTTGTCTCGTGGCAAGGGATGAGGCCTTTACAATTGATGCATGCCTGCAAAGCGTTATTGGTTTTGCAGATCAGCTCGTAGCCGTTGACAACGGCTCGTCAGATGATACGTTTGATAAGATGCTTCGATTTAAGGAACAGCATGGCGGTAACATGGATATCACCGTGCTTCAACGACCTGATCTGAATCTCAGCGAGTGCCGCCAGCTTTGTCTCGACTATGTAACGCGAACATGGTTTTTCCGTGGTGATGGTGATTTTATTTTGCTGCCGGCATTTAAGCAGCTTGGAAAAGGTATTTTAAAAAGCGGCAGGCCGGGAGCTGTTTCGCTGCAACTGATCGAGCTTTTTGGTGATGAGCAGCATGGTAACAAATATGTACGCTTCATCCGGCCGGGTGAATACTACCTGCGGTCATTTGAAAGTGATATCCGCTATGAAGAATTTTTTGGACGGATTGAACATGCGCGCATTCCGATCTACTACCGGTTGCAACGGAAGAAAGCAGTTGGGCTGCTGCATGCAAATTTTTGCAAATCAAACAGGAGAATTTTCTACCGCACTTGTTACCTCGACTACCGTGAGTATGCTAATAAGCAGCGACAGCCCATGGATTTTGCGACGTTTGAAAGCAAATGGATACGACATGTCTTTCAGTCAGCCAATGATGAGGTGATTGAGTTTCGTATGGCACGGCTGATAGCGGTCATGTGCGAGCGGGTAAACAAGGCTTATGAAGATGAAATAACCAACACGGGTATAGTTTTCCAGTCACCGTATATCGTGCTGTATCGCGATAACAAGCCATTTTTACGAGTGCTGAAAAATGAAGCGGATAAGTACACCCTGGATTATATTTCAGGACTGGAAGATCCTGCCTGGTGGCCTGATGCCGATGTCTTTTATACTGACTCACAGCGTACTGCCTTCATCGGCAAGCACTAATGCCCTGTAAATTTTTATTAGCCCTGATTTTTCAATAGAGTAATGCGGGTTCGACGTAGCGCAGCTACGGGTTCGTTCATTTTTTTCATAAATGAAAATGTTTTACAAACACAAAGCAGCACAACGTAGTAGTTAACCTGCTGCTGTTTTTGAACTGCAAATCAATCACGGGCTGGCAACGATAACCATCAACCATCATCCTGTATTGAAATATATCCTGAACAGGTAAGCAATGTCTCTGATGGAATAACCTGCTCTCTTCCTGAACAGGAATAGTTTTGTCAGCTGCAACAAGTACCGCATCAGGAGCCTTTCTTCCCGCAAGAAATCAAGTACATAAGAGTCAAATACCGCATAATAAAAAATGTTGACAGGCCCGATATCTTTCTTGTCTTTCGATAAATGATACGCCCGTTTCGCCGCGGCCTGGTTTTTTAGGATGATCCTGTCGATTTTTTTTTCTCTGCCGATAAATGGGGAAGTGCTCTGGATATAATAGAGCGGTAAGGTGAACGCACCTTCCTTGATAAAAAAATCAGTATTACTGCTGCTGTTTTTGTTTTGTATCCGGTAAACGGTCAGCGCTTCGGGTAACCATTTAAACTTATACAGAAAGGAAAGCTTTAGCATCATATCAAGATCTTCAAACACCATTTCTTCATTATAACCACCTGCTTTCCGGATGCAGGCTGTTTTATAAATGGCGGATGGTGGTATAACCATGCTGCCATTCGCCACTATTTCGGTAAATACAGTTCCTTCCCTTACACGGTTCTTTCGCTGATAGTTGTACCGGGTTACGTTGCCGCTTTCATCACAGAAATCAACCGGTGTATGAATTAACGCAAAGTCGTCTGGTAGTTTTTCAAATACCGACACCATCGTGGCAAGCCGGTTCGCTTTCCAGAGGTCGTCGCCCAGTGAGGTAAAATATTTGCCGGTCGTATGACGCAGTGCTTCATTCAGGCTTTTGCAAATGCCCTGATTAACCCCATGCCTGATAAAGAGGCATTGAAAATTATTTAGCCGGATCCATTCCGATACCAGGTCGGCGGAATTGTCAGCCGATCCATCATCGATGACGATATTTTGAATGGATGTTTTTTCGTATGACTGTGCCTGAACGGATTTTAATGCTTCAATAACCCAGTGCCCCGAATTATAGATCAGCGTGCAGACAGTTACAACGGGCAATTGATCAGGCATCAAAAAACTGGTGAATACTTTCACAAATATAAGCTATTGCCTCCTCGCCGAGGCCCGGATAAAGCGGAAGGCTGAGGCAGGTGCCGGCGATTTTTTCGCTCATGGGGAAGTCACCTTTTTTGTAGCCAAGGTGAGCATATGCTTTTTGGAGGTGTGGCGGAACCGGATAATGTACAATAGTTTCAATATTTTTTTCCAGCAGGTATTTTTGCAAAGCGTCCCTCTTTTCCGTTCGGATCACAAAAAGATGAAAGACGTTGGCGCCTTCAGCACTGTCTGCCGGCAGGATGATGGCAGGCACATTTTTTAGCTGATCAAAATACGAGGCCGCGATACTGTTTCTTTCGGTGTTGTCTTGCTCCAAGTGCCGTAATCGCACCAGCAGCATAGCGGCCTGCAGCTCATCCATCCGGTTATTGTAGCCGATAACCGTGTTAATGTATTTTTTTTCAGACCCATAATTACGCAGCAGCCGGATGCGGTTAGCCAGCTCTTCAGATGGAGTGGTAACGGCGCCGGCATCACCCAGAGCGCCGAGATTTTTTGTAGGATAGAAACTTGTCGCGTTCACATCACCAAAAGAACCGGTCATCCGGCCATGGTGTCGGGCTCCATGTGCCTGTGCATTGTCTTCGATGATGTACAAACGGTGCTTCCTTGCCAGGGCAACAATTGCATCCATATCGCAGGAACGGCCATAGAGGTGCACCGGCATAATAGCCCGCGTGCGCGGTGTTATTTTTTCTTCGATTTTGAGTGGATCTATATTATAGGTGTCGAGTTCCGGCTCAACCAGCACAGGCCTCGCATGAGCCTGAGATACTGCCAGCAGTGTAGCGATATAAGTATTGGACGGTACAATTACCTCATCACCATCACCGATTTCCAGCGCCAGCAAACACAGATGAAGGGCATCAAGGCCATTACTGACTCCAACGCAATAGCCAGCGCCGGTAAAGGAAGCATACTCCTGCTCAAAACGGCTGACCTGTTTTCCAAGGATATACCAGCCGCTTTCAATTGTTGTCTGCATGGCGGCGTTAATCTCTCCGGCCATCGGGCGTAACGATAATGTCAGATTTTGGAAAGGTACACGCATCAGAAGTTATAGAATGAGACAATTGTGTGGCGCTATCGCACCATTGCAGCTGCTATGAGAGTTTTATGTTAACGAATATTTCTGATCCATTCAGTGGAAACTGATCGGCTAAAGCAAACAGGCCGTCCAGTATCTTTTTATCAATGATGTTATTCATCAGCATTTGTTGCAGCTGGCTGTGTGTAAAAGGTTTTAGGAAATAAGAGCCCTGATCGACAATGGTAAAACCGCTTTTAATGACGAGTGCCGACAGCGCATCCATGTCAAAAGTATGATGTTGCTGCAATTGCTGTTGCGAAACAGAAGGTGTAAACACCGATGGAATCAGTCCTGCGGAAACGGCCAACATCCGGTGGAACGAGTAAGCATTAGGAACATTGACATGAACGATGGTAGATGCTGTACAGATATGGGCTGCCGCTTCCAGTATTTTTTCAGGCAGTTCCACCTCGTGCAACAAGCCGCTGATGACAATAAGATCAAAGGTATCCTTTGTGTGATATGCGTAAGTTTCAAAATTAGTGTGATGCAGCGTTATCTTTTCCTGTGTCTTTTCCGGCAGTTGCTGCTTGAGGAGGACTGCCTCCTGAAAAAAACCATCAGCGGGTTCCACGACGCCAAAACGGTCAAACATTTCAATGTCGGTAAAAAGGGGATGATTACCCGAACCGACTTCCAGTATTGAATCGGGTGAAAGTCCGGCAATGATCTCCAATACTTTTTTCCGGCGGTAATGTGCCTGTACGTTTTCAAATTCATGCTGCCGGTACGTATGAAAATATTGATCTAAGTTGCGGCCCATATCAAAATTTGAGAGTATAAAAATCGTGCGCTACAGCTCGTCCGCCACAGCGCTCTTTAAATGACATCAGCCCGTTATTCAGCTGCAACCCGTCGTTTTCCGCACAATTGCCCAGATCAAGATATTGTTTGTGCTGATAAACCTCCTGAATCAGGTAATCAATTACCAGGTCAACTGCGCCGCTTTGCTCTCCGTCGCTGGTAGCGGCAATATATTGTGCATGTGCCACGGTGGCGGTTTCATAAATGAGAACACCACCCAGCATGATGTTATTAAAAAAAGCAGCATACAATTTTATGTTTTCCGGAAAGGCGGAAGCAAGCTGAATGATCTCTTCAGCGGTATGTACCGGATCGCGGTTGAATTTTTTATTGGTCAGCGCCTTGACAATTCCCATATAACCTGCCAGGTCGTTTGATAACTGCACATTCAGGTTGTTTCTTTTGGCGCGCAGCACTTCCTGTTGCCGGTCCCTGATGGTTTTATTCAGTCCGGCAATAAATATGGTTGCCATTACATCGCGCCGTGAAAGCCGGAATCCTCTTTTAAACAGGCAATGAAGATCTTCTTCGGCAGGATAGCGATGATAGATGTGTGGTATTGTTTTGTAAATAATTTCGCCGATGCCACACTGCTGCGCATATGTCAGCAAGGCATCAAAACAACGATCCATTTTTTCCTGCTTCATTCCGTTGCCGCTCAGCAATCCGCCATAGGTGAGACCCTGATGGGAAATGAAACTGTTTTCAGACCGGTTCATGGCTATCGCCGAAATGATTTTGTCTTTCTCCAGAAAGACAAGGGAATGATCTTCAAACCGGTCAGCATGGTATTCCATGTAATGACGATCCAGGAGGAAGGTGGCATTTTTACTTGCGGCAACAAAACTGTTCCACCTCTCTTTCATACCGCTCTCGTATCGAACAACGGAAATCATTCAGCATGTTTTTTTACCAGCAACCGGAACTGTTCATAGTCCCGTATATAATCTTCTTCAAGGTATAAAGCGGAACACAATGCCATCTGCACGGCATTATGTGAGTACTGCAGCACTGTCCAGGTAAGTGGTGGCACGTAGAGACCTGTATTGGGATTATCCAGCGTCCAGCCTGTTGTTTCTCCCTCTATAGTTTCTGTGGTAACATGAATACTGCCCGCTGCTGCAATCAGCACCTGCTCATTTTCATAATGCGCGTGATTGCCCCTGATGACACTTTCCGGAGTGAAGTAGGTCCAGAAAAGCCGCTTGATGGGATAAGAAAGAAATTTCTCAAATTCAAAGACAGAGATATAACCTTGCTCCAGTTGCCCGATCTTTTGAAAAGTAATGAGGTGTGGTTTAAACAGCGTCATAAAAGTCCGTCCAGGATGAGTAATCAAGTTCCGTAATTTTTTTTAAATGAAGGAAATCATCCTGCAGCAACGATCGCAACCATTTTCGTTCTTCAGCGGAAGCGATATAAGGCAAAGCAGGAACCTTGACTTTTTTTGTTGTGGGGAAAGGTAAAACACCTGCTGCAATAATCTTCTTCCTGACTTGTGACGGCAGCAATTTTTTTCCCAGCCTGGTAATGGCCCGTGGGTGTTCCGTGAAAAAGAAATCCTTCGTTTTATTTTCAGTAAGGGGCACAATGGCAGCCATCTCCGGCAGGTTCAGGAAGCGGAAGCATGCATTCAGCGCTGAAAGCGGGTCTGCTTCCAGTTGCCCGGCCAGCAAAATGTGGCAGTTTGATTTTTCAAAGGCGGAAAAAAAATGGTGCAACCACTTACCATAACGGCTAAATTCAAGATAACTTTTGTAGTAGTAACCTTGCATCGGATGACCGGCATCAAAAGGAATATCCATGTCATCCGCAATTTCTTCTCTGAACGGACGTAACGGTTCGCCGATCGTGCGTATCCAATTGTAGTGAGATAGTATCCGGTCAATCGGATTTCTTAACAGAAAAATGAATTTAGGTTGTCGTATGTCTGCCTGAATTCTGCTGATCGCTTTTTCTGAAATTAAATAGGTGGTGCTGGATTCACCCAAGTAGCGGTACGTGAAGTTTCCGGTATGTTGCCCCTGGAGGTATGCATCCCAACCTTTGTTATAGTATTCATCTCTTGAAAAAAAGTGGGGCTCTTTTACCTTCATCATCCTGATAGCCGGATGCTGACCGAGATAAAGGTGCAGCGAGGTCGTACCGGATTTTCCGGCGCCTGGTATAAACAGGTTGGGTAATTCACGCTTCACGGACTTCCAGTTTAAATTCACAAAAGAACTTGTCGCGTCCCCGTGTTTGTATCATGTTTGAATGAAAATAATCACCTTCTTCCACCGTAAGGCTGAATGCATCTTCCAGGCAATCAATCATTCCCGCGCCGCCTTCGGCTTCATATAAAAACAGGTCGCAGGAGTATTCATCCGGTGCCAGTTGGCAACGTTCGATGGTCCAGATAACTTCTGCATTACCATTGCAGTGGATTTGACGGCCATATAATCCGGAGGCGAGGCTCAGCAGCCTGTTGCCAGCGCTGTCTTTCAGTGACAGCGTGATGTATGCCTGGAGCGGAACAGCTTTTCTTTGTTGAAGAAAAACATGGAAGCTGACGTTGCTGCCAGTGATGATGGTATTCGCTTTACTGCCATCGCTGTCGGCAATGAAATACTCCGAAAAAGCATAGGCTGCGAGGCCAGTCAGGTTCATGCGGTTGCGCAGGAGCAGGTTTCCGTCTGCGGAATTCACGGTACGATGATACCGTTGAATAGCCTCCATGGAATGGCCGTCAAACAGGATGTTGCCTTGCTCCAATATCATGGCACGCTGACAAAGCCGTGCAATAGCTCCCATATTATGACTTACGAATAAAACGGTTCTGCCATCCTTTTCACTTACGGATTTCATTTTACCCAGGCATTTTTTCTGAAACTCCGAATCACCAACAGCCAGCACTTCATCGATGATGAGGATCTCCGGTTCAAGATGCGCCGCTACCGCAAAGGCGAGTCTCACATACATTCCGCTGCTGTATCGCTTCACGGGTGTGTCGAGAAACGACCCGATACCGGCGAATGCTACGATTTCATCGAACTTGTTTTTTATTTCTCCGTTCTTCATGCCGAGTATGGCGCCATTCATAAAAATGTTTTCGCGCCCGGTAAGTTCGGGATGGAAACCTGTGCCGACCTCCAGCAGGGACGATACCCGTCCATTGATTTCCACTTTGCCATTGGAAGGAGCAGTAATGCGCGACAATATTTTTAAGAGGGTGCTTTTGCCTGCTCCGTTTTTACCGATAATCCCCATCACTTCACCTGGGTTTACACGAAAGGAGATATCGTTGAGCGCGCGGAAATCCCCGGCGCCCGTCGCCGCATTTTTTGTGAACAGGCTGCTGAAACGATCGCTGATTGTTTCACGGAAGCTGCCACTGCGCTTCCGGCCAAGCCGGTAAATCTTGGAAACGTGTTCAGCGATGATGACTGCTTGCCTCGACAAAAGTGGTCAGGTTTTATTCATTAGTTAAAAATCATTACTCATTCCGCCGCGCGACAGGTATTCGGCAAACTGATCCAGCGGCATTCACACATAGACGGATGGTCTGTTTATATAACATCTGCAATCACCCGCTCCGTGCGTTGAAAGTAATACACGCCGCTAAAAAGTAAAACGACAATGATGAGGGCACTGTACAGCAGGTAATTTGTTGCAGGCAATGGCGTATCAAACAGGCACCAGCGAAACCCGTCAATGATGCCTGCCATCGGATTGAGGTAGTAAATATTTTTGTAAGCAGCAGGGATTTGTGAAGAAGGATAACCAACCGGTGATAGGTACAATCCAATCTGCACGAGAAAGGGAATTACATACTGCAGGTCACGGAAACGGATCGTGAGCGCACTGAACCATATTCCCACAGCCATGGAAAAAATGATGACGGCGGCGATCACCATAGGAAGAGCATACAGATGACTGCCTGGCAGAAAGCGATACCAAACCATCAACATTAACAATAAAAAAAGCACGATGATAAAATCAATAAAACCAACAATGCTTTTGGAAACAGGAATAATAAGCCGTGGGAAATAAATCTTTGTCACTAGTGCCTGCGAGTTTACGATAGACTGCCCCGCCTGTGTTATGACATACGAGAAATACGACCATCCCCACATACCGGTGAGCGCAAAGAGGGGATAAGGAATGCTACCGGTATCCACCTTCACCGTTTTGTCAAATACAAGAATAAAAATCAGGAGTGTCAGCAGCGGCTGTAGAAATGCCCATGAAAAGCCTAATAACGTTTGTGCATACCGTACGCGATAATCACGGTAGGCCAGCATCATCAGTAAATGACGGTATTGAATAATTTCTTTGAGCTGTATAGCCAGCCCCGGCCGGCCTGCTTCTATGATTGTTTTCATGAATCTTTTCCCGATTCGGTTGGTAAAGTTAATCGCGCAATTTATAGTTCAAAAGGAAACAGGGTTAAGCCTGTGTGGGCACTGCTGAGAGGGGTTGGAATTATTTATTTTTTTCATAATTGAGAAAAGCATCAGCAGGACTCTTCTGCCGCTATGCGGTATTTTCAATGAAAAAATATTCACAAATTTATTAATGCAATCAGCAAAAGCCTGTTGAAGTAAGGTTGCGCAGGCCATGCGCACAGTTGGTCATGCAGAAATTTTTTATGGGAAATCAGCGCAGTGTCCGGCAAAGAATGCTACGAGAGTTCTTCAAACATCCCTGTTTTTTTATTTTTCCTGACATTGTTCCAGTTAAAGTAGCGGCCGTTCATCGCAACATAAACGCCTGAAGGGAGAGCCTGCGCAAAAGCAAGGGCACTGCCCAGATTGAAAAATCCGTCGGAGCTGCCAAATTTATAGGGAATCATGGCGCCTGTCAGCACAATGGTCTTGGAAAGGTTCGCTTCTCCCAAAACCTGCGCCGTGATAGCCATGGTATCCGTGCCATGGGTGATGACGATTTTATCTTGTTCGCACCGGTCGCACATATCAACAATAATCCGACGCTGAATATCTGTCATCTCCAGGCTGTCAATCATCATCGCAGTTTTAACCTCCACTTTAACAGTGCAGCGTCCTAGTTTCAGCATTTCCGGCAGGTGTGTTTCATTAAAATAGAGGGTGCCATTCAATTCATCGTATTCTTTGTCAAATGTTCCTCCTGTTATCAGAATTTTAATGCTCATAAAATGCGGTGGTGTTTTTCGTAAACGAATGTAACACTTAGCAGCCTAAACCCACATTTTTCAGTTCAAAACAGCCATGGGTTTAACCCCGGCGGAGCACTGAGCAGGGTGGTGAAAGATTTTCAATTTTGAAAAAAATAATCCGTTCCAAATTATTGCGTAGCGCGATCTGCTCATACAAAGCCCGCGACGCATGGTAATGAGCTTGCGTAACAGATGGCCGGCCGTTCCCGGAGCAAAATGGAAATCGCTGGGTAATCATGTCAGCAGCTGCAGCAGTCTTGTTCTTATTTCTCCAGCACGTTGAACAATCATGAAGTGTTGCCCGCCTTCAATCATAATATCGGCCGGAATTCTGCTGGCAGGAAATAAACGGTCGCGGGAACCATGAATGTGGATGACATTGGCAGGAATAATTTTTTGTTCCCAGTGCAAGGTCATGCGGATGCCCCAACGAATCATTTGAATATCCGCATCCCTAACCATCGCTTCAAACAATGCGGTTTCCGAAGTATTCTTGCTGGTGAAACTACGGCCGGCCCAAAGCACTATTTTTTTCAATTGGCTTTCTGAAAGCCAGTCATATACAGGAAATTTTCTGAGCAGATGCAGTGGGGCTGTTAATTGGGAGCAAGCTGAAATGGAAGAGATGAGGATGATTAGTCGGACCGGAATATAATGCGCTACTTCCTGTGCCAGGATGCCGCCAAAGGAAACACCAATGAATATGGGGTTGCCCTGTTCAGGTATGGTTGCCGCGATTCTTTGCGCGTAATGGGAAAGAGATTCATTCTTGCCGGGTGACAAATAAGAAATGACTTTTACAGCAGGCAAATCCAACTGAAGCAACGAAAACAAACGCTCATCCGCTGCCAGACCGGGAAATAGTACAATGTGATTCATCATCCTCGAAGGCATGTTGCCTGACAGCAAATTTAACCCTCATTTTGCAGTGCAAAACAGTATCTGCTGCAACATTACCCTGTGATATCCGATCCGTTGCGCGGCGCAGCTCCAGCGCAACAAATCATGATTTTGTATATCTTTCAGTTCACGGAGTCGCTTATGAAAACCAAACATTATGATATCAGGGTTTATGGAAAAGTACAGGGTGTTTTCTTTCGTGCCAGTGCCCGGCACCGTGCACAGTTACTGGATTTAACAGGCTTTACTAAAAATGAACAGGATGGTTCCGTGTATATTGAAGCGGAAGGTGCTGAGCAGAACCTGTCGCTGTTTATCGCATGGTGTCATGAGGGGCCGGAACGTGCCGAGGTAACTAATCTGGAGATAGCAGAAGGGCCACTGAAAAACTTTTCTTCCTTTGAAGTGAAACGGGGCCTGTCCTGAATGCCATCAGTTACCTGGCCAGCAGCAAAAAAACAGTTGGTTTGTTGCGGAGGTCAATGGGTTGATTTTTCCAGTGGCCAACATTCATCGTAAGGATTTTTTCACTGGGCAGTGTGATGTCTGATGCGATGCAAAGCAGATCATTCGGCCTGCAGGTTGCCAGCAGATCTTTCAGCAAAGACATATTCCGGTAGGGGGTCTCCATAAAAAGCTGTGTTTGATTTCTGCGCAGCGATTCTTCTTCCAGCTGTTTCAGCCTGCTTTTTCTGTCAGCCGCATGCACCGGCAGGTAACCATGAAATGCGAATTGCTGTCCGTTTAATCCACTGGCCATTAGTGCAAGAAACAATGATGATGGTCCCACCAGCGGAATCACCCTCACGCCGTGCTGATGCGCCCACAGCACAGCGCCCGCTCCGGGATCAGCAATACCCGGGCAACCGGCTTCGGAGATCACGCCCACATCATTGCCTTCCGAGAGGTGTGGCAGCAACAGTGGCGGTGCGATAAAATCTTCATCCCTCGCGAATGCATACAGGTGTCCCTCATCAAAGTTCTTTTTATACCCGACACTTCTTAAAAATCTGCGTGCCGAGCGTTCATTTTCCACTATAAAAAAACGGATCTCTTCTATGCATTGCCGGTTCGCTTCAGCAATGACCGCAGTACCATTGTCGCCAAGCGAAGACGGAATCAAATACAGACGGCCTTTTGTTTCCCGGGACAAATTTGCAAGGATGAAGGAGGAAAATAATCGTTAAAATAGCAATTAGGAATTTAACCCTGAATATTTCAACGGAAAACCCATTGTACTTTGATTTAGCAATGCAAGTGGCGGATATAAACTTTCCTCACGGGTATTTTTTAAGAATCACCTGTCAGGAAACCAGATGGTGACAGATTCCCATATCGGCGCCATTGTCTGCGGCGATGGTCTTTGTTGATGATGTATCTTGCGATATGGCAGCATCATTTAAGGATGGAAAGATTGTGTACATGAAACCGCTTCTTCACACATTGATGGATAAGCAGAAACTTCCAACGGCTTTTTATCTCCGCAAAAATGTTTTGCAGATTGCGCGGGAGCTGTTGGGAAAAGTTATTGTCACGCAGTTTGATGAAAATTTAACTTCGGGGATGATTACGGAAGTTGAAGCATATGCGGGAATAACCGATCGGGCGTCACATGCTTACAATCACCGCAAAACCAGGCGAACGGCAGTGATGTATGCTCCCGGCGGAACAGCCTATGTCTATTTATGCTATGGTATTCATCACTTGTTCAATGTGGTGACCAACCAAAGCGGTATTCCACATGCCATACTCATCAGAGCCATAGAGCCGGTAGAAGGAATTGACACGATGCTGGAGCGCAGGAAAAAATCAAGACTTGCATTTTCATTGACAGCCGGTCCGGGTGCCGTTGCTCAGGCACTTGGTATCAAAACCATGCATACCGGTTGCAGCCTGCTTTCCGATACGATCTGGCTGGAAGACAGGGGGATTAGGCCGCCTCGCAAACAAATATTATCCGGTCCGCGTATTGGTGTTGACTATGCAGGGGAAGATGCGTTACTACCGTATCGTTTTTATCTGAAAGGAAATCGGTGGGTATCCGGGCGAATAAAACGTTAAAACGAATTTAAAATGACGACAAAACCTTTAATAGATTATTTTGAAAAGCTTCTGCCTTTGGATGAGGACGAGAAATTAAGTGTAGAAGAAGTTTTTAAAGAACGAAGAATTAAACGGAAGCAGTTCATCCTGCAAGAAGGTGATATATGCAATAAAAATACATTTATTGTGGAGGGCTGTTTCAGAATGTATATGGTTGATGATAAAGGCAAAGAACACAACCTTCAGTTTGCAGTTGAAAATTGGTGGATTGGCGACCTTGGCAGTTTCCATTCAGAAAAGCCAAGCAAACTTAATGTTGAAGCAATGGAGAATTCCATTATTCTTCAATGTAATAAGGAGGATCAAATAAGGCTATTTGTAACGTATCCCAAATTCAACCGGATTTTCAGGGTTCTGGCTGAAAACGCCATGGTTAGTATGCAAAATAGAATCTTACAGAACATAAGCTCTACCGCTGAAGAACGATATCTTGATTTTGTTGAACGATACCCACACTTTTTTAACAGAATAAGCAATGTTCAAATTGCGTCATACCTTGGCGTAACACCCGAATTTCTCAGCTCCATTCGCAGGAGAATCGTTGAATCTTAAGATACAGTAAGATTATTTCTTAAGATACCTTATAAGCAGAAACCTCCCGCCTTCCGGATCTTTGTGTTGTAATTAAACTTTAAAAACATCACAGTATGGAAAAGAAAATAATTGCCGTTGTAGGAGCAACGGGGCTTCAAGGTAAAGGCGTTGTAAACGCTTTAAAAAAGGAAGGTTCTTTTCATGTAAGAGCTATAACCCGAAACCCGGATAAATACAATGGAAATGCAGATGAAGTTGTAGCAGGTGACCTGACGAACCTTGATTCATTGGCAAATGCCTTTAAGGACGCTTATGGCGTATTTGTAGTGACAAATTTTTGGGAAGGAGCCGACGAACCAAAACAAGGAAGAAATGCAATAGAGGCTTCAAAAAAAGCGAATGTCACTCATTTCATTTGGTCTACCTTACCCAATGTTGCAGCGATTAGCGAGGGCAAATTTGAAGTACCGCATTTTACCGGAAAAGCAAGGGTAGATGAAATAGTGAAAACAGCGGGTTTCACCTATTACACTTTTGTGCAGCCTCCATTCTATTTTCAAAACCTGGTTGGCCAATTAGGCGCCCAAAAGCAACAAGACGGGTCATTGGGCTGGGCACTTCCGGTTGACCCTTCAAAAAAGGTAATACACATGGCAGACATCAATGACCTGGGAAAAGTGGTTACGGGTGCCTTTTTAAACCCTGAAAAAGTTGGTAAAGGGAATTACTTATCACTTGCGGCAGGTTGCTACAGTTTCGATGATATCATATCAGCTTTTAAAGCAAATGGTAAGGACTATAGTTTTACATACGTTCCTGGCGAAGTGTTTTCAAAGTTTCCATTTAAAGGTGCTGAAGAACTTACTCAAATGTTTTCTTATTTCGAAGAAAGCACTTATATGGGACCCAATTCGGATACCCAAATTAGAATGGCCAATGAAATTTCGACAGGAAAATTTACCTCCTTAGTGGAATGGATTAAGCAAAATCAAAACTAACATGAGAAGCATAACGATAATCGTATTAATGATGACAGTGATTATTTCATGTGTTCAAAACGAAAATTCAGATTTAAAAATCAACACAACTGAAAAAATGGATAAGCAAGAAAAACAAAGAATCGAAACTCTTTTAAGTGAGTATCAGAAGTCACTAAATACTTCAGATGCAAAATTAGCTCAGTCTTTATACACAAAGGATGGGATTTTTATGCCAACAGAAGCCCCATCCGGAGTTGGATCAGAAGGAATTCTAAAATCATATGAATTTGTCTTTTCACAAATCCAGCTGAATATTGAATTCTTCATTGAAGAAATTCAGGTAGAAGGAAATATGGCTTTTGCTGTTACCAGTTCAAAAGGCACAACATTGATTCGCGCAACAGGCGATACGGTTCCTGAAGCGAATAGAGAATTGTTTGTGTTTGAAAAAGTAAATGATGACTGGAAAATTGCCCGGTACATGTTTAACAAGACCGCACCCAGAAAATAATAAGACCCGTTTTAACCCGGATTTTTCAGTGGAAAAATCCCGCTTCGCTGCGACTTAGAGCTGCTAAGGGTTTGCTCAATTTGTCAAGAAAAGAAAATGTTTCACAAACCCTAAGCAGCTCTACGTCGGGGTTAAACCCGATGCCGCTTTGAACTGCAAAATGTGGGTTTAACAGTGGTATTGCGTCAGGCGGGGCCTCGGGTTCCGTTTGACGTTGCTGTGTATTTTTGAAAGCGGATCTTCGTAGAAAGGCAGAGGCTGACAATCCCATCGGAATGCAAGAGCGCAAACTGTTAGCCGAAACCGCATTTTACACCACTGTTTCGGAGTGAAACACATTGTTGCTATACATTGAAAAATGAGGATTTAAAATTGAAAGATGTTTGATTGAACCGCCTCACTTATTCAACTGCATAAGTGCGCCAACCGCGTGATCACGGTGTCGCAAAGCATCAATAGTCCGTTACAATCAGAAAGAAGGGCAATAAATCCTCTTGTAGTGGCGGGGAGGCTGATTGTTGCCCGTATAAACGATGGCGAGTTCAAAACCGCCTTTACCATTGGTAGCGGCACTTAAATCGCTGGATGTGGTAACGTCATAGCTTAAGCCGGCCTGCACTCCTTTCATCATGATACCAATAGTTGGAATGAGGTCAACACCGGCACGGCTGAAGGCACCAATGTAGAACACGCTGGGCAAACCGCGCGGATTGCTGTTGAGGTTGATACCGAAATTGGATCCCAGCACAAATTCATTATCGTTGTTCTGCATCTGGTACTGAAGGAAAGGAAAAATGTAGTACTTGTTATTGATTCCAAAAGTGGCATTGGCATGTACTACATAACGCATGTTGAGTACGTTATCGCTGGATACAAAGAAAGATTCCGTAGGGGTGGTAAGATGAAACGCAGAAGCCCCGAATTGCACACGGCTGGAACGGCTAACCATTCCATCAAAGGATGCGCCGGCAGCAAAATCAGCATAACCGATCTGGTAATAATCGAAGTGTTCGGATGTGATGCCATTGAATCCCAGCCCATCAAACTCATCATAAAAATCCAACTTGCCGAAATCGATTTTTTTCTGAACGAAACCACCCTGCAATCCGACAGCGATGTGATAATTTCCCTCTCTGTCCAATGCCTGGTGATAGGAAGCCGACAACATGCCGGTAATGTTGGAAAGACCGCCATCGCCTGATTTGTCATTCAGCAATAATACACCCAGTCCGAGGTAATTGTAGGAATACCCACCGGCAAACAATTTGAAATCGGCGAATACAGAAGGAGTGGAATAAACATAAGGTGATGAAACACTGCCCCATTGATTTTTGTAAATACCGCCTATACGATATTGTCCATCCATTGATCCAGCCAAAGCCGGATTGAGCGTGAACGGTGAATAGTAAAACTGCGAAAAGTGTACATCCTGCGCACTGACTGCAGTGGTGATTGCCAGCAGTAAAGCAAAAGTGAAGCGTATAGTTTTTTTCATCTACCAATCGGTTTAAGTTCTCAGTTATGCCGGACCGTTTCGGAATAAAGGATTCTAAAATTAGTATAGTTTTATTAAAATGCTACAAGCAAATGCAATTTTAACATTTTTAGCAGGCTAATGCTGCATTTTAGAACCATACGCCAGGTCTCCTGCATCGCCTAATCCGGGAACGATATATGATTTTTCATCGAGGTCAGCATCTATGGCACATGCCCAAATAGTAACCTCGGGAAAATGCTGTAACACCAGGTCAATGCCGGCTTGTGCTGCAATTACACAGGCAAGGTGAATATGCCGTGGCTGACCGGATGCAAAAAGCTGTTCCATCGTTTTTACCATCGATTGGCCTGTGGCCAGCATAGGATCGGCTAAGATAAGTATGCGGTTGTGTAAGCTGGGAGACGATACATATTCCAGCAGGATCTCAAATGTCCCATCCGGCTGATGCTTGCGGTAAGCGGAGATGAATGCATTATCAGCATGATCAAAATAATTCAGCATTCCCTGGTGAAGAATAACGCCTGCCCTTAAAATGGCACCAATCACCGGAGGAGATTCAAGTACCGGAACATTAGCTGTACCCAATGGCGTGATGACTTTTTTTTCCCGGTAGGGTAATACTTTGCTTATCTCATAGGCCAGAATTTCTCCGCATCGCTCCATGTTTTTTCTAAATCGCATCCTGTCCTTCTGAACGGCTGCATCACGTATTTCAGAAAGGAACTGACTCACCAAAGAGTGGGTGTCGCTTAAATTAATTACCGGCATAAGAGGGAGAAAGGAGGTTCGTGTTCGAAAGGTAACGGTTTTCCGAAATCAGCATCACGATTGAATAAAGTTTCCCTGATTATTTTCAGCAGTAGCGCAACAATAGCAGATCAGTTTTTCGAAATGCGTCCGCCATTCTTGCCAAGGCCCCTGATCACTTATCAGATCATTGTGTGCTAGAAATGTAAAAGTGCCATTCACTTTTTTGACTTCATCGGCAAGGTGTTTTGCCTGTGCCAATGCAGCGGAAGCATCCATTTTAAGATGATAAAACAGGGCCGCATCCATAGCCGCAAAAGGGTGAATCAACAGGTTCGTGGATGTTTCGTTTTGCAGGTCATAAAAATAAAATGCGGATGCAATACCGGCACGAAATCCTGTTTGTGATGCATAGCCCATGGTATAGTCTTCTGTGATGCCTGCAGCCAGGAGCCTCTGATAGGTGACAGGCATCTTCAGTTTCAAATAGTGTTGCCTGTTTCGAAAGACATTTCTGCCGCTGATTTTTTCGAGCCGTTCTTTTTCGGTTGTTATTTTTCCGGGAAAGCGGTTTGAGGCGTAGCTGGCGTGTATGCCGGTTGGATACTTTCCGGAAATATCTTGCACCAACCGCTTCAACACAGGATTCTTCCAGCTTATGTTTTTGTCATAACGACTGTGATCTCCGAGCAGGAAGAAGTAAACGGGCTGCATCGTAAACTGATCATGCAACGACCGCTGGTAATCGAATGTGTCAAACGGATCTTGTTCAAAACCGCAAAGCACCTTCAAACGCGTGACTAATGCAGGCACATTCAGCAGTATTGCCGATCGCAACAGATTGACGGCATTCCGCAGCAATCCTTTTTCGCGAAAGGCAAAAGCCATATCAATATCGTAGGTAAGTTGAAATTGATAGTTCCTTCCGGGAAAAATCATTTCAGGAAAATAATGAAGCAATTGTTGCCGGATAAAAAGCGCATAGTGATTTACCACCGGCACCTGGTGAAATCCCAGCCGGTAGTTCAGGCTCACTTCTGCAGGAAACCGGTCATGCGCATCTCCCTGAAAAGGAAGGTATTCTTCATACCTGGAAACAAGATAAAATGCGGCAGCAAAAGGATCAAACGGAAGTGCTGCTTCATGACCGTGATGAAAAAGGGTGGTAATATCCCGGAAGCTGCCTGTATGAATAATGGGCGGTTGGATGTTTGCGGTAAACAACAGCTCATCCGCGTAAATGAATACGCCATCGCCTGTATTTTTCGGCCCGTAAATTAGTTTGGGACCATCATAAGCGGCGTACCGTTGCCCTTCAACAGTGAATTCATAAGCCACACCCAGCAATTGAAAGAACACCAATTGCAGTGTGTACTGCAACCGCGGCGAATCGCGAGGTGAATAGATCAGCAACTGTTTTGCCTCCATCCTGTTAAGTAAGATTGGTGGTGTGTATGTAAAATGGTTTTTGCGACAGGTACTTTTCTCTCAGCAATTCACAAATCTTATAGCGGGCATCTGATGAAGCAGCGGCAATGGCTTGCAGCGTTTCATATACCTCCTTGACTCCAATTCGGTCGCACCATTCAAACGGGCCCCATGGATAATTAAGTCCCAGTTTCATGGCCCTATCAATGTCATGCATACTGGCAGTCTGTTCCTCCAGTGTAAAACAAGCTTCATTAATCAGCATGGCTATTACCTTAATAGAAACCATGCCCGGCCTGTCTTCCACCGTATCGTATTCCCAGCCAAGGGCCTGCGATATTTGTTGCCATGCATGTGCAGCGGCATCATTTAAAAAGGAAACTTCTGACCTCGAACGATTAATAAACGTAGGCAGTGCGTTGAAACCAATGAGGTGACAACCTATATCACCATCGTAAAGCGAAATTAATTGCGTGAGTGATTTTTTTACAGCGCAAACCAACACCGGTTTGTTTTGAAGAACTGCATAAGCAGCAAGTCCGGAAGGGTTGTCATCAAAACTAAGATCAAACAAGAGATCAAATGCATCTAATAGGCTTGCTGCTGCACCGGGACCTTCGTGCAGGTGCACTGTATGAGCCGTACCGATTTTTTCTTTCAATTCGGCAAGGCGTCTTGGATGTCCGGTGGCAAATATTTTCAAGGAATCAGGATGAATTCGATGGTGCCTGCAAAGGTAACCGTTGGCGGATAATCTTTTCCTGATGATTGACACTGTTGAGGCTTTTGCAATCATCGTAACGGCCCTTGTTATCAGCGAGAAAAGAGTGCTATCTTTTCCCTTTCAATCAACCACTGTCATGAAAAAACAAATTGTAGTAACCGATAAAGGACCGGCACCTATCGGGCCTTACAGCCAGGCTGTGAATACCGGAGATATGCTGTTTATCTCCGGACAGGTTGCCAAGGATGCCATTAGCGGCGAGCTCATTACCGCTGACACCGCCAGCGAAACACGGAAGGTGATGGAAAACCTGCAGGCAATATTGTCTGCTGCCGGTTATGACTTCTCACAGGTGGTGAAGACCACCATTTTTCTTTCCGATATGAAACTGTTTGCCGCCGTGAATGAAGTCTACGGAAGTTTCTTCACGGGCGATTACCCGGCCAGAGAGACAGTAGCCGTATCCGGGTTGCCCCTGAATGTGAACGTTGAGATTTCGATGATTGCCTGCCGGTGATTTCATTACGGCGAGATGGAAAATTGCTTTTCAGCCCGCCGGTAGCAGTTTCCCGTCGCAGCGAAGAGGGATTTTTCCATTGGTAAATCCGGGATCAACGAAAGAGAAAAGGCAATTTTACTACAACTCATTTCCCCACGAGGTAAACACCGGAAAGAATCAACGCCATACCGGCATAGTCGATAAGGCCGATGGACTCCCCTGCCAAAAGGCCCCAAAACAAAGCGACAATTGGAATGAGGTAGGTTACTGACGATGCAAATAAAGCCGTTGTATGGTGAATCAACCGGAAATAGATAATGGAAGCAACACCTGATCCCACGATGCCTAACAGGGCAATGTAACCCAGTGCGGCAAGTGACTCGTTATTTACTGTAAAGGTCTGTGGCAGATGTGTCAGGTATAAGACCAGGAGTGCCGGAAGCAGCATGAAGGAAAAAGCCAGCGCATTGATCGTGACAGGTTTTACATCATGCAGAAATTTTTTGATGATGTTGGAACTGATGCCGTAGGAGACCGTTGCGAGCACAATCAGCCAGCCATAGGCGCCCTTGAATTGTATGCCGCTGCCATCCTGAAAAAGCAACAAGAGGATGGAACCGGCAAATGCCACCGTCATCCCTCCGATTCTCCAAAACGTATAACCGGTATTGAAAAAAAGGATGCCCAGCAGCAGCACAAAAACGGGGGACAACGAATTAAGAATGCCCGCCAGTGAGCTGTTGATGTGTTGTTGCGCGGCAGTAAACAGAAAGGCTGGAATAAAATTGCCAAACAAACCCTGCAGCACAATGTACCTGACCTTCTCCTTTTGCACGGTCCGGAGATGTAGCACGGTTATGGGTAGCAGTACTGTGGCAGTAATCACAATACGAAGTGCCGCCACCTGTTCAGGTTGAAAGACTTCCAACCCTTTTTTCATCAGTATAAAGGAACTGCCCCAGATAAGCGCCAGCAGCGCCAGTAAAATCCAGTCAGTGAAGGTAGGTGGATGACTCATGAAAGCACTGCAAATGTAATCGGAAGAATGAAGCTTTAATGAGTGTGTGAAAAAGGGGATGCAATAGATAGCAGGCGGCAGCCATTTCACACAAAAAATCCTCCTTCAGCAAGAAGGTATGTAGCGGAAATTAACCGGGCCTTTCCGGGTTAATGATCCTGTGCTGCCAGCTGTTTATTGATACTTGACAATAATATGCAAATCATCGGTTGTAACCTGAAAGCTTTGCAGATCCGTTTTGGCGGGGCCTTTTAATACATGTCCGGTCAGGTCAAATTCGGAACCATGGCAAGGACAAACAAATTTACCCTGCGAGGCGCCAAGGCTGCATCCTTTGTGGGTACAATTCATGAGCACTGCAGTATAACTGCCATCCGCATTCATGTTCAGAAAAATGGGATCCCTGAATTTGCTGGAACTTAGTTTAGTATAGGTTTGCCCGGCCACAGAAGATTTTAGGATGGAGATTTGACCGGGAGTTTCTACAATTGATTTTTCTGTGCCAATTGCCTCGAGTGAGGTAGTGCAGCTTTCAATCGTGGAAAGGGCACCGAGGCAGCAGGCACCTGCACCAAGTGCTGAAGCTTGCCTGATAAATTTCCTGCGGGAGAGTTCTGTCATGAGCGTGATCAGTTATGTGCTTCAAAAATAGAAACTGTTTCTTCACTTTGTAATCTTGCTTACAATTTTTGTTGGGAAGCTTTCGCACCACACTCTCCATTCCGTCCTAATTCCTTACTATTAGGTCATGAATAAACGTGTGGCCATTCTGGATCTTGGTACCAATACCTTTCACCTGCTGATTGCCGATGTCTTTAATGACAGCAGGGTGAATGTGTTGTACAAGGCGGAAGAATTTGTACAATTGGGTGAAGATGGACTGCAGCAAATTGGTGAAAAACCATTCGCGCGCGGATTGCAGCAGATCCGGCAATATAAAGCCGTGATAGACGAAATTCAGCCGCAACAAGTCGTCGCTTTTGGAACGGCGGCCATCAGAACCGCCTCCAATGGCAATGATTTTATGGAGCAGATCAGCGCCATTTGCCCGATGGAAGTGCGGAAAATATCTGGGGAGGAAGAAGCGGAGTTGATATTCCTGGGTGTAAAGCAGGCCGTAAAATTATCATCTGTACCGCTGCTGATCATGGACATCGGCGGAGGTAGCACTGAGTTTATTATTGCCAATGAAGATGAGATATTCTGGAAGCAAAGTTTCCCGATAGGTGCTTCCGTGTTGTTGAAACAATTTCAGCAACATGAACCGATTCATCCGCAGGAAATCCTGCAGTTGAAGGCATTCCTGGAAGAAATGCTGCAACCACTTTTTCTGCAAAAGCAGCATTATAAGATCACACAGCTCATCGGCGCGTCCGGTTCATTTGATACTTTCGCAAATATGATAGCACCGGAAACCGCTTATACGGAGCATCCCGGACCGGTTACCAGTTTCGATTTTTCAGAAGAACAATTTCAAAAACTTTATCAGCAACTCATCAAGAGCAATCTGCAACAACGGTTGCAGATGAAGGGCATGAAACCATTCCGTGCCGCGATGATGGTGGTGGCAGCCATTCTTACCGATGTGGTACTTCAGCAATTCCACATTCAAAAGATCACTCAATCCGCTTATGCGTTAAAAGAAGGGGTATTGTGGAAGCTGATGCAGGAGGAAAAATAATCATGCCCTGAAACTTGCCGGTTGCATCGCGTGATGAAAGCATATGTCGGATAATCGCCGAACACGATAGTCGCCCTCATCTGCCCTTAATAATTTCAGCGCTTCGGTTGAAACTTTCTTCCAGTGAAATCAGTGTTTCTGTTCGTTCAATGCCTTTTATCTTTTGCAATTCATCATGCAATACAAACTTCAGGTGATCCATGTCGCGGCATACAATTTCAGCAAACATGCTGTAGTTACCGGTAGTATAGTTCAGCCGGACGATTTCCGGAATTTTATTCAACTCTTTGGCAACGGAATCGTACATCGAACTTTTTTCCAGGTAAACACCAATGAAAGCGATTACATCATAGCCTATTTTTTTCAGGTTGATGTGATAACGTGATCCGGTAATCACACCCTGCCGTTGCAGCTTTTTCATGCGTACATGAATGGTGCCTCCCGAAACATATAACTTCTTGCCGAGGTCTTTATAGGATACAGAGGCATTGCGCATCATCTCCGAGATTATTTGCAGATCCAATTTGTCAAAATTCAATTTTGTCGCCATGACTGGGAGTGTTTTTAGATACTTTCAAAAATAGGTAATGAAATTTAGACGGAATCGAAAAATTAGAAAATAATTTTGAAATTGGTTTAAACATGTTAACGCGAAACCTACTTTTATCACGGTTCTTTGAATCATTAATTGTTTGGGGGTATAGGGCAAGTGGCAGGAAGTGTTTTCATGGTGAAAATTTGCCGAAGCACTTTTCTCCAATTGTTGTTTCGGCAGTGACGAATTGAATTATGGTGGCTAATACATTCAATTCAACACTTTCTGTCACTTGCCTTTACGTTATGTATTATTTGACTGTGCAATGGGGTGTTATTTGATTCCGCTGCAGCAAAAAGCCGCAACACGTTCAACCGTGTTGCGGCTTTTTGCTTTGCAAGTATGCTTCGGCTTAGATGATGCGGCAGCCGGGATTTTTCAATGATACTATCCGGCTTCTGTGCGACTCCTATCTGCCAGGGTTTTGCTCATCTGTTTCAGAAAAGAAAATGTTTTTCAAACCCTAAGCAGTTCTACGTCGGGGTTAAACCCGTTGCCGTTTTGAACTACAAAATGTGGGTTCAATCTTTGACACTGCAGAAAAAGCAGCCTCTCCGATTTTTGATTTCTTACAATTCCGCAGCGAACAAAATGGAAATTGCAGGACTACCAGATCCGCACCCTTAAACTATCGGGCCGGTACATTTTATCACCCGGCTGAATGTTGAAGGCGGTATAGAATTCGTCAATGTTTACGGGTGGCCCGTTAACCCGCAGAAAGTTCGGCGCATGCACATCTGTCTTAACACGCACTGCCAGTGCTTCATCACGAACCTGCCCGTACCAGGAAAGTGCGAAGCCAATGAAGTACCGCTGCACCGGCGTAAAGCCGCCGATTTTTTCGCCTTTCTGATATTGTTCTGTTTTTTTGAAAGCATCAAGCCCAAGCAGCATGCCGCCGAGATCTGCAATGTTTTCACCTTGTGTTGCATCACCATTGATGCGCAGGCTGTCGAGCACAACATATTCATTAAATTGTTTGACGATCATTCCCGTCCGTTCCAAAAACTTTGAACGGTCCTCTTTCGTCCACCATTCCACGAGGTTTCCCTTTTCATCAAACTGACTGCCCTGATCATCAAACCCATGGGTAATTTCATGTCCGATGGTGGAACCTGCCGCGTAACCATACATGATGGCATCATCCACACAGGAATCTGCCATGCCGGGAACTATAAAAGCCGCTGCCGGCAACACAATCTCATTGTTAGATGGATTGTAATAAGCATTCCAGGTTTGAGGGGTCATTTCCCATTCGGTACGGTCAACCGGTTTACCGAGCTTGGAAATTTCATAATCATTGAACCATTTGGTGGCACGTATCACATTTTCCGCATAGGAACTTTTATCAATGGTGAGGGTGGAATAATCTCTCCACTTGTCGGGATAACCTACCTTTTTCATAACCGTGCCCAGTTTCTGTTGCGCCTTTTGTTTGGTGGCATCACTCATCCAGTCCAGTTTATTGATACGTTCGCGGTAGGCATCAAGCACATTGTCCACCATCTTATCGTAGCGTGCTTTCACCTTAGGTGAATAATACCGCTCCACATATAACTGCCCCAGCATGAATCCCATCAGGTTTTCTTCTTCGTCCAAAACGCGTTTCCAGCGCGGACGTTGCTCCCGGGTTCCATTCAATATTGTTCCATAGAAACTGAAATTCTGCTGATCGAAAGGTTTGCTCAGTTTATCAGCATACGTATTGATCAGGTTCCAGCGCAGGTAAGTTTTCCAGTAGTCAATACTCTCTTTTTTCACCATTTCCTCCGCGCGTTTGAAAAATTCTGGCTGGCCCACAATAACGGAGTCAACGGATTTGATGCCATTGGTTGCCAGCAGGCTATTCCAATTGATTGAAGGAGTCATGTTATTCAGGCTTGCCACCGCCATCTTGTTATAATTTTCATACGGATCCCGGAGTGCGGCCAGCTTGCGTGATTTCTCAGCGAGTGAAGTTTCCATGCGCATGATGGTGGCCGCGTTAGCAGCGGCAACAGTGGTATCATCACCCATCAGGACAAACATTTTGGCAATATGCTTCACATACTCGTTCCTGATATTTTTTGTACGGCTGTCGTTGTCGAAATAGTAATCGCGGTCCGGCAATCCCAATCCTCCCTGTGACAAGTGAAGGAACATCTTTTCGCTGTTCATCTCATCCTGGTAGATGTATCCGTCAAAAAGTGCGGCAACGCCAATCGACTGCAGGTAACCGATTTCTTCCACCACGGCATTTATATCCGCCAGTGTGCTGATGGTGGCCAGTTGTGCTGCCAGGGGCTGAATGCCTTGCTGTTCGATAGCTATCGTGTCCATTCCTGTGTGCCAGAAGTCACCGATCTTTTGCCAGTTGGTTCCGTTTTCCGCAGTCATTTCCGCCGCTTCTTCATTTATGCTTTTCATCCGGCTGTAATTTTCTTCATTCACCTTGCTCCAGATACCCCAGGATCTTTCGGAGGCAGGGACCGGATTGTTTTTCACCCATTTTCCCATGGTAAAAAGAAAGAAGTCGTCTTGTGGCCTTACGGTTGTGTCTATATATGCATTCAGAAAAGTGTCAAGGTTGCAACCGGAACCGGCATTCATCTTCCCTTGCTGCTTGCAGGAAGTTTGTGTGATGAGGATCACGCTGAAGAATAAAATGCAATGGAAAAGCTTGTTCATGAAATTAATTTTTGTGATGAGAAAATAAATCTTCTAACAAGGAAGTATGATGGCTGAAAGATCGTAAGATTTATATAAACCTGTATTACGCCGGCATTTTACATCGAAACCCGGATTTTCAATTGAAAAATCCCGCTTGGTTAAGTCTTTGCGCTGCCAAAGGGGTGCGCAATTTTTTATCCCGGATTTTTCAGTGGAAAAATCCCGCTTCGCTGCGACTTAGAGCTGCTAAGGGTTTGCTCAATTTGTCAAGAAAAGAAAATGTTTCACAAACCCTAAGCAGCTCTACGTCGGGGTTAAACCCGTTGCCGCTTTGAACTGCAAAATGTGGGTTTATTACGCAAAATGTTTTACAGACCATACATATTGCTGCACAACGGCTAAACCCATTGCTGTGTAGGAATACAAAATTTGGGATTAAAAAGGCAATGGATTTTGAACCGCACTTCAACCAGCAGCGGTATTGCTGATGATTGCTTTTTTCAGGTGGGCTTTAACAAACCGGATGTCCGCATAGCTCACATCATCACCCAGCAATTGTTTGACGGACAAGAGGCCCGGTCCCTGTGCTTTCTGTAATGCATCTTTGATCTGTTCCAGTTTTTCAGGGGTTATCAGCTGCAACACATCCAATTGGCCCGTCTCAACAAAATAGGCGAGATGCGCTTGTATCGTACTAACCGCGAAGTCGCGAAGGACAGCAATTTCTTCCGCACTTTTACCCGACTGAAAGAGCTGAAAGCTTTGCAGCTGCGAGCTGCCGGTACCTTTTTTTGCCGGCGCATCACCAGTCACACTGATTGACCGTGCCAAAGCTTTTTTTGCATTTTTCTGATCCTTCGCTTTAAGATGAATGTTGCTCTTCAGGTGATGCGCGCCGGAGAATCTCTGTATGGCTTGCAAAAAGGTTTCGCCGTATGCATTCAGTGTAAAATCTCCCATGCCTTTGATCATCGACATTTCAGTAATGGATTGCGGAAGATATTTCACCATTTCTTTGAGTGTGGTATCATTGCAAATACGGTAAGGAGGAAGATTTTCATCGCGCGACAATTTTTTCCTGAGCATTTTCAATTCCTGCAGCAGGTCATCTGTTTGTTCAGATCCGGAACTATCTGTTGCAGTTTCAGCATCACCACGTTGTGCTTCCATCAAATCCATATTGCTTTCTTTATGGCGGTAACGCAGGGCAAAGTTGTTGCAGAACCGGATTACGGCATTCATTTCCTGCAGCACCTTGCGCACTTTTTTCATCTGTTGCAGCGAGATGTGGAGCCGTTCCAGCGGTGCGATAATTTTCTCATCCATTTCTTTTCCAAAGTAAGCCCTGCCTTTTTCAACTCTTTCCTGTAGTTGCACGGTGATATTTCCGGGAAGCGATTCCGCTGCAATTCCTTTTATCTGTGCCTGGAACCGTTGTGCCACATCGTGCATACCCAGTAGCGTAGCATGAACACCATGTAATCCGGCGATAATTTTTTCTTTTTCTTCCAGCTTCCGCAAACCCATATATCGAATGAAATCAATGATCCTTTCTGTAAGAGGTTGCAGGTTGAAAAGCGCCAGTGTAGTCTTTAAAGCATAAATTTCCTTTTCGGCAAACAGCGAATTTTGCAACTGTTGCTGATCAGGCTGCTGCATCATGTAAGCAACAATGGCCTCATCCGTTTTAATTACCTCGCGCCGGATGGGCGAACGGAGTATGATGCCATCCAGTGAAACACACCGGCTGAGCGCCACATACACCTGTCCCGGAGCAAACGCAGCGCCGGCATCAATAACCGCTCTCTGAAAGGTAAGACCCTGGCTTTTGTGAATGGTGACGGCCCAGGCAAGCCGGATGGGATATTGTGTAAAGGAGCCAAGTTCTTCTTCTTCCAACCTGTTCTCCTGTTCTTTAAAACTGTAGCGGATGTTGCGCCATGTTTCTTTCTGCACCCTTATCGTTTCATTCGTTTCTGGAAAACGTACACGGATGTATTCCCCATCATCATCTTGTTCTGTCCCTTCCAGCAACCCGATCTTTCCATTGAAGTATTTCTTCTCTTTTACATCATTTTTGATAAACATGATCTGCGCACCCTTCTTAAGCACCAAGGTATGTTCAGCAGGAAAGACCCGCTCAGGGAATTCACCGGTTAGCGTTGCTTTCACGGTAAATTCTTTTCCGGGAAGCCTTCTTAACTCACTGCTGTTAATGTCATCAGCTTTGTAGTTATGGGTCGTTAGCGTGATAAAATGATCTTTAGGATCAGGGGTAAATGCCGGCTTATGTAATTGCTGCAGACGTAAAAGGTCTTCCTCCAGCACCTCATTGTTGCGAACCCTATTGAGCAGGTGGATGAAAGCCTCATCGCTTTGGCGGTACACTTTTTTCAATTCGATGCACAGGGGATTTGCCTGGTTCATCACCTGCGCAGAAAAGAAGAAGGGCGTTGCGTAATAGTCTTTCAGCAATTGCCAGTCCTGATCGGTGGCTACCGGTGGCAACTGGTACAGGTCGCCGATAAAAAGCACCTGAACGCCGCCAAATGGTTCATACTGGTTTTTGCGGACCGTGCGGAGCAGCAGGTCCATCGCATCCAGCCAGTCACAGCGCAGCATGCTCACCTCGTCGATCACGAGCAGCTCCAGATTGCGCAGTAGTTCAATTTTCTCCGCGCTGTAACGCAGGTTGTGCAGCAGATGGTGCTTATCGGTAACCTGTTGATGTGACTGAAAAGAGCTGCGGAATGTTCCCGGCAGAAAGCAGCCCATCGGTAACTGGAAAAAAGAGTGCATCGTTACACCACCTGCATTGATGGCTGCTACACCGGTAGGGGCAATGACCACCATTTTCTTTCCACTGCTTTTTTTGATGTGCTTCAAAAAGGTGGTCTTGCCGGTGCCTGCCTTACCGGTAAGAAAAATGTGCTGGCCGGTGTGCTGAATGAATTCGGCGGTGATGCTAAATTGATCTGGAAAATCTGTTGGGTGCGTCATAGATATAGATTTATAGTATAGATGATACAACACAAGATATTAAACCGGCAGAGATTTTTATACGCTTCTTCATAAAGATTCAGCCCGGATCTCTCCATTGAAAAAGCGCTCCACCGGGTTTAAGCCTTCCAATGTTCTGCCTCTCAAAATGGGTATCAACCCTGATTTTACTATGGAAAAAATCCCGCTTCGCTACGACTGAGATCGGTTAGGGGGTACTCATTCTTATCAAAAAAGAAAATGTTTCGCAAATCTTAAACGGTTCTCTGTCGGGGTGCTGCCTTGAACTGCAAAATGTGTGATTCCTATTCAGCGACAGCACAGGAGTATCCTCCCAAACATACCTGCCGTCTTGCAGGATAGGGCTTATTTATTTTGTATGATACTTCTCCTTCCACAACTGATTAAACGACTTCGGCGCTACCTGCATCATTTCACGGTGTGTACCCCATGATTTGGTAAAGAGGAATTTGAGCATAAAATTTTTCATTCGCTCACCACCGGTATTCATCAGTTTCCGGCTCATCATCGCGCGCTTCCATACAAACCAGCCGAATTTTTCGGACCGGTTATATTCACCTTGTTTCACAGCGTCACGACGGTTAAATACAAGCAGGTTGT
>JBGAWA010000116.1:0-11278 GCA_044227805.1 Chitinophagales bacterium | reverse complement strand
TATCAGCAGAATTTTTGAATCAATAGGCCCGTCCTGCCTGTAGTAAACCGATGGAACCCAAGAATGGCAAAAGGGGTGTTCAAAAGCACCGTGCATGGGTGGTCACAGTCAGTCAAGCTTTTTTTTTGGAATTGTGCGGGTCATTTACAGGATTTATAAAAAGAGTAAAGGGCTGCATGAAGGGCTTCCAGTTGTTGACGGCTGATGACCTGCATATTTTCAATTGTTTGAAAATCGTCGAGAATGGCGGTGATGCGACCCTTTTGCACCTGCGATTTTTCCGCGAGCTTGTTTACAAAATCCTGGTCCATCACTTTAGTTGGCAGACCATAACGTTGCCGGAGGAACAACTGAAACAGCTTCATCTTCTGCAAGGCCAGCGCTCGGTGGTTATGCTGCTGCAGATAAAGGCTGCCGATAGTTTGTATGAATTCAAGGGATGTATTACTGTATTGTTCCACTACCGGAATAATACGTTGATCGCGCCGCGCACGGAAGAGCAGGAACAAAACGGTCATGGACAGCAGCACATACCAGGCCCAGCGCAAGCTTGTTTGCGAAAGAATGTACCGCAGCGGTGTTTCAGTATCACCACGGTTGCCGGGGCTCCGCTGCGGCACCTTGCTGAATTCATCCCAGTAAATGTTGGAAGCGGAAAGATGGGAGAAAACTTTTTCAGCATGCTCCAGGGCATCCGGTTGAATAAGGTAGTAATTGCAAAAGCAGAGCGGCGTAGAATAGAGGTAAAACGCTCCCTTGCCATAAGGTACCTTGATAAAATTGATAAAGGAATCATTTGCGGAGGCAAGCTGAATACAAGGATGCCCTGCTTCGCTGATCATTGAATCAGGAAAATAATTCCAGTGGTTGATTTCGTTTTTCCATTCAAAAATATAATCGAACCGATAAGCACTTGTTTTGAATAATGACGGATGGCTGAAATCAACCCGTATCACGGAATCCGCAAAGAACGGAAGATGGTAATCCGGAAATTCTCCAAAGCGGATGATGCTGTCAAACAGCTCAGCGGGTAACACCTCTGCGGCGATGAATGCATCGTTGCCATTCAATACAAACTCGCGAAGGTGGCGTACATCTTTTTCGGCAAAATATAGTTGTGCGCCGATAAACACATAACTGCTTTTTGCTGTACCGGCTAATGGCAGTGTTGCAGCTATTGATTGATGAAGTGTGGTATAAGTGTTAGCGGGATAGTAGTGTTGCAACAATGTTGACATCACGCTTAGATCGTAAGGCTGCTGCCCGCTTTCCCTGTACAGTGCATACCAGCTCACCTGCTTTTTATCGCTGAGCCGGTACCATAATAAGGCGATCAGGAGACAGAAAGCGGTCACAACAATGATCCATATTGTGCGGGTTCTTTTCATGAAGACACTGTAAGGGTGGTCAGCAATTTTTTGAAAAGGATACTCAGCTCATCAAATCGCGGCTTGCTTACATTCAACTCTCCATACCACACCTGTTCGAAGAGCAAGGTCGCTTCCCTGAACCCACTGTAGGAGCTTGTGTTCTGCAGTTCGCTTACGTAATCGAAGTTCGTTTTTTCCTTTTGCCAGTGAATTAGTTGTTGGGCCGACAGTTCTTTAATGATCATCAGGTAATAGATACGCACTGCCAGCCTGTAATTACTTTGTTCAATAGCGTCCTGCAGCCGGCGATCCCATGCGGTTGCAGGGGCATTCTCCATTATTGTTTCTGTGGAGAAAGTTTGCTCCGCCTGTTGTCTTTTCTTTCCGACGAAAAGCTGTACACCGAATGCTCTTAATAGAATGAGTAGCAGCAGGCAGAACAACACAGCGAAGGCAATCAGCCGCAATGTTTGCTGAGAGACCTTGTAAGCGGGTTGTTCTTCTTTATCATTCTTTTGTACTTCAGACTTCTTCGTTTGATCGTCACTGTAATCAAGTCCTTCTGTCGCCTTTTTCCAGGTTTCCCTGTTAAAATCCCGTGGTTGCATAGTTTGGTTATAGTATGCCCGTTGGATCTCCGTTTGTTGATGTAGCCCGGCTGAATCAATTGAAAGTGCAGGCGTTGTTGTTACAGAATCCGTGAAATCAAAAAATGAATTCGCCGGCATGGAATCCATGTCTGGAGCTGATAGAACAGGATTTCCCGATAGCAGCAACATCAAAATGGCGGATGTTGCAAGGGCACTATGTGAAAAGCCAAAGCCGTTATTCATGCTTGGGTGGTTTTTGTTCCAATCAGCGCAATACGCTGCCTGAGGTTGCCGGCATCACTAATTTCTTTCAGTGAAAAATATTGGAGGCCCGCTCCTGCCAGTGCGATGAATAGCAGAAAGTTGATAGAGAAAAGTGTGACCAGCCGGAGGGTGAAATCGTAAACCTGGTTGACGGTTTCCTGTCCGAGCAGCACATTCCATTTAATGACATTCAGGAGAAACCAAACCACTGGTGAGTCAATGAAAAAGTACAGGATAAATGAAACCAATGTGAGAAGCAGGAACAATCCATATATCCTGAAAACACTTTCACTGACAATGTTTTGGATCTGTTGAAAGGCTTTGATGGGGCTGTGATGCTGATATAGCATGCTGAACAACCAGAGCAGCAGCACCGGGAACAGCAGCGGAAACAATATCCACGAAAACAACAACCAGAGCAGCAGTACCGGCAACAGCAGAGGAAACAGCAGCCACGAAAACAGACCGGGTAACAGGAAAAGTGCATTGAGCACAACGGAAACGAAACCTATGGTGAGAAAATATTGACGGAAAAAAGAAAAGACGGATAACCTTTCATGATTTACGGCGGGCAGTAAATCACGGAGTAGCCAGGCATAAACTGTTGTGGCATTGATGGCAAGCATCAGCGTGTTGCAGGTATAGATGATGATAGAATAATGCTGAAAGTAGGCGCCTGCTTTCAGAAACGACCAGCCGTCGAAAAGGTAATCATCACGCCACTCATCCGGGTTAATGATCCACAATACTGCAGTGGCCGTAGCGGCTAATGCGAGGTTGAGCTGCAGCAACCGGCTGAAGTATTTGCGGAAGAAAATAAAGATATCGCCGAAAATTTCACCGTTGTTGCGGATGATGGTAAGGTCGGGCAGTTGTTCATTGGTAGCCGGCCATTTCGATTCGGCCGGCCATTCCGCGCTGCGTGATTTTTGAATCGGATACCATACAAAGTAGATGAGAATGAATAAAAGGGAGAGCAAAATGACAAACAGCCTGATGAAATCCGGAGCATCTGTAAAGCGTGTGAAAAAAGATTCGATGATGGCAGCAGTGACAATAATCGGGGCAATGCCGATCATTATTTTCAGTGAACGTCGGGCTGACAACTGCAGGGATTGCAGGCGTGAATAGGTGCCCGGGAAAACAAGGCCTTTGCCCAGCACCAGTCCCGCTGCGCCTGCCAGGATGATGCACGAAATCTCCAGCGTGCCATGCATCCAGATCGTGAGAAATGATTCACGAAAGAGATGATGCTCGATAAAGAAATACTGAAAGGTGCCCACCATTATACCATTGTACAACAAAATGGCTAAGGTGCCGGCGGCGTAAAGAAGGCCGAATAGATAGGTCATGAAAGCGACCTTCAGGTTGTTGAAAGTGATGCCGAGAAACATGTCCATGCCATTGGATTCTTTATATACTTTCATCGGATCGCCGCTGTTGATGTTTTCTGTGGTCATGTTCACGTAATTGTCACCCAGTATCGATGCGGCAAATCCCGGATCGTGCATGCCGGAGAAAACACCGATCGAGAAAGAAAGACTAAAAACAATGAACGACAGCAGGAATTCGATGCGTGACTGATACACGAGTAGTGGCAGTTCGTCTTTCCAGAAATGAAAAAACCGTCCTCGTTTTTCTTTTTTGTTTTTGTAGATGCTGAGAAAGGTGCGCTGTGCAAGATTGTTGAGATAAACACGTACAAAACGGTTTGGATAAAACGTGCGGGAAAATGACAGGTCATCGGTTATTTGTACAAACAGGTTACTGAGCTTATCAGGGTCTTTTTTTTCAGCATTGAGGATATCTTCAAACGCCTTCCATTTTTCCTGGTTCTGCCGTATGAAATTTGTTTCGCGCATCTTAGCTGTAAGATGGATAAATTTCAGCAAAAAGCGGACAGGATGCAGATAGTCGCTTTGAGCATATAAGCAAACGAATAGCCGTCCTGCCGCTGTTTAATTTTTCCGGCGAAGAGCCCGCATTAAAACAACCGGACGAATTACGGCATGATACACTTTACGGCGGCAGAATTGAGGCGCCGGATAGGGAAGCTGCAGGAAATATCTTTGTACATTTATTGAGACTGGAAGGTGTAATTTTTGTAAAGACCCGGTCACTTTAAATCTGATTTTTGATGCGGAGCATAAAATTATCGGATTGTTGTTGCCACCCGGGGCAAGTCGAAAAGTACCATCCTTTATCGTTGGGCGTTGGCGGTATTAGCAGGCGAATTACATTTCCTCCAGCAAAAATGTGTTCATGCAGACCATAGACATCATCACCACACAAAATGTAACCATTCAGTACGCCCTGGCTGCATTGCGCGACCGGTTATTGTCGTTTTTTATTGACGTGCTTGTATTATTTCTGTCAGTGATGATATTGGTATTCCTTTTTACCACCATGATCAATACCGGCGATTTTGATTATGTATTGTACCTGCTGATTTTTCCTTTCCTCATTTTTTATTCGCTGGCGCAGGAAATGTGGTTGAATGGACAGAGCATAGGCAAGCGCATGATGGGACTGAAGATTGTGAAGCTCAATGGTAAAGAACCCACGGCAAGTGACTACCTCATCCGTTGGGCTTTCCGGTTTATCGACATCTGGTTTTCTCTCGGGTCTGTTGCAGTGATGCTGATCAGTTCAACAGAAAGACAGCAGCGGCTGGGCGACCTGCTGGCAGGCACGGCAGTCATAAAACTTACGCCCTGGTTAGCGGTCAGCCTTAAAGAGGTGCTTTCCATGCATGCAACCGATACCTATCAGCCGACATACACAGCAGTAAAAAATTTTACGGAGCAGGATATGCTGTTAGTAAAACAGGCGCTGGATCGTTTGAAATTTTATAACAACGCAGCACATCACGAAGCGATCCGTATGCTGGCGGAAAAATTTTCAGATCAGCTTGCGCTGGCAGAAAGGCCGGAAGACAATACGTTATTCTTGAAAACTTTATTGAACGATTACATCGTATTAAGCCGCTGAAACGAAATGCTGCGGCTATGAAGTGCCAGCGTGCATTCCCTCATCAAGTAACGGAAGTCCCATTTTTTTCCGCTGTTCAAGGAGTGGAGTAAAATGGGTGGCGCTTTCCAGAAAGACGGTCCCATAAAACATAATGGACCACAATAATTTCTTTTCCACGCAATTAGCGAAATAGTGGTTCATGTTTTCCTCATCGCCAACCCACATTGCAATTGCGAGCAAGAGAAAATCGAAGTTGGTCTCTGGCTCTTCCAGCTGCCTCTTTTCGAGCTGCTGAAACATTTGCTGAAGCGCCGCTTTATGGTTGAGTTTAGAATGGGCAAAGGCAATGGCCAGCAGTAATAGCGGAAAGTCGCCTGCAATTTTGTGAACTGTTTCAAACATCTCCAGCGCCTTATTCCAGTCACCTTTAAACCCTGTGATGTAACCACTCATATTGCTGACCAATATATGATTAGGATCCATCAACTCCGCCTCCCTGCAATATTTTTCCGCCTCTTCAATATGGCCTATGGTTAGGCAGATGCGCGAGGCTGTTGCCACCATATCTACAGAAAGCGGATCGAGGTCGTGCGCAATTTTTGCATCTTCAACAGCCTCATTAAATTGCAATAGGGCAAACCGGAATTCGGCGCGCATGGCGTATACCTGTGGATCATTAGGATTGATCTCAATGGCTTTTTCAGTCAGTCGCATTGCTTCTTTCCAATCCCACTCATTGTAAAACTTAATGACTGCCATCGCAATCAACGACATGACATTTTCAGGATCTATGGCAATAGCCTTCGATGCATGATAATTGGTAAGCCGTATAGATTCAGCCGCGGGCATCGCACCAATCTGTCCGAAAAAAGCATAGAGTGATGCGAGCCATCCATGCGGGTAAGCGAATTGGGAATCCAGCTCAGTGGCTTCATTAAAAAGCTGAATCGCGCGCTGTCTGGATAACGGATCTGCTCGATCGTATAGCTGCAAAGCTCTTATGTAGCATTTATAGGCTTCCAGGTTGCTGGTAGGAGCTTTGGCAAGCTGCTTCTTATGATCTGCTTCACTGAGATTGATACGAAACCGGTTTGCAATCTCTCTGGCGATATCATCCTGTACCGCAAAAATATCTTCCAGGTTTCGCTCATACGTCTCGCTCCACAGGTGATAGCCGTCAGACGCATTGATCAACTGTGCGGTGATGCGCACTTTGTTGCCCGCTTTCCGGACACTTCCTTCCAGCACTTTCTGTACATTCAGCTTGGCGGCTATCTCACGGATGTCTTCATTTTTTCCTTTAAAGGCAAAGGAAGAGGTCCTGGACGTAACCTGCAGTCCATCAATCTTCGCCAGCACATTCAGCAGTTCTTCTGTAATGCCATCGCAGAAAAATTCATTTTCCGGGTCGGAACTAAGACTGGTAAATGGAAGCACGGCAACAGCGTTGAGCGTCTGTTTCACTTTTCCCTTTACTTCATCTCTTGATGGAACGATGAGGCCCGGATTGGCTACTGTATACACCAGAATTGGTTTCTGCACATTTTTCAATTCGAAATAACCGAGCGGATTGGCTTCAATGCGCTGGTTGCGGATCTCATCAAATAACTTTTCTGAAATAAAAACACTTCCGGGAACAGCCAGTGACTCCAGCCGTGAAGCTACATTGACACTATCGCCATACACACCGGTATCATCAAACATCACATCGCCGCTGTGGATGCCGATACGGAGGTCAACCTTCTCCATCCTGCACTGTGTCTGCAGTTCAATGGCGCTTTGCACGGCATTGGCGGCGCTTTTATAAATACTGAGGGTTCCATCGCCGTAATACTGCAACAGTTGTCCGTCGAATTTTTTAAGACAATTTTCAAATATTTCTTTGTTCTTATCCCGTTGCTGTTTTGCCAGCGTTTCATTTTGTTGCATGAGCGCGGTGTAGCCTACCATATCGGTAAACATGATGGCGGCAAGTTGTCGGGATGGCGTCATACGGATTTCGTAGCGGCTGCAATATTACCCAATCTCATGTTTACATCAATTATTTTTCTGCTGCTGAAGGTATTCCGCCTCCCCGGCCGATCTCACAGAAATGGTTTTTCAGGAAGGCCGGATAAAAGCTCATTTCTTTAAGGGGCTTATATTGGAAACTTTGCATTACCTTGTTTGGTCCAATACTTAAAACCGGAAAATCATGAGAAAGTATTTGTTTATCCTGTTGCTGCTTTCATTCATCGTGGATAGCGCAGTAGCACAACCTGCGGAACAGCGGCCTGCCGTGATCGTGGAAAGCATGCATTTCTTGCCTAAGGCAGGTATGGCGGGTAAGATGGAAGCGGCCGTTAAGGAGCATATTGCCAGGTTTCATCCTGCAGGACAGTATGCCGCCGGCTTGCGATCGGTTGATTTCGGTGCAAGATCAGGCTGGTATGTTTGGGTGATGGGGCCAACCACATATGCCGCGCTCGATCCGAGAGAAGACCGTGTCGCGCATATGGATGACTGGAACAAGAATGTAGATCCATTTATTGAGAAGTATGATGCCAGAAATATTTTTGAGTATGATACGGATTTGTCAACCGGCCGCGAGATTTTTGTCAATTCGGATCACTACGATGTGTGGGCTGTTGATGTAAAGAGTAATGAGATGAAAAGGTTTAATGATCTTTTGCAGCAGTTGAGCAAATCGTATGCTGCCATGGGCAACAGGGCCTTCCTTGTTTACCGGAGTATGGTACACTCACCAGGTAGCGCGGATGTAGGGCTCGTGACCAGTTTTACAAATTTTACTGACTTTGGCAAAGACTGGGGTTTAAAGCAATCATTTGAAAAACTCTATGGGGCCAGTAGTTGGGATAAGATGATGACTACCTGGAATGAAGTGGTAGTGGACTACAACGAAGAACTGAGAAGTGTGGTGAAGTAACCATTGCCGATTGCCAAGCAGCGTTATTATTTTGAAAATCCTTCTGCGTTCTTATATAGAATGTCGAAATGTGATGGTAAGCCGGAACAAGCCCTGTCTGTTCCGGTTTTTTTATCAGTAGAATTCCATTGGTTATTCCGGATGCCTGCCTTATCATAGATTGCTACAGGCAAATATTGATCGATAAGTTCTTGATCAGCTGCACAATTGCCGAATGATTTATTGCGCCACGTTCCGCTGCAAACGCCTTCATGTCGGGTTGGTCGCCGCCGTGTTACAATTTCAGCGATAATTGCTTACCTTTTATGTTCATTGTCATTTGCCGAAATACCCCATCAAAAAACTAAATTCTAAAAACATGAAAACATCACGTTACCTGACTAAAAATCCGGCCCTTGCTTTACTGCTCTTGCTCAGTTTGCATAGCGTTTCCGCACAAAATATTTTCCCGGCTAACGGCGCCGTTGGAATCGGTACACAGGCACCGAATTCATCTTCTTTGCTCGACATCACTTCCACCACGAGAGGAGTGTTGATTCCCCGCATGACCAAGAGTCAGCGGGATGCAATAACGGCGCCGGCAACAGGACTGCTGATCTATCAGACAAACAGCAATGCCGGTTTTTATTATTATGCCGGCAATGGCTGGTCGCCGGTAACACCTAAGCCGGGTTGGCTGCTGAAGGGAAACAGTGGGATTGATCCCTCCGCCAACTTCCTGGGCACTACTGACGCGCAACCCATAGTGATCAAAACAAATAATACTGAAGCCATGCGTATTGTCAGCAATGGCAATGTAGGTATCGGCACTGCCACGCCGTCAGCCAGGCTGGAAGTATCGGGTGATGCGGTAATTAGTGGAGTGATTAATGGAATTGACGTTGGTATGGGAGGTGGCTCCAACAATACGAACACCGCCGTTGGCTTTCAATCGCTCCACTCAAACACCACCGGTGACGATAATAGCGCCTATGGCAACAATGCGCTTTATGCGAATACGGAAGGTACCGGTAACTCCGGTTTCGGTAACAAAGCACTTTACGCCAATACAACGGGCAGTTCAAATACAGCGAGCGGATACAACTCAATGCTTTCCAACATTAGCGGAACTAATAATACTTCAAGCGGATATTACGCTCTTGCTGCCAACACCAGCGGAAAAAATAACGTAGCCGAGGGCTATGCCGCTCTCGGTAGCAATAAAACCGGCAATAATAATACGGCTTTGGGTTTTAGTGCTGACGTTGCAGCATATGAGCTTTCCAATGCAACCGCCATTGGCAGCGATGCCATCGTGGATGCGAGTAATAAAGTCCGTATTGGCGATGCTTCGGTTTCCAGTTATAGTTGCCAGGTAAACTGGACAGCCGGCAGCGATGCCCGTATTAAAGACCAGGTGCAGGAAAATGTTCCCGGCTTAGATTTTATCAATCAATTGCGGCCGGTTACTTTTCACTACAATGTTTCCAAACAAAATGAGCTGATGAACATAGCCGGCAAGGCTGCACCGGAAGGGGGTTATGTAATTGAAAAAATTGCTTTCAGCGGATTTATCGCGCAGGAAGTAGATGCTGCCGCCGTGAATTCAGGATATGATTTCAGCGGTGTAGATAAGAGCGGGAATATCTTGGGTTTGCGATATGCTGAGTTTGTGGTGCCTTTGACAAAAGCGGTGCAGGAATTAGATAGTATAAATAAGAACCTGCAATCCGGTAATGACCAACTCAGTTTAAAAGTCGCCGCACAGCAACAGCAGATTGATGCATTGCAATCACAGTTGAATCAATTGCTTTCCGCCCTGGCACCTTCTTCCCACGCTATGGATGGTACTGCAAAAACTTCCTTAGATCCGGCACAGGCTGTTCCGGTGCTCGGTCAAAATATCCCGAATCCGGCTGACAACAGCACGCTGATTCCGTTCAGCATTCCAATGGGATGCGGTTCTGCATCAATTATGATTACGGCAACTTCTACCGGCAGCATCGTGGAGGCAATACCGGTGAGTGGTGATCAGACCTCTGTGGTAATCGAAGCCGGCCAGCTCACTCCGGGCACGTATCAATATGCTTTGTACATGGATGGAAAAATGCTGATCGCCAGGCAAATGGTGATCGCCAGATAAGGCCGCTTCATGCAGTTCAACCCGGATTTTTCAATGGAAAAATCCGGGTTGAAAACAGTGACAAAAAGTTATTCAATCACGACTTGCCGTGAAATGATATCTTGTCCGGTATGGATCCTTACGAGGTAGATGCCTGCAGGCAAGGAACTTACCTCCAGATTGACCAATGCTCTTTCTCCTTCATCCATTCTTGCTGAAAGTACAATGCGCCCGTTAACATCAATAAGGTCAATCATGGCATTACTGATGGTTTCATTCAAATTAAGTTCGACAGTAATGCGATCAGTGGCGGGGTTTGGATAAACATTGAAAGGCTGCATGGCTACGGGTTCATTTTCAAGTTTGCAAGGAGCGGTTGAAGCAGCAAACACCGGGGAAAAGGGCGAAATCACGGTTCCTGCCGCATCGCAAATGGTCCTGATCTTAAAATCGAAGCTGGTATTGCAGGGTAGGTTTTTAAACGCTTTCGCAGTTTTGTTTCCCGGTACAAATACGACTTTCCAATTATTACCCGACGTTGATTTTTTTCGCCATAATTCATATTGTACCGCGCCGGGAACAGCATCCCAGTTTACTTTGATGGAGGTGGTGGTGATATTGCTGAAGAAAATATTTGTGGAAGGATCACAGGGCGGTGGTGCTGTTTCGTCATTTAATCTTGCAGTAATTCCGCCAACCACAAAAACACTGTTAAGATTATTTCCCAATACCATTGAATTCGCATACCCGCCGGAACTCGTCAATGCCGTCCATCCATTGGTTCCATCGTTGTTCACCTTACAAACAGCCATGTTAAATAGTGTACCTGCTGCGAGATAAGCGTTGTTGTTATTGTCTAGGAGCAATAATGCATGCAAGAATAAACCTTGAGGGCCATCGGCATCAAGGTTAGCCCAGAGTTGGTTTCCGTTTTCATCCACTTTCATAAATGCCGCACCAAATGAATTCACATTGGGATATCCACTTATTACAGGCCGATTGTCGCTGCCTACTTCAATTCTGTTGCCAGCCATTCCATATACGATGTCCCAAA
>JBGAWA010000004.1:0-79125 GCA_044227805.1 Chitinophagales bacterium | reverse complement strand
GGGCGCGAAGCAATCATTATTCATGAAAATGGAATGGTGGTTGACTTTAATAACTCGGCGCAGAAAATGTTTGGCTATGAGGGGGATGAACTGAAAGGCAAGGAAATGCTGAAGTTGTATGATACCTCATTTCGCAAAGAGATGAAGCGGAGGATCATGATGGGGGAAAATTTCCTGGAAGAACTGGTAGGTGTAAAAAAGGACGGGAGAAAGATTGACATTGAAGTTTTTTCGAGGTCGCATATCTATCAGGGCAGAAATGTGCTGGTAGTGGGTATCATAGATATCTCTGCAAGAAAATCAGCAGAACGCGCCTTACGCAGCAGTGAGGTGAGGCTGAATGCGGCAATTGCCGGAACACAGGTTGGCATCTGGGACTGGAACCTGATTACCAACAAGGTTACGTTTAATGAATCGTGGCGAAAACTTTTTGACAGCAAGCCGGATACTGTGCCCCAGTATTTCGATGAGTGGCAGCAGACCATACATCCAACAGACCTGCCGGGATTGCTGTACAAATTACGGCGGCACTTGTACGGTGAAACAGCCATGTTCCATCACATTTACCGTGCAAAGCATTCGGATGATAAATACATCGTAATCGAATCCAAAGGAAAGCTGGTACGTGATGAATACAACATGCCGGTAAGTATTGTTGGAACGGCCGTTGATATCACTGAACGACAGGCGATGGAAGATGCAGTAAAGAAGAGTCAGGCTCAACTTATTGCGCTCATCGAAAACCGCGAGGAATCCATCTGGTCTGTTGATGAACATAAAAGAATTCTCAATTTCAACAAGCCTATAGCCGAGGCATTTAAAACTTATTATGGCATCACCATGAAGCAGGGGGCGCTGATTACAGAGGGCTTTTCTCCGGAAATGGCATCCACCTGGACGGCTCGTTATGATCAGTGTTTAATGGGTAATTCTTTCAGCCAGGTAGATACGTATGCTATAGACGGAAAGGAATATTTTGTAGAGTACTCATTGAGTCCCATCCGGGTGGAAGATGGCAGGATAATCGGTGTTTCCGTGCTTGGAAGAAATATAACGCAGCAAAAGATATTTGAGCAATCGCTGCAGGAAGCGAAAGAAGCGGCGGAGGCAGCGAACAGGACAAAGAGCCAGTTCCTGGCAAATATGAGTCATGAAATCAGAACTCCCATGAATGGCATTATGGGGTTTACTGATTTATTGCTGCAGTCAAAGCTTTCACCGCAGCAGCAGGAGTATGTTGAAATTGTCCGTTATTCGGCTGATTCACTCTTACTGTTGATCAACGACTTGCTCGATATTTCAAAAATTGAATCGGGAAAACTGGAACTCATCAACCATGTGTACGACTTCCGCGGCCTCATGAAAGATGTTGTGCGTTCCTTTAAACTCAAGGCAAAGGAGCAGCATATAAAGATCGAACTGAAGATTGGCCGTGATATACCCGTGATGGTAGTCGGCGATGAAATAAGATTCAGGCAGATCATGGTAAATCTTATCGGCAATGCTGTTAAGTTTTCCAATGATGGAGTGGTTGCTGTTATAAGTAAACTGTTAAAACGTGAGGGAGATAAGCTGGTGATTCTGACGGAGGTGGTTGACAAAGGCATTGGTATTGAAAAGGAAATGCAGGAGATCATTTTTGAACCATTTCATCAGATTGATACCATGCGCACCCGTAAATTCGGTGGCACGGGACTGGGATTATCCATTGCCCGTAAACTGGTCAACATGCTGGGTGGCGAAATACAAGTTGAAAGTGAACCTGGTAAAGGAAGCAGGTTTTACTTTACGATTCATGCATCAGTCCCAGCAGTCATGGCATAATCAGCGTAGCTGTTATAGGCTGTTTACCATGGTTTTTTATTCCTTACCATCTATTAGCCCATTTATCTTTAGTACTGCAAAATGTGGGTTTAATTTTATAATTTCGTTTTAAGAAAACTTTAGGGGTGTCCCTTTTGCCGTGGGGCTGAGACCAAACCCTTAACACCTGATCAGGGTAATTCCTGCGAAGGGAAAAGTTACAATGATCCCGCCCTTTGGTTTTCTTGGCATTTGCTTTTAAAACAAATTTTTCAAAAGAAACATCTGTATGACTGAGGATCAGATCTGCCGTGCGGTTACTCATTTTTATCAGTTTGGAAAATGATTCACCAACCATGATCTGTTCTGCATCGGCATTACCCCTGTTGCTGAATTAAAAGGCAAGATGTGGCTTTCGCAGAGGAAGTGTTTCATGTTCGTATCAGCTGCCTGAATGACTTGTAGTCTGGCCGCTGGTTAAAAAATGCAGTCATGAAAATTAAAATCAACGGTAACTGGCGGGAACTTAAACAGGGAAGTCAGTTGTATGTTTTGCTGAAAGAACTTTTGATTGATCAGAAAGGCGGAGTGGCTGTTGCCGTGAATGCAACCGTCATTCAACGGAAGGACTGGTCGCAATATGAACTCCATGAAAATGATGAAGTGATCATTATTGAAGCAGCACAGGGAGGATAAATTTACGACCTGTATGATCGCTAACCGCTTTACTTATATTAATTGTAAACAACAAAAAATGAATTATGAAAGATCAGCGTAAACTTCCCGGTGATGACACCATTACTCGCGCACCGTTTCCCGCGTCTGAGAAAATATATGTGAAGGGCAGTCTGCACAATATTCGGGTTGCTATGCGGGAGATTACCACTGCCGATGAAATTGAATTGCAAAACGGAAGTGTCAGAAAGGAAAAGGTAAAAATAACGGTATATGATTCAAGCGGACCATTCACGGATCCTGCCGTGGAGGTGGATGTACACCAGGGGTTGCAGCCGCTTCGACGGGAATGGATTCTGAAAAGGGGAGATGTGGAAGAGTTGCCTGCATTCACCTCAACCTATGCCAATGAAAGATTGAATGATGAATCGCTTCATGGCATTCACTTTAAAAATATACCCAGGCCATTGCGTGCCAAACAAGGCCGCAATGTTTCGCAGATGCAGTATGCGAAAAACGGAATCATAACACCCGAGATGGAGTATATAGCCATCCGCGAAAATCAGCGGGCGCATGAGTTGAGTAAGCAGTATGCAGACTTGAGAAAGCAGCATGCCGGAGAAAGTTTTGGCGCAAGCCTTCCGGCAAATTTCATAACACCCGAATTCGTCCGCGAGGAAGTGGCAAGAGGACGCGCCATCATTCCTGCCAATATCAATCATCCTGAAAGTGAGCCGATGATCATTGGACGGAATTTCCTGGTGAAGATCAATGCCAACATCGGAAATTCGGCTGTCAGTTCTTCCATTGAAGAAGAAGTGGAAAAAGCAGTGTGGGCCTGCCGCTGGGGTGCCGATACCATTATGGATCTTTCCACCGGCAAAAATATACATGAGACCCGCGAGTGGATCATCCGCAACTCACCTGTACCTGTCGGAACAGTGCCCATTTACCAGGCTCTGGAGAAAGTAGGTGGTGTTGCGGAAGATCTTACCTGGGAAATATATCGTGATACACTCATCGAACAGGCTGAACAAGGAGTTGACTATTTTACGGTGCACGCCGGAGTGTTGCTGCGATATATTCCGCTCACGGCGGGAAGGGTAACGGGCATCGTTTCCCGTGGAGGAAGTATCATGGCTAAATGGTGCCTTTCGCATCATAGGGAGAGTTTCCTCTACACACATTTCGAAGACATTTGCGAGATCATGAAAGCATATGATGTTTCCTTTTCACTGGGTGATGGCCTTCGACCTGGTAGCATCGCCGATGCGAATGACAGCGCACAATTTGCGGAACTCGAAACTTTAGGCGAGTTGACCAAAGTGGCCTGGAAGCACCATATTCAAACCATGATTGAAGGACCGGGACATATTCCGATGCAGCTCATTAAGGTAAACATGGAGAAGGAACTGGATGAATGTTATGAGGCGCCTTTTTATACACTCGGACCTCTCACTACAGACATTGCGCCGGGATATGATCACATCACTTCTGCCATCGGCGCTGCGATGATTGGCTGGTATGGCTGTTCGATGCTGTGTTATGTTACACCCAAGGAACACCTGGGATTACCGAATAAAAAGGATGTGAAGGATGGAGTGATTGCATACAAGATTGCGGCGCATGCAGCTGATCTGGCCAAAGGACATCCTGGAGCACAATTACGCGACAATGCACTGAGCAAGGCACGCTTTGATTTTCGATGGCAGGATCAGTTTAACCTGTCGCTTGATCCGGATACTGCACGGGAATTTCATGATGAAACGCTGCCTGCAGACAATGCTAAAGTGGCGCACTTCTGTTCCATGTGCGGGCCTAAATTCTGTTCGATGAAAATTACCCAGGAGGTTCGTGATTACGCGGCAAAGTTAAAAGTGAATGAAGCACAATTGATTGAAAAAGGACTTGAAGAAAAGGCAAAGGAATTTGTGGAAGCCGGCGGAGAAATTTATGTCAAGCAGTCATGATCGTTGAATTTATTACCGGCTGAAGAAATAATCAGCCAGCCGAAGCCAGAAAAAATATTTTGCAGTAATGAAAGTAGTGGTGATTTCCAATCCTGAAGAAGTAGTTGATGAGGTGAATATCATGACTGGTCTTTTTAAAGCCGGTCTGGAGAGGTACCACCTGCGTAAGCCGAGATTTTCTACTAACAAACTGCGAAAGTTGCTGGACAAGGTTCCGGAAGAATACCTTGACCGGATCGTGATTCACTCCCATCATGAGCTCAGCGTATCCTACCAACTGGCCGGCATTCATGTTACAGAGCATCACCGTAAAAGAAACTACTGGCATACATGGCTGCTCATGAAATACCTCAAGTTCCGGAGGCCGCAGCTCGAAGTTACAGCGGGTTTTCATACACTTGGAGCGCTAAGAGCAGAGCACTCCGACTATGCATACGTCTTCCTAAGCCCTGTTTTCGACAGCATCTCGAAAATTGGTTATCGTAGCACGTTTCATGAAGATTCGTTAGAGAAGGTGATCAGGAAATCAGACTATAGAGTATTTGCTTTGGGAGGGGTTGATGAAGATCGGATTGAAAAGGCGGCCGGGATAGGGTTTTATGGCGTCGCTTTGCTGGGTAGCATTTGGAAGTCAGATGATCCGGTGGAAAAATTTAAAAGGGTACTCCAACTATGCAACAGCATCGCCACTATGTAATCAGCCTTGCCGGATTCGATCCATCTGCCGGTGCGGGTATCCTTGCCGACATTAAAACATTTGAACAATTAGGAGTGTATGGATTAGGTGTTTGCAGCGCACTTACCATACAGCTGGAAGACCGGTTTCACCATGTGCAATGGATTACCACGGAACAGATTGTCAGGCAACTGCACCTGTTGCTGGAAAAATATGACGTTGAATATATCAAGATAGGCATCGTGGAAAGTCTCAGCAAGCTGCATGAAATACTGCTCTTCCTGAGTAATCATTTTCCGAAGGTGAAAGCAATCTGGGATCCTGTCAGGAAGACTTCAACGGGATTTGAGTTTCATCCGGGTGATAATGTAAAAGAATTTACAGCATGCTGCAGGCTGGTGTATCTCATCACACCCAATGCGGAAGAGGCAAAAGCATGGACAGGAAGGGACGATGCAATGGCTGCAGCACTTTCCTTACAGACGTTCACGAATATCTTCCTTAAAAGTTATCAGGCTGCGGATGGTAGTATCATGGATGTGTTACTGCAAGGTGATCAGCGATGGAATTTTGATTCGCCGCCCTTGAATGGGTTTAAGAAGCATGGTTCCGGTTGTGTTTTATCAGCTGCCATCACCGCATTGCTTGCGCAGGGCAATGATATGAAGAACAGTTGCGGATGGGCTAAGTCCTATACCTTTGAATTTTTGAAAAGTGCCAATGATTTGCTGGGCGAGCATCACTCGATCAAATTACCTTTTCATCATGCATAATCCTGTTTCATCCTTCCATTACCTTACACAAGACCTGCCCGGTTTTTCTCATGCGGCGCAAGCTAAAATGGCCTGCGAGGCTGGAGTGAAATGGGTGCAATTGCGCGTGAAAAATAAATCATGGGAAGAATGGCTGCAGACAGCGAGGGAAGTGTGTGCCATCACCCGTCACTTTGACGCAACACTCATCATCAACGATGATGCGGAGATCGCAAAGCAATGCGGCGCCGATGGTGTTCACCTTGGACAATCAGACATGCATTGGTCAGAGGCCGTGAAGATGGTGGGAGAAGATGCCATCATAGGCGTATCTGCCCACTCATGGGATGAATTATGGAGCTTAAACGATGCAAGAATTCATTATGCCGGACTTGGACCATTCCGGTTCACCGAAACCAAGGAGAAGCTGGATGAGGTGTTGGGATTGGAGGGTATACTTGATATTATGCAACTCAAGCAGGAGCACTCGTTTTATTTGCCGGTGATTGTGATCGGTGGTATTCAGTTGACGGATGTGAAGCAGCTGATGAATGCTGGTGTCCATGGTATTGCTGTTTCAAGCGCAATAAATAAAGCGCAGCACCCGCAAGAGGCAGCCGCAAAATTTCTTGCGGAAGTAGCAACAACGGTTTCAGAAAGAGAAAAAATGAATATATGAAAGACCTCGTTATCGCCGGCCGGCGGTTTTCATCACGGTTGCTCCTGGGTAGCGGCAAGTTCAGTTCCCTGCAGCTGATGAAGCAAGCCATTGAAGCTTCGGGCACGCAAATGGTAACGGTTGCATTGAAGCGGGTAGATATTTCAAAGAAGGAAGATGACATGGGACAATATTTGAAAACGCTACCTATTCAGCTTTTGCCAAATACCAGCGGAGCAAGAAATGCGAGGGAAGCTATACTGGCTGCACAACTTGGCAGGGAAGCACTGGAAACAAACTGGCTTAAGCTGGAGATTCATCCTGATCCTCGCTATCTTTTCCCAGATCCTGTGGAAACATTCATTGCGGCTGAGGCACTGGTGAAGGCAGGATTCATCGTATTACCGTACATCAATGCCGACGCTGTTCTCTGCAAGCGGCTGGAAGAAGTCGGGACAGCGGCGGTGATGCCACTGGGCGCTCCTATTGGTTCGAACAAAGGACTGCAGACACGGGATATGCTGGAAATTATTATTCGCGAGAGTAATGTCCCGGTTATCATTGATGCAGGTATTGGCGCCCCTTCTCATGCGGCCGCTGCGCTGGAAATGGGAGCGGATGCTGTATTGGTCAATACAGCGATCGCGGTGGCAGAAGATCCGGTGAGTATGGCCATGGCTTTTAAATGGGCGGTAGAAGCAGGACGACTTGCCTTTGAATCAAAGCTTGGCGCTGTCGCTTCATTTGCAGCGGCCAGCAGTCCGCTAACCGCTTTTTTGGAAGAATAATGCAAAGCAGATAAGCCAGTGAGTGGTATGGCAGTGATCAGCATCTGCTGACAATAGTTGAATATTAAATCCTGACAAAGCTTTTTGAAATTGAAATCATTCGTTTTTCATGAGCGTTAATTCCTGGAAATGGAAGCAGCAATAGCAGCGACTACAAGTTTATTCCGCAGTGTCTTCGACCAGTATTCATGGGATGAAGTGGCTGAGCGCATCTATGCATCGAAAAGATCTGATGTGGAAAATGCACTGCACAGAGCAGGCAAGGGCACGACGGAAGATTTCATGGCGCTGGTATCTCCTGCTGCTGGAATGCTGCTGGAAGAAATGGCCCAATGCAGTCACCGGCTGACCTTAAAGAGGTTTGGTAACGTGATGCAGTTGTACATTCCGCTGTATCTGTCTAATGAATGTCAGAATATCTGCACATACTGTGGCTTCAGCTTAGACAATAAGCTTGCTCGCATCACCTTGAATGAAGAACAGTTGCTCAGGGAAATCGCGGTAATCAAGCGTTATGGATATGATCATGTTTTGCTGGTGAGCGGTGAAGCGAGCCTGGCGGTGGGTGCCGATTACTTCGAAAGAATGATAACATTGATTCGCCCGTATTTTTCAAACGTCATGCTCGAAGTGCAGCCACTGGAGCAGCAGGAATATGAGCGATTGATCCAAGCAGGAGTTAATACGGTACTGGTTTACCAGGAAACCTACCGTGAAAAAAATTACAAACTGTATCATCCCAAGGGGAAAAAAAGCAATTTCAACTACCGGCTGCATACACCGGACCGACTGGGAAAAGCAGGTGTGCACCGCATGGGACTTGGTGTATTGCTGGGGCTCGAAGATTGGCGGGTAGATTCTTTTTTTACAGCTTTACATCTTCAGTATCTCGAGAAGCATTACTGGATGACCAAATATTCCATTTCATTTCCCAGGTTGCGACCGGCAGTCGGTTGCCAGCAACCGAATCATCCGATCACTGACAGGCAACTGGTGCAGCTGATTTGCGCTTATCGCATTTTCAATGAAAATGCAGAGTTGTCACTCTCAACGCGTGAGTCGCCGCTCTTCCGCAATAATGCGGTAAAACTTGGCATCACTGCTATCAGCGCTGGCTCCAGAACGGATCCCGGAGGATACGCCGGAAAGCTGCAGGCACTGGAGCAGTTTGAAATTGCGGATGAACGTTCACCGGCTGAAGTTGCCGCCATGTTGAAATCAAATGGATATGAACCGGTCTGGAAAGACTGGGACCGCGCATTTTCGACATGACGCACCCTCGGTCTTTACGATTATTGCCATGGCAACAGCGGCAAAGTGAAAGTGCGCCACGTTCATAAATTAAATCACATAACCTTCCAATACTTTGGTTCTGCCTGATAAGGAAATTGTTAAAGAAATTCTTCCACACGAATTGAAGCAGCTGATGCAGGAAGGAGACAATTTTCAGTTGATTGATGTTAGAGAGTTTGCTGAAAGAGAAGCTGAAAATATCGGTGGTGATTTTATTCCATTGAATGAACTGATGTCGAATATTCAAAAAATTGCCATAGACCGGCCTGTAATTTTCTATTGCAAGGTTGGATTGCGCAGTCATATCGCCATTCAGCGGCTGCAGGAAAAACAGGCTTTTGATAACCTGTACAATCTAAAAGGTGGAATCACCGCATATCTTTCAATGTAAGGACTGTCTCTTCCGGAACACTTCAGTCCGTTGCTGCACATTGCTGCGAATATTGAAATAAAAAAGATTGTAGTCAACAACATGGTAGATCTTAATATTCAGCAATTTGCTGCCTGGGAAATCAGGCTTGTCGATCCATAGCATGCCTTCATGTACCTGTGCATTGCTGATGTGTGGGTGAATTTTTTCGAAATTTCTTAAGATGCCACCTTCATTTAAGTTTGCTCCACAAAAACTTGAATCAGTTTGCCAGGAAAGCGGATTGGTGCAGATGGCATGTGCCAACCCATTGTTGTAGTAAGCCGGATAATAACCTCTGGCAAAAGTATTCCAGGTACAGTAGCAACCTGTTTCATCAGGCGCCGTGCAGGGCGGGAGAAATCGCAGTGAATCAGGATTGATGGGCATTCCGATCAGGTAGGCCGCAACCAGACGGGTTTTCAATGAGTCATCCTTAAAAAATTCTTGCAGCAAATGTTCTGCATGCAATGTTCCCTGGCTGTGTGAAGCGATGATAATGGGCCTGCCATCATTATAGTGTGCAAGGTAATAGAGAAAGGCAGCTCTAACATCTGAATAGGCAATGTCAAGCGCTTTTTTTCCATCCGTGGCTTCCTCTTTATAGAAGGCGGAGATATGTGCCTGCCGGTAACGTGGAGCAAAAACCCGGCACGAACCATTAAAGACGCTGGCCTGGTAAAGAATCGTACTCTCATCTGTTGCTTTATTGAGTGCCCTATCATGTACATCGCCATTCCACTGGTAGGCTGATGTTGGTTTGTAGGTGAAGATGGTTGGATGAATAAAAAAAACATCAGTGAGGGATACCGCTTCTCCGTTGCTTTTATGTTTTCCGGGTACACTGTCAGCAGGATCTTTTTTGGAAGGCAGGGAAGCCCAGGCATCTTCACTGCTGTAATCCGGTGGAGGCGGTATAGGACAATCACTGAAACTTGTTTCTAACAGATAACGTTTTTGCCCGCAAGAGAAAAAGACAAACAGCAAAAGCAACCATAAAAATTGCCTGTTCATGAAAGTTATGGGCATAGCATCACCTGGTTGCCTGATTAATTATACAGCTGTTGGAGAGGCGGAATATTTTCTTCGGAATAAAATGATCCCTGCAATACCCAAAACAATCATGCCGATGGCAATAAGTTGCGCCTGTGTAGCAGTGAATCCTGCGAAATGATATTTAATATCAACCCGTATTTTTTCAATGAAAAACCGTTCAATCCCACCGAGGATAAGGTAGATCGAAAACAAAGTTCCCGGTATTTTTATTTTTTTTCTGATCATCCACAGCACGCCAAAGATCAGCAGAGCCGCAGTGATTTCATAGAGTGGAGTGGGAAAGACAGGATTAGCAAGCATATAACAATACTTGCCTTCACAACCTGGAATGGGTATGCCATCCTGGTTTACATTATTCGGATAGTTATATGCCCATGCCCAGTCAGGGAAAATGAACCAGCCTGGTTTTGCACTCAGATTATCAATGCCCCAGTCACCGTCACCTGCTACCTGGCAACCTATTCTGCCAACGCCATAAGCCAGCATGAGGCCTGGTGCGGCAGCATCCAACATATGGAGCATGGGTAACTTGTTGCGGTAACAAAAGTATAAGCAACCCGCAGCACCGAAGATCAGCCCGCCATAAAACGCAAGTCCGCTAAAGGAAAGCATCGAACCAACAGGATCTTTGAAGAAGGCATCCAGGTGTTCGAGGTTATCAAGAATTTTTGCACCCAGCAATCCGCTGATGGCGGCTACAATTGTAATGTCACCAATCATTTGCCTGGGCCACACCTGTATTGTTTTTTCTTCTGGTTTTGGCAACCGTTCTTTTTCTTTTTCGCGGTACTTCAGGTAAAGCAACAGCACGCCTACCGCAATACCACCTAACAGGTTTCCCCTTGTGGAGAGTATAAAAGCCTGTGGGTTGTCCGTAAAATCCCGAAGGTCGAGTGCGATGGCAATTAACTTATATCCGATAATAAACCCGGTAATGCCATTGGTCACAAGATCCGATACACTGGCCGGTTCTCCTGTTTTCACTTTACGCGGCTGCGGCAGTAATAATTTTTCATTTTCTTTCCGCTTTACTTCAAGATACAATGTCCATGCAGCCGCTAAAAATGCCATGGCCATCATAAATCCGAAACTTTGCAATGCATACAGCAGGGTGAATACTCCGCTGAGCTTCGTATTAAACAGGTCTTCGACTAAATATCCTAAGTTGGGGTACATGAACAGGTAGTGAATGAAAAACTTTTAGTGTATTGATTGGCTTAAACGGTGAATTAAATAGGGTATTGGTTGCAAAGATGATAAACTTCAAGAAACTGCGGCATTCAATGCAATGATTACTTTATCCGGCAGGGCAGACTTTTTTGTTCTCGGCCGATAGCTGATGATATAGGTTCGTCATCACCCTGCAAGTGTTCACGGCAGATCGGTGACAAGTTAAACCTGCATTTTTCAGCCCAAAACAATAACGGGTGCAACCCCGATGTAACGCTGCTAAGGATTGGTGAAACCTTTTATTTTTTTGAAAAAAATGTACGAATCCCTGGCAACGCTAAGTGGTAGATAAGCGGGATTTTTATATTGACAAATCCGGGCTAAACCGGAATATATAAGCTTGTTGAAGTTGCACGTCTGTATTTATCATGCAAGAAACCTGTGTTAAATAAATACTAATGGTGCCGATGCCGATATCTTTTCAAGATGGAGTTCTCCTTCCACCCAATTTTCCTTTGTTGTTTTCAAAAATACCATGGCTGTTTCTCCAGCCAGCATTTCAGTTTGGTTCACTTTCACCTTAATATAGTTATCGGTGAATCCTTCCTGCCAGGCGGGCTTCGAAGGGTTTTCAAACAATACAGTTCTTTTTGTTGCCTCATGCTGCCGGTAAAATGCCTGTCGTTTTTTTTCCGAAAGAATGCGCAGCATGTTGGTTCTTTCCTGTCTGACCTGCATTGGCACTTTTCCATTCATGGCTGCTGCTTCCGTATTCTCACGTTCTGAATAAGTGAAGACATGAAGATAACTGATGTCGAGTTCGCTGATGAATTGATATGTCTTCCGGAATTCTTCTTCCGTCTCACCGGGAAACCCTGTGATGACATCCACACCCATACAGCAATGTGGCATCAGTGATTTTATTTTAGCAACACGTTCGGCATATAAAGCGGTAAGATAACGCCGCTTCATCCTTCTTAAAATATTATCTGATCCTGATTGAAGCGGCAGGTGAAAATGCGGCATGAAGCGTTTTGATTGCGCTACCAGTTCAATGATTTCATCCTTTAATAAATTAGGTTCAATGGATGAAATCCGAAACCGTTCAATACGACATTGCCGGTCAAGCGCTTTCACCAGGTCAAAAAATGTTTCAGGCCTATTTCCAGATACAGGATCGTGGATACCAAAATCACCTAAATTAACTCCGGTGAGCACTATTTCTTTGATGCCCAGTTCAGCAAGTAGCTTTGCCTGCCCGGTCACATGGCCGATGTTGTCACTCCGGCTTGCGCCGCGTGCCAGTGGAATGGTACAAAAGGTACAGTTGTAGTTGCAGCCATCCTGCACTTTGAGAAATGCACGGGTACGTTCTCCCATAGAATAGCTGCTCTCAAAAAAACGAACGTCTGCTACATCGCAGGAGTGGACAGCACCCTGCTCATTGTTCATTTTTTTTGCAGGGATCACTTTCAGGTAGTCAGCCAGCCTGAATTTTTCTTTCGCGCCCAGCACCAGGTCAACACCTTCTATGCCGGCGATCGCTTCTGGCTTAAGTTGCGCGTAGCAGCCGATAACAACCACTTGTGCTGCTGGGCTGTATTTCAGCGCTTTCCTGACAACCTGCCTGCATTCTTTATCAGCATTTTCTGTAACCGAACAGGTATTGATGACTACCACATCCGGTGATTCATTCAATTTCACACTGATAAATCCATCCTGCTCCAGCCGTCTGGAAATAGTGGATGATTCTGCATAATTCAGCTTGCATCCAAGTGTATGAAAAGCGATTTTTTTGGTGGTTAACATAAGCTCCAATGTGAAATAAAAAGGTATCAAACGCTTCATTCATACGCCACTGGCTCACACAAAGCATCGGTTTCCGATGCCTTTATTGCACGGTATGCGCTGCTAAAGCAAACTGAAATACTGGTGCAATGCTATTTTTTTCCAAATAGACCACTAAGGCCTCCCAGCATATCGCTGATGCCGCCCTTGCCGGTTAGTGAACCGGCAATTTTTGTGATTGTGCCAATGTCAATGTTGCCAAGTTTGCCTCCTTGGAGTAAACCTAATATATCGTTCAGTCCTCCGGAAGAAATTTTGGAGATCAGATCTTTCGACAAATCCGGATTGGCACTGAGTGTCTTCGAGACGAGTCCGCTCAATTGTGAGAAGATGGCATTACCCTCATTGGGCGTGTTTTTATTAAAGAGATCTGTTACCTGGCTGAGGTCCAGTTTGCCAGTTGAAAGCTGATCGGAGAAAAAGCCACCTACTGCATGGGTGAGTGAGGAAGCGGTGGTTTCCGCTTGTTTACTATCCAGGCCGTATTTGGTGCCTAACATTCCGGCAATATCTCCGGCATGCTGATTAATGAGTTCTTGTATCATGTGTTCCGATTTTTGATGGATAAAGGTAATCATTGTGTTTAAATGCGGATTTGAAACCGATGTCATCTTATCAGTGCAAATGGCTTCGTCATCATCCCTTTGATTGTCGAATGTTTTTCAAATATTTAATCCCGTTTCGTTGCGAAAGGTATGCATAGGTTTTGCTGCATTGATTCAGAACTCGAAAGGTATCATTCAGCAGAGGCCGCTCGAAACCGGGGTATGCTCTTGCTGTTTTGCGTTGCAAAATGCGGGTTTAACCATCCGTCATTTCATTTACTTATTTTTGCGCCGATTTTAAGAATCCTCTACTGCGTATGATAAAGATTGGCGTGTTGGGTACCGGTCATCTGGGAAAAATCCATCTGAAGCTCATTCGGGAGATACCTGATTTTGAACTGGTAGGTTTTTATGATCCCAATGACGAGAATGCGATACAGGCAGCCCGTGAATTTGGTGCCACGCGTTTTGAAAATCTTGATGATTTAATTGACCAGGTAGATGCCGTTGACATTGTAACCAATACATTGTCACATTATGAATGTGCTGTGAAGGCTATCAAGCGGTCGAAGCACATATTTGTAGAAAAGCCACTGACCAATACGCTGCAGGAGGCGCATGACCTTATCAAACTGGCAGAGGAAGCGAGAGTGAAGGCCCAGGTTGGTCACGTGGAAAGGTTCAACCCCGCCTTCCTCGCTATCAAGTCATATTTTTTGAACCCTATGTTTATCGAGACGCACCGTCTGGCACAGTTTAATCCGAGGGGAACTGATGTGCCGGTTGTACTCGATCTGATGATTCATGATATCGATATTATACTAAGCATGGTGAAAGCTACCGTCAAGCGCATCAGCGCCAGCGGAGTAGCCGTCATCTCCAATACACCTGATATCGCCAACGCAAGAATTGAATTTGACAACGGCTGTGTCGCTAATATTACGGCCAGCAGGATATCCTTAAAACAAATGCGAAAGATGCGCATGTTTCAAAGAGATGGTTACATCAGTGTTGATTTCCTGGATAAGAAGTCGGAGATCATCCGGCTTTCGGATAAGCGGGACAGCGATAACCCTTTTGCCATTGAATTGAATACGGGTGATACAGAATCCAAAGTGATAAATTTTGAACGTCCTGAGGTAAAGCCTATTAACGCTATAAAGATGGAGCTGGAGCTGTTTAATGAAGCAATAGCTGCTGACAGGGAGCCACCTGTAACCTTGCTTGATGGCTATAACGCTATGAACATTGCCTATCAGATTATAGAAAAAATTGACCGGACCAACTCCTGATTTGTTAATCCATGCCGGTCTTATTCCTGCCTTTTTATGGCGAAAAACTTTTTTTAGCTATTGATAATAACTATCGGATGGCATCGTTCAGCCTTTATAATTCGTTAACCTATTTGAATTGAGAATTTCTACCCTCACCTGGTATATTTTGTCTATTGGGCTTATCTCAGCCATAGCGCCTTCGTGTGAACTGATTAACCCGCCGGAACAGATTCCGGCCTATCTGCAGATAGACAATGTTACACTGACCACCGGTACAGGGCAAGGTTCGGCTTCGCATAAGATTACGGATGTATGGATTGATGCAGACAATTCCGCACAGGGCGTATATGAAATCCCTAAAGTATTTCCGCTCCTGAATGATGGAGCAACCTACCTGTTGATCAGTGCCGGTATTTTTGACAATGGCATTTCATCAACAAGGGTCATTTACCCGTTTTACTATCCTGATACGCTGACCTTAGATCTGGAAGCCACAAAAGTTTATCAACTCACACCTCATTTTGCCTACCGTTCCACCACCAAATTTTCTTTTATTGAAGATTTTGAAGCGGGCAATCTTTTCAGCCTGATCGCCGGTGATACCGGCCTTATTCGTACCAGTGAGGCAACAACCGTGTTTGAAGGAAATTTTTCCGGTTATATCTATCTGGATGCCAGCCACAGTTTGTATGAAGGAAGAACGACAACCTCCTTTGTTGTGCCAACAGGCAGCCCTGTGTATGTGGAACTGAATTACAAGTGCGACCAGCCTTTTGAGGTGGGATTATATGGCACCACCAGTTTGGGGCACACTTCCTTATACAAATGGAACATCAATCCTAAAGAGACCTGGAACAAAATATATCTCAATATGGGCAAGGATGTGTTGGATATGGATGCAAGTTCCATACAAATACAGATCAGGGCCGTGTTCAATGGTGCGCAGGAGAGCTCACATATTTATCTCGACAATATTAAACTGGTTAATTATTAGGTCAGGATGAAAGAAACGATAAAGAAAAAAGGAATTGTGCCTTATGCAGCCACTGACTACGCCATGGCATTGCTCTCCTGGGCTATCTTTTTTATTGTTCGTAAGCTTTACATCGATCATTATCCTTTTAGCCAATTCCCGCAATTTTTAAACGACCCGAAATTTATCCAGGGCATTGTCATTATTCCAATAGGGTGGCTGATCTTGTATTATGTAACCGGCACCTATACCAGCATCTATCTTAAGAGCCGTGTTGGAGAAATGACCCGGACACTTTTTGTAACCATGGCTGGCGTTGTCCTGCTTTTTTTCAGTGTGCTGATTGACGATCAGGTGCAGGGGTATCGTGATTACTACAGTTCGGTCTTTATTCTATTCATGATACACCTGGTACTGACTATACTGGGAAGATTGGTAGTGCTGAATGCAGGCAAGCGGCAGATGATCAACGGGCAGGTATTTTTTCCAACACTTTTCATTGGTGGCAACAAGCGTGCGATAGAAATCTATCAAGAGATCAATGGGAAATCAAAATCACAGGGTTACCGATTCATTGGTTTTGTGGATACGAATGGCAACGGCAACGGACTGAGTGCGCACTTGCCAAGGCTTGGCGCGCTTGCCAGTCTTGAAGAAATCATTAAAACGCATTCTGTAAAACAAGTGATTGTAGCTATAGAATCATCGGAGCACCACCAGTTGAAAGAGATCCTTAATCAGCTGGCAGATAAAAATGTGATCATCAAGATTGTGCCTGACATGTATGATATTCTTGCCGGATCTGTTCGCATGAATCACCTGTTAGGGGCCTCCTTTATTGAAATCTATCCGCAACTGATGCCTGAATGGCAATGCATCATCAAACGGATGATTGATATTGTGATATCCATCCTGCTGCTTATCATTTTGCTGCCGCTTTATCTTTTTGTGGCCATCAAGGTAAAGCTCTCTTCTCCGGGCAGCATCATCTACTCGCAGGAACGCATAGGAATTTATAACAAGCCTTTTAAGATCTACAAGTTCAGAAGCATGTTTACTGATGCGGAAACGAATGGCCCGCTATTGTCGTCGCATGAAGATCCGCGCATCACACCATGGGGAAGGGTCATGCGTAAATGGAGACTTGATGAACTGCCGCAGTTTTTTAATGTGCTGAAAGGAGAGATGAGTATCGTAGGACCAAGGCCTGAACGCCGTTATTATATTGATCAGATTCTGCAGCAGACCAGTGATTATAAGCATCTTCTTCGTGTACAGCCCGGCATTACCTCGCTTGGGATGGTCAAATTTGGATATGCTGAAAACCTGAATCAGATGATATCGAGAATGAAATATGACCTGCTATATATTGAGAATATGTCGCTGATGCTTGACTTCAGGGTCTTGCTTTACACTTTAAGAACAATTTTGCAGGGAAGAGGAAAGTAAGTTCAATATCAGCCTGTTTCACTTGAAGTTGGCGAATAGACTCCCATGACCTTTCGATTGCCCCGGACTTTTCAATGGAAAATACCGCGTCGCAACGACGCATAACTGCTAAGGGGTTAAAGCCACTGCTCTCCATACTGCAAAATGCGGCATTAGTTTTTAGGCCCTTTCATGATCAGGTTGCCTTCACCGTCAAAAATAAACTGTAGCGCTTTTCCATCCTTCTTCACATCTGCCGAATATTGCATGCCCTTGGCCTTGGTATCTGACTGATAATACTTAGTCACTTTATCAGCATTGGCCGGATCTGACAGATAGGTGATTGCCAATGCCGGAAATTCTTCTGCTGGTATTTCACAATCCGTACTCACCCAGCCGCCGGTAGTCAGGAAAATGGCATTGCACTTTCTTCCATCGTTACTGAAATTCGCTTCAATAAATCCGGCGTCTGACTGTTTCCAGTAAACACCTTTGGCCGCAGGGTATTTTTCCTGCATCTTGGTTTTCACCACCTGCGGAACCATGCTTGCATTGATGGTCTGTCCGGAGACATAATTTACTATACCCACCAACACTATAATTACCAATAATTTTCTCATGATAAATGGTTAACTGTTGAAAGAGTTAATAAAGCCCGGAGAAAACGTGATTTTACCTAAGTTAATGCTCCAGGCTTGTTATCAGGAGGCAGGATTAAATATCCAGCCTTGCGTATTTTGCATGTTTCTCAATAAAGTCACGGCGTGGTGGCACATCGTCACCCATCAGCATAGAGAAGATATGATCCGCTTCTGCCGCGCTTTCAATGGTCACTTGCCAAAGTGTGCGGGTATCCGGATTCATTGTGGTTTCCCATAACTGCTCGGCATTCATCTCACCAAGACCTTTGTACCGTTGAATCGTCACAGAGTCATCTTTTCCCCCGCCGATTCTTGTAACTGCCGCTTTCCGGTCTTCATCATCCCAGCAATATTGCTGCTCCTTACCTTTTTTTACAAGGTACAAGGGTGGAGCGGCAATGTATATTTTACCAGTTTCAATCATCGCCTTCATATACCTGAAAAAGAAGGTGAGGATAAGGGTGGTGATGTGGCTGCCGTCAACATCAGCATCCGTCATAATGATAATCTTATGGTAGCGGAGCTTTTCCAGGTTAAGTGCTTTGTCATCTCCGATCGTCCCGATGCTTACACCCATGGCAGTAAACATATTCTTGATCTCCTCGTTGTCGTAGATCTTATGCTCCATGGCTTTTTCAACATTCAGGATTTTACCTCTCAGCGGAAGAATGGCCTGGAACCGCCTGTTACGTCCCTGCTTTGCTGTGCCACCGGCTGAATCTCCTTCCACGAGGTAGAGTTCGCAAGCTTCAGGATCATTGTCCGAGCAGTCTGCCAGTTTACCGGGCAATCCTGACCCTGTCAGCCCGTTTTTCCGCTGAACCAGCTCGCGTGCCTTGCGGGCCGCGTTGCGGGCCGTGGCGGTGAGCACCACTTTGCTGATAATAACTTTCGCTTCGCGCGGATGTTCTTCCAGGTAGTTGGTCAGCATTTCACCCACGCTGGTGTCCACTACGCCCAACACTTCGGAATTGCCGAGCTTGGTTTTGGTTTGACCTTCAAACTGTGGTTCAGGAACCTTAACTGAAATAACGGCTGTCAGTCCTTCCCGGAAGTCGTCGCCGGTAATCTCAAAATCAATCTTGCTGAAGAGGTTGTTTTTTTCCGCATATGCTTTAAAGACGCGGGTGATAGCCCTTCTGAACCCTGATACATGGGTGCCGCCTTCCAGCGTATTAATGTTGTTTACATAAGAGTGGACATTTTCATTGTAGGCAGTATTGTACTGCATGGCGATTTCCACCATTACCTGATCGCGGGCGCCTTCCACCACAATAGGATCTGGAATCAAGGGAACCCGTGTGCCGTCAAGGTATTGCACAAATTCCTTCAAGCCGCCTTTCGACAGAAAAACCTCTGTTGGATGATTGCCGTTTTCATCTTTTTCCCGCCGGTCGGTAAGCGAAAGCTTAATGCCTTTATTCAGGAAACTCAGCTCCTTCAAGCGGGCTTCAATCGTATCATATTTAAATTCAGTGGTCTTGAAAATAGTAGGATCGGGAAGAAAAGTGGTGGAAGTGCCGGTTGAATCGCTTTTGCCTGTTTGCTTAACAGGATAGAGTGGTTTGCCACATGCATATTCCTGTGTAAAAGTTTTTCCATCGCGGTTTACCACAACCGTCAGGTGTGTTGACAACGCATTTACGCAGGAAACACCAACGCCATGCAATCCACCGGAGACCTTATAGGTATCTTTATTGAATTTGCCGCCCGCATGCAATACTGTCATTACAACTTCAAGTGCCGAACGGCCTTCTTTTTTCATAATTTCGGTAGGAATGCCACGGCCATCATCCGTCACCGTAATGGAATTGTCCTCGTTGATAAATACATCAATATTTTTGCAATATCCTGCCAGCGCTTCATCAATGGAATTATCGACCACCTCATACACCAAGTGGTGGAGTCCGCGGGTACTGATGTCGCCAATGTACATGGCCGGTCGCTTGCGAACAGCTTCCAGGCCTTCCAGGACCTGTATATTATCGGCCGTATAATCGCTCTTTTTCCTGTTGGGTTTTACTTCGTCTTTTACGTCTTCTGTGATCACTTTTCAGGGGATTATTACTATGAAAAATTAATGTCGCGAAGGTACTGTTTTAATATGATGAAAACGCACGCCATCCAATGATTTCGTGAAGATTTTATGAACAGGAATTTGTTCAAAATCCATCCTGTTTTTACCGTATAGAAAGCAACCGGGAAGTGCATAACGTGGTATCATTTTTAGTATTTTTCGCCTTTTCATTTTTAACAGCATTTTAACTTTCTCACTGTACATGGCTAATAGAAATTTCGCCGGCAACAAGTTGCCGGATTTTAATCAGGAAGCGGACATTTTTACTAATGTAAAAAGCATATTTTGGGGGATATGTTTGTTACTTACAGGTTTCGGGGCTAATGCACAGAAGGAAAAGCCAGTGATGCCGGACCTGCCCCGTAATGAAGAAAATGAGCAGGTATATTACATGGAAGTGATTCCCGTGGAAGGCGTTGATAAGATGGAGCTCTTCAGGCGGTCGCAGAAATGGATGACTGCTTATTTCAAAAATCCGGCAGGTTTTCTCGAAACAGCCGATTCGGCAGGTGGTTCCCTCATCATGAAGCCACAGTTCCCCGTCTACCGTACACTGAAGAATGGCGTAAAAGCACAGGCCGCTATCGTCAGGTATTCGTTGGTGATGGGTTTTAAGGACGGCCGGTACCGATATGAAATCAAAGATGTTAACCTGAAAGCTGCCAGCTATGAGCCGATTGAAAAACTATTCAATGCAAATGATCCGAATATAGAGGATAACTATAATACCCTGAATGAAGCGGACAAGAGTTTCAGGGAATTGATCAATAACCTGAAAGAGTCGATGAAGGAACCGAGCAGAAAAGTGAAAAAGGATGAATGGTAGAATCAGGCTGCGGAGTTGTTCGTGATTTATGATTGTTACACAGTTGATTGACATAAATGTTCACGCTGCCTTATTTTCATCATGAGTCATTGGTGCAAGCATATGAGAAACAGCTGAATTCAATAGAACATTGCCGAATGCTGCTGTAGTGGTAAATCCTCGTTCAACAGGATTAATTAAACTGGTTAAATGGAGATCAGGATTTGCAATCCTGTTAACCTGCAAAAAATTCCATATTGCAAAAGATCCCCAACTCGCAGCGGTTTACAGGCCAGCAATTGAGGGGAGAGAAAGAGTGCACTGGCACATTGCATTTTTATTGTATATGAAATCCAACAACTTAAACCCACATTTTGCAGTTCAAAGCAGCAACGGGTTTAACCCCGACGTAGAACTGCTTAGGGTTTGTGAAACATTTTCTTTTCTCGACAAATTGAGCAAACCCTTAGCAGTTCTGAGTCGCAGCGAAGCGGGATTATTCCACTGATAAATCCGGGTTAAAAGCCATCGATTAAAAAATCCCGACCAGCTCAATGACATATACAGACCAATGGATTTGATAATTACATTCCGCAGGGCAAAATAAGGCAAACAACGATCGAAGGTTTTTTGCTTTTCAATTGCAAAATGCAGATTTAATCTACATTTGCCTGAACGATGCAGTATCCTCAAAAGGCACCGTAATAACTTGTCCGTTTATTCTGTCAAGTCTGAATGCCTGGGCGTTTTTGCTGGAGCGAAGAATACGGAATTTGCCTCCCACCATTTCAAATGCAGTACCGTCATCGAGTGCTATACCAGTGCCACCATTCTTTTTGATCATCCGGGTAAAATGTTCGAGCCGGCCCTCTTTTAAACAATGCGGGCAAGCGGTAAATGGAATAATTCCAAGGCACTTCACCCGTATCCATTCCCAATCTTCCGGGTGATAGTAGAATTCTGAATCACTATGGCCATATTGAAACCAGCAAATGGCACCTGCACTTGTTCCTGCCATCACTTTTCCTTCGTTGCAGGCCTTGATGAGCAATTTGTCAATACCCAGGAATCTCCAGCGCCTCATCATCATCAGCGTATTGCCGCCGCCCACATAGATGATGTCGGCCTGTGCGATCTTATTTTTAACATCCTTATTAGCAGGAGGTTTTTTCAACAGGAATAGAGATTCCGTTTTACAGCCAAGCTGCCTGCCGAATACCTGCCGGAAATTTTCTGCATATACGAGGTCATCACTCGAAGCAGTTGGGATAAAGAGTGCGGATGGATGTTTCTTACCTGATAAACGGATGATTTCCCGATAGATGGACAGGTTTACTCCTTCCGCCATGCTTCCTCCACCAATAGCGACTATAGTAGGTGTCATCATAGCAACTTCATCCTGTTTGGGATAAGTATATTCAAAAAAAGAAGCGACAAAAGGTAATTAGCTATGATTGTAGTTGAGATAACAAAATGCAACCGTCATGGCTACAATAAAAAGAAGCAGAACCAGAGTTTTTTCGCATGGGAAAAATTTTTCAGATGGACAAAGATAACGACGAAATTGAGAAACAGAAATATGAGCGGCGATCAATTTCAGCCATCATTTAACTTAAATACGAGTTGAATGAAAATAACACGCTGCTTGATTAGGGCATGAGAATGCCTGCGTTCAGTTACCCGCTTCGTGCGATGCCTTTCGCAAAATTCATCTCCTTTGATACCTTTGCCGAAATCAATACTGTCACGAGGCGGCTTTCTGCATTAGTAATTATCAATCTCATTGTTGCTTGCATTTACCTGCCGGGATGTTCCGATTACGGACTTGAGGTGGAAAAATTGACCTTTTTACATACTGCCGGGCGAAGGCGGCAACAGTGGTGTGCTCATCGGTGATTCGGTGATCGGTGATTATTGACACAAAAATGAAGCAGGGTGCAGAAAGGTTTAACCGTTGGGTGATGGATCGCGCCAAAGGTAAACGGATGGTAGTGGTGAACACGCATATACATAAGGATCATACCGGTGGCAATCACTATTATGAGGATGCTGAAATCGTGGCAGGCGACTATGGAAACCAGTTCTGGCTTCAAAATAATGCAAGGGAGGATATGCCCAACCGCTGGCTCATCGATACGATGCACTTGGATGTGGGGGGTGAAATCGTAACGATTGAAAATATAGGGCAGGCACATACATTTGATGATGTCATCGTTTACCTGAGAGACCGCAAAACGCTATTTGCCGGTGATATTGTGTTAAATGGTTATCATCCTTATCTCGAGGAAAGTGTGGGGGCAAATGTGGATGATTACGTCACAGCCATGAATCATATGTTGAGAGCGTATGATGTAAAAACAGTCGTTCCCGGCCATGGCGGAATCGGCGGCCAGGAATTAATAACAAACTTCCAGGAATATTTTGAAGATATGAAGTCCGCGTCCGAAGATGTTGACCTGGCAGAAAGCATGCGGAAAAAATACAAACATTACCGAAGCGCGCCCATTAATAAAGCCGGATTTGATCAGACGATCAGTTATATCCGCAGCAATGCATCATTGAGGAATTGATGCGCAGGACTATTCCGGAAAATAAGGAAGTTCCGGCTGCCATAGCCTTGAGGTGTCGCTGCGGATCATCGGAAATTAATCAGCCAACCTCCTGCCTGTTTGAGTAGTCTATCCCGGTTGAACCATAAAATATGGAATTAACGTATTTATACTACCATAAAAGAAGAGAGGGAAAACTGTAAATAATCGCAGTCTGCAAGCCTTGTAGCTCCTACAGGAATCGAACCTGTATCTTGAGTTTCGGAAACTCACATTCTATCCGTTGAACTAAAGAGCCATAATTTGCCCGGTTCATTCGCAGAAAAAATCCGGGTTCAATGAGTGCGAAATTAGCGCAATTTATCCTGGATTTTTAAACCTGCACTTTGCATTCAACAAAATATGGAGTTTAACCACGACGTATCACTGCGATGTGTTATTCAAGCATTTTCTTTTCTGAAAAGAATGAGCAAACCCTTAGCACGGCTAAGCCGGGTCCTGGCGGGATTTTTCCACTGAAAAATCCGGGTTCAAATTTCAGGGTTCAAGCGTAAAATATCACCTCGTTACAATTTTTGCTTACTAAGCTTGGATTCATTTTGTACTTAGAAAGACAGATGAGTAGGCTGGCAAAGAGAGGACGGCGCCGGACAGCACTATTTTATCCGACGAGCGATACACTACATTTTGAAGGGCATCATATTCCACCGCTTTATTATACTTTATAGTGTTTCCCGACAGGTTATGGATCACCAGGATCTTGTTTTGACCGGTGCCGCGTTCATACACGAGCATAGTTTCCGGCACTCCCGAAACGGACTGTAATTCCGGTGATGTGAGTGCATGAAAAGTTTGGCGTGTGGCAATCAGTTTTGTATATGCGTGGAAAATGCTACCCGGTTTCTTTTGCTGCATCGCCAGTGGCTCAACATTTTTAGCAGTGCTGTACCTGGGTTTTTCCCAGCTTGTTTGTCCTTTTGCTTTTCGTCCTTTGTCCCATGGAAATGGTTCGCGGATCCATTCATCCGGCTTTTGGCCACGCATACCCAGTTCTTCTCCGTAATAGATGAAAGGTGTTCCGGGCAACGTGAGGTAGATAGCTGCCGCAAGTTTCGCTTTTTCCGTGTTGTTATTAAGATCGGTGATGATGCGGTTGACATCATGATTACTCAGAAAAATAGGATCGGTATAGAATGGATTATAACCGGCATACAGGTTTCTGGTAGCTGACAGTTTTTCGATCAGTTGCTGATTCTTTTCCTCCTGCAGCATTTTTAACAAATCCCAGGATAGCTCGAAGTTGAAAGCACCGGTCAGTGATTGCATGTAGGTGGCCACTATCTCCTTATCATTCCATACTTCGCCGATGGTAATCACATCAGGCTTTTCTTTTTTTAACGCATCGGTAAACTGTTTCCACCACTTGTTGTTGGAAAGAGTGTCAGTGTCTCCATAAATAAATTGAGCGGCATCCAGCCTGAATCCATCAACATCAGTTTCTTTGAGCCACCATTTGCCGATATCTGTTATAGCTTGCTGCACGGCAGGATTATCATAATTGAGATCAGGCATCACGCTGGAAAAGAAACCATAATATTTTTCACCGCTATTGTTGCCGTTGATTCCCCGTGGCTGATGCCAGTTTTTGTCGTCGCCATCCGATTCGGATTTCCAAACGTAATATTGTTTGTACACCGGATCGTCTTTCAGTGCCGCCTGGAACCACGGATGATCATAAGCCGTGTGATTGGCTACAAGATCCATCAGCACCAGTATATTTTTTTTGTGCGCTTCTGCCACCAGGTTCCTGAAGTCATCCAGCGTTCCATAGACGGAATCAACCTCGCGGTAATTCAAAACATCATATTTATGATAAGAAGGGGAAGGGTGGAATGGTGTCAGCCATAATCCGGTGATGCCTAACTGTGCAAGGTAATCCAGCCTGGAAGTGATTCCATTGAGGTCACCAATACCATCGTTATTTGAATCACAGAATGAACGGATGAATATTTCATAGAAGACGCGGTGATTGAGGTCACGCTGCACCTTTTCTTCGGCGGTGATCATTGTTGCACCCGGTCGGTCAATTTGTGCATGTACCATGATGGGTAAAATCAGGAATGGTAGTAATAAATATTTTCTGAGATTAATGTGAGGCATCTTCAGCATGTATCGTGGCGTCAATTGCAGCGCAACCAGTTTTCCTGATTTAATAAACCTTTAGCAGTTCTTAGTCGCAGCGAAGCGGGATTTTTCCACTGAAAAATCCGGGTTAAAAATCCGGGTTACCCGATGCACGATGGGCTGAAAACAGACCATCGCGCAAAATTTATCATGGCCCTTACGATTGCCTGACATTACCAGAACACAATGTACAAAGCGGCTGTGATACCCACTACCATCAGCAACCCAATAAGAAACGGCATGCTGACTTTGAATGTGGATTTGTCAATTTCCAGTGCCTTTGGATTGCTTTTGGATGCGGAATCCATCAATCCAAAAATTACAATTAATGCAACGCAACTCAGAAATACAATCGACATCCTGTTCATGAACGGGATAGAAGGCATCGCATATTTCAGCACAGCGGAGAATGGAATGCTGCACAATGTGGCTGCCAGCGCGCCGGCTGAATTGGATCGTTTCCAGAAAAAGCCCATCAGGAACATGGCCAATATGCCGGGTGAAATAAATCCAGTGAATTCCTGGATGTAGGTAAAACCCTGTCCTAGGCTTTTCAGTGCCGGAGAAATGATCAAGGCAATGGCAAAGGCAACAAAGATCGCCCAGCGGCCGATGGATACCACTTTCTTATCCTCCGCATCCTTGTTGATGAATCGTTTATAAATATCGAGTGAGAAAATGGTGGAGATACTATTAGCCTTACCTGCCAGTGATGCGACAATGGCAGCTGTAAGGGCCGCCAGGGAAACACCTCTTAATCCGTTTGGCAACAACTCGAGCAGGGTGGAATAAGAGTTGTCCGGTTTCACGATTCCATTTTCCGTCATGCCCGAAATAATATTCTGATCCGCATTATTTTTAAAGAGAACATAACAGGCAATGCCGGGCACCACCACGATCAGCGGCATCAGCAATTTCAGAAAAGCGGCAAAGAGCAAACCTGCACGTGCTGTAGGCAAACTGGCTCCCAGGGCGCGCTGTGTGATGTACTGGTTGCAACCCCAGTAACTTAGGTTGGCGATCCACATACCTCCGATCAGCACAGAAAGGCCGGGCAGTTGCTCCCATGGATCCTGTAAGCCACCTTGTCCGTTAATCACTTCATATTTACCTTTTGGAAATATCATGTGGAAATGATCAGGTGCTTTCTGCCGGAGCAGATTCAATCCTTCCATGGCACCGGCACCAGTACCCAGGGTGGTGGAAACAAGGTCCAAAGCAAGATAGGTGGTGACTAAACCACCCAATATCAAAAAGAAAACCTGTATCACATCAGTATAGCCGATAACCCGCATGCCTCCCAAGGTGATAATTATCGCGAACAGGGAGAGACCGGCGGCACACGTCAGGAAAGGAAGATCCAGCATGTGTTGGATCGTGAGTGCTCCCAAATAAATGATGGAGGTAAGATTGACAAATACATAAATCATCAGCCAAAAGACCGCCATGATCGTCGCTACGCGTTCATCATACCGTTGCCGGAGAAATTGCGGCATGGTGTAGATTTTATTTTTCAGGTATAGCGGCATGAAAAACACCGCAACGATCAGGAGTGTGATGGCAGCCATCCATTCATAGGATGCTATGCCAAGACCAAGTGCGAATCCTGATCCGCCCATGCCGATAAATTGTTCGGCTGATATATTGGAAGCTATTAGGGAAGCGCCGATGGCCCACCATGTGAGTGAACCTTCTGCGAGAAAAAAATCTTTGGAATCATTGTGTGTGTTTTTCTTTTTCTGATATACCCAATAACCATAGAGTGATACGATCGCGAAATAAATAAAAAACACTGCGTAGTCAATTGGTTGCATCGTGTGCGTCATGAGTTTCTTTTTTGTTTTATGTCAGTGTTAATATCTGTTCAATTGTTAAATGTAATAGTTTGTCAGTTGTGTCAAACCCTTATTTTATTCGTACTGTCAGCCTTTTGTGCTGCTAAACAGAAGCGCGGCCGGATTTTATTATTGAAATATCAATCTCTGCCGGTAGTCCTGCACTTACTGCTGAGTATCTGTCGCAGATTCTGAATAGTGAATGTCGCTTTGTTTTCTCAGCACTTCTGCCGCCCATTCTGCCGTCACATCCCGCTGAGGGTTACCCAGCATTTCATATCCCACCATAAATTTTTTTATCGTGGCTGACCGCAGCAAAGGTGGCAGAAAGTGCATGTGCCAGTGCCAGGCAGGATGGTCGCCGTCATTTACCGGAGCCTGGTGCATGCCGGCTGAATAGGGAAAGGAGGTTTTGAAAATATTGTCATATCGGATCGTAAGTTGCTTCAGTAATGCCGCTAGCGATTGTTTTTCTTCTTTCGTGAACTGCAAGATCGTCTGTACCTGTCTTCGTGAAATGATCATGGTTTCAAATGGCCAGATTGCCCAAAACGGTACCAGCGCAACAAAGTGCTCATTGCTGCATACAATACGCTCTTGCTTTTCCAGTTCGAGCATAAGGTAGTCCGCCAGTAAGCTTCTGCCTTTTGCATCAAAATATTTTGTTTGCTCCACGGATTCTTTCTGTGGCTCAACCGGCACATCACTCGAGCTCCATATTTGTCCGTGTGGATGTGGATTGCTGCATCCCATGATTTCCCCTTTGTTTTCAAAAATAAGGATGTACTTCAGCTTTGGATTTTGTGAAAGGGTTTGGAACTCATCGCACCACAGGTCAATCAGCGCTGTGATATTCTCTGTGGAAAGATGCGGCAGGGTGAGGTCATGACGTGGCGAAAAGCAAATCACCCTGCAGCTGCCGCTCTGGCTTTTCGCGACAATAAGGTCTTGCAGATTCATACTTGCTTCCGGCGTATCTTCCTGCAGTGATGCATAATCGTTGGTGAATGCGAAGCAGGAAGTATAGACAGGATTCATTTTTTCTCCCGCTCTCTTATTGCCCGGACATAAATAGCACTGCGCGTCATATGCCGGCCGGCGATCGGCAGCCACGGCTTCCACCTTGCCCTGCCAGGGCCGGTTGGTGCGTTGAGGCGAAATCAGCAGCCATTCTCCGGTAAGAATATTTTTGCGCCGGTGCGGATATCTTGTAAAATCAATCGTCGGTTGGTTCATAAAAAATGATTCAGATTCGTTCTGTTATCTTTTCAATATTGTCGTACCGGCTTCCACTTTTGCAACATAGGCTGTCAGATTTTTGCCAAAGGTTTTCTCGTAAGCTGCAGCAGCCAATTGAATAATTGCATCTACAGATTTTTCCTCTACCAGGTTGATTGTACAGCCACCAAATCCTCCGCCCATCATTCTTGCTCCCGTTACCGCTTCATTGTTCTTCACACAACTTACCAGGAAATCAAGCTCCGCACAACTTGCTTCAAAATCATGCTGCAATCCAGCATGAGAAGCGAACATCAAGGCTCCGAATGACTTGAGATGGCCCTTCTTCAATGCTTCCGCCGCTTGTACCACCCTGGCATTTTCTTCCACAATAAATTTACAGCGCCTGAAAAGTGTGTTGTCAACCGGTGCCACCAATCGCTCGAGCATGGCAAGATCAGCATCACGCAGGTGTTTTATGGCTGGCTGGTGCCGTTGAATCAGCAGCACTCCGTCTTCACACTGTTTTCTTCTGACATTATATTCTGAAGATCCATGTGAATGTTTTACATTGGTATCGAGCAAAAGGATGCGAAGTCCGTCCATGCTGATCGGAACATATTCATACTCCAGCGAACGGCAATCAATTTTTATGGCAAGACCGGGCTTTCCGAACATGCTGGCGAACTGATCCATGATACCACACTGAACGCCTACATAATTATTCTCCGCACGTTGTGCCATTTGCACGAGCCTTAATTTATCCAGTCCGGCATTTGTCATTTCATTGAGCGCCATAGCCACGGCACATTCAACCGCTGCGGAGGAGGACAGGCCGGCACCAACCGGAATATTGCCGGCAACGGCAGCGTCAAATCCATTCAAGGGTACTCCGGCAAGTTTAAATTGTTCCACTACACCCAGTATATAGTTGGGCCATGAAGATGCTGCCGAAGGAAGCAGCGCATCAACGGTGGTTTCATACGTTGCCTCAAAGTCGACGGAGTGCAGGTGAATAATGTTATCTGAGCGGGGCGTAATGACAAAATAAATTCCTTTGTCAATGGCAGCAGGCAGCACAAAGCCCATATTGTAATCGGTGAATTCGCCGATCAGGTTTATTCTTCCCGGAGAGAAAACAAGCAATGATTTTTCCTGTATCAGATTTTTCAGCGCTTCAGTGGGTGCCAGCATAGTGTGAAGATTTAAACCACGTGTTCACGATCAGGCTTTTCAGCAAAAATATTTTTTATCGAAAGCCGGGATGATCGGGCCATCAAGATAACTGAAAACCGTTATTGTCTGATTGCCATAGAGCCCATAGCTTTCGTTTCACCATAAAACCAGTCACCACAAAGAGGACGTTATTATTTCAGAAGTCGTAAATTTACTTTTATCATGATCAGATCATTTTTCTATACCGGTATTTTGTTTTTAATGATTGCTTCCTGCAATAAGCCGGAAGAAACAATTATTACGCCGCCCGCAGTAAAAGATACCATCATGAACAGCGGGTTTGAAGCTGATCAGATGGAAGCGGCTTCCGCCGCCGGCTGGATGACGTCTGGCAATGATACAAGTGCCGATCAGGTTATCAGCGGTGGTTATGAAGGCAATTATTCGTTGCGCCATCAAAAGGAAACGGCCTATCAGGTGTTGACTTACCAGGAGTTGAATGGTTTGAAAAACGGATATTATCAGCTCACCGCCTATATTCAAAACAGTGGGGGACAAAATGCCTGTTACCTTGGCGGAAAAACCACCGATGGAAATGAAAGGATCACTTCATTTCCAGTGTCGGCTGCATGGACGCTTGTGACAGTTCGTGGTATTCACGTAACGGATGGAAAATGCACGATCAGTATTTATTCAGATGCCAATGCCGGCAACTGGTGCAAGGCAGATGCTGTCAAATTGCTGCAGGATGATGTGCCATATACATTTCTGAAAGGCGGAGATGTTTCTGAACTGAGTTACCTCGAATCAAAAGGCGGAAAGTTTTATGATAACGGGGTAGAGAAGGATTGTTTTGAGATTTTAAAAAGTTATGGTTTTAATATAGTACGATTGAGGCTCTACAATGATCCAGGCAATCCGGCTTATGCGCCGTCTAACCTGTTGCCTGCAGGCTTTCAAAACGCTGCTGATATTCTGCAGTTAGCGCAACGCGCTAAAGCTGCAGGCATGATGATAGAGCTGACCTTTCATTACAGCGACTACTGGAGTAACGGCACTACACAATATAAGCCACATGAATGGGCCAACCTCAGTTATGATGCATTGAAAGCAGCGGTATATGATTTCACTTTCGGATTCATGAATCAGCTGAAGGATCAGGGCACCATTCCTGAATATGTTTCACTCGGCAATGAAACGCCGGGTGGTTTTCTTTTCCCCGATGGTGATTATAATCATTTCAGCCAGATGGCTGCCTTGTTTAACCAGGGATATGATGCTGTAAAAGCGGTGTCACCGGCGTCAAAGGTGATTATACATCTGGATGATGCCGGCAATACATCTCTGTATGATTGGTTTTTTGGTTCGCTTACCGCCGCCGGCGGAAAGTATGATATAGTGGGAGCGTCCTATTATCCTTTCTGGTCGCAAAGAACCGTAACACAAATGCGGAACTGGGCAAACTATGAAAGTGAGAAGCTGGGAAAAGAGATACTTATCATGGAAACAGGATACAACTGGAATCCAACTTTGCCGAATGGTTCTGGCGGGCAATTGGGAAATAATGGCCCCTACGAAAATGTCTACCCCTCTTCTCCTTCAGGACAGAAAAATTTTCTGCTGGAATTGTTCAATGGAATAAAAACAGCTGATAACGGGAAGGTCATTGGTGTTCTGTACTGGGATCCGGTGATGATTGCTGTACCCGGAGTAGGTTGGCAACTTGGCGCACCCAACGTGGTAGCCAATACAACGCTGTTTGATTTTAGCGGTAATTCGCTTATTTCGCTGAATGCATTTAAGTACAACAATTAACTGCAAAGAACATCAGCAAGCTTTCCTTTCAACTTTCTAAAACGCCATGCGGCAACATCCATGGTGAGCCTGTTTTTCAATTGCAGCTCAGCAATGGCTGGATGAAAACGGACCTGTTGAGTTATGGAGCAACCATCATGTCGGTTGAAGTGCCCGACCGGTTTGGTATTCGGCAAAATGTGGTGGCGGGGTTTCGATCCCTGGCAGCCTATCAGCAGCCGCATCCATATTTTGGGAGTACTATTGGGCGGTTTGCCAACAGGATAGCGGGCGGAAAGTTTTCTATTGATGGAATTCCGTATGCACTTACCGTCAATGAACCACCCAATCATTTGCATGGCGGATATTCCGGCTTTGATAAAAAGGTATGGCGTGTCATCAATACTATTGAAGAAGAAAACAGGATAGGTGTACGCTTTGGTTATACGGCTGCTGATGGTGAAGAAGGTTATCCCGGTACTTTACAGGCAACGGCTGTTTATCTCCTGACTGCTAAAAATGAATTGCAGGTACAATACACCGCCACCGCAGATAAGGCTACTATCGTGCATCTCACCAATCATTCCTATTTCAACCTGTCAGGATTTAAAGTTCGAACCATACACGCTCACCGGTTGCAAATCAATGCTGACTATTTTTTAAAGCGTGACCTCCACCAGATTCCCACTGGTGAAATGGAATCCGTAAGAGGAAGCGCTTTGGATTTTACAAGGGAAAGGGAAATAGGTGATAGCCTGGATATGTTGAAAAATGAAATTGGCATTGATCATACATTTGTACTCCGCAATTACAATGGTGGATTAGTGCTCGCTGCGGAGTTGTCTGATAATATTTCCGGCAGGCGTATGAAGGTTTTTACCGATCAGCCCGGAATGCACATTTACACTGCAAACTGGTGGGATGGAAAGCTGAAGAGTGACGAAATCTCATATGAAAAACAAGGTGCTGTTGCCATGGAAGCCGGTGCTTTTCCGGATGCGCCGAATCATCGGCATTTTCCCAGCACCATAGTAAGGCCTGGCGATACTTACCAGGCTCAGACTGTATTTCAGTTTTTTTAGCCCGGTTTTTTCTATTGAAAAATCAGGGCTAAAAAATATAATCCGCTATAAAGTAAGTTCAGTTACTCTTTACTACTTTGACTCAAGTATCAGAGAAGCGCCTTCAAGTCCCGGAGAGGATGCAGTGAGTTGAATGCTACCAGCGTTTTTAGTGGCTTGGATGATAGCGAGGCACAAAGCGTCATGAGCTTTTCTTTTATCTGCTTTGAATGGCTCCATACTGCTTTCACTTCCATTGTCAACGCCAGCAATAAATCCTTCGCCACTGATCTTAAAATGCACCTCGTTATCGGCAAGCGGAACCCTGTTTCCATTGGCATCCGTAATCTCTGCTGTTACAAATGAAAGATCTTTGCCATCAGCCTTGATCTTGCTTCTGTCGGCCATCAGTTTTATTTTAGCAGGAATGCCGGCAGTGTTCACTTCCCGGCTCAACACTATAGCGCCATTCTTTCTTGACACGGCTTTCAACGTTCCGGCTTCAAAGGGAACGCGCCATTGCACATGCAATGAATCGCCGGTTTTGTTTTGTTTGCCAAGTGACCGCCCATTCAGGTACAGTTCCACTTCATCAGCCTGACTGTAATAAGCCCAGACATCAATCACTGCCCCGGCTTGCCAGTTCCAGTGTGGAAGCAGGTGTAGCACAGGCAGATCTGTCCATAAGCTTTGATACAGGTAGTAGGCGTCTTTTGGAAATCCGGCCAGGTCAATCACGCCGAAATAAGAGCTGCGTGATGGCCAGCCATACGGTGTTGGTTCACCAAGATAGTCGAAGCCAGTCCAGACGAAAATTCCGGCGATAAAATCATATTTGAGGTATTCCTTCAGCGATTCTTCATGGGTAGAACCCCAGGAGGCACAACAGTTATCATAGGAGGAACAGCGGTGTTCGGGATTGCCTCCGGTAAATGGTTTGCTCCAGTCTTCCGGCCAACGGCGAACGCTGTCGGAAGGCATTTCATAATAGCCACGAGTCTCAAAAGCGGAGGCGGATTCGGTAGCGAGGAAGGATTTTTTTCCCCATCGCTCCTGTGCGCCACCCCATTGTGCATGCCGGTAGTTATAACAGATCAGGTCATACGTGCCCGACTGAAGCAACAGGTTGGACGTATCCGTATGATCATTGGCAGATGTTACAGGACGCGTAGGATCAAGTGATTTCACAATAGCAGTAAGTTCCCGTGAGATAGTAATACCGGTGCTGTCTTTCTTCAGTTGCTCCCTGGGTATGCCTGGTTTCCAGTCGTAGGCTGATTGTTCAGGAATCTCATTACCTACACTCCAGGCGATGATAGATGGATGATTCCGGTCGCGCAACAACTGATCGGTCAAATCTCTGATATGCCATTCATCCCAAAACAAGTGATAGTCGAAGTTGGTCTTTGGCCGTTTCCACATATCAAAAGCTTCATCCATCACGAGAAATCCCATTTGATCGCATAGATCCAGCAATTCGGGTGCAGGCGGGTTGTGTGAGGTGCGAATGGCATTACAGCCCATGTTTTTCAGTATTTCCAATTGTCGTTGCAGGGCACGTGTATTCACCGCAGCGCCTAATGCACCAAGATCGTGATGCTGGCACACTCCATTGATCTTCATGGGTTCGCCATTCAGAAAAAATCCCTTATCAGCATCAAAGTTGAAGTAGCGGATGCCAAATGGCGTGCTATATTCGTCTGCAATTTTAGCATTGATGATAATTTCTGTAACCGCTTGATACAGGAACGGATGATCCACAGACCACAATGTTGGATGTGTCACTTCCAGGAATTGAGTGGTTACCTTATTATCACCGGGCATCACTGCTAAGTCTGAAGAAATGCCGGTTACTAATTTTGACTGTGAATCATACAAAGAAGTTCGCACCGTTACACCGGATTTTTTTTTGCCTGTATTCTTCACAGTTATGTTGATCTTCACTTTAGCTGATGATGCAGTTATCTCCGGTGTAGTGATAAAGGTGCCCCACTGGTCAACATAAATTTTATGGGTTGTCACCAGCCATACATTACGATAGATGCCCGAACCGGAATACCAGCGTGAATTTGGTTGCATGGCATTATCCACCCTCACGGCGATCACGTTCTTCTGATCTCCATAACGCAGATAAGGCGTGAGGTCATACCGGAAAGAGATGTAACCATTGGGCCGTATGCCGAGCAGGTGGCCGTTGATCCATACTTCACTCAGCCGATACACACCGTCAAAATCTATCACCACATTTTTGTCTTTCAGATCGTTGCTTACCAGGAATGATTTCCGGTACCAGCCCACACCGCCGGGCAAGGCACCACCGCCAATGCCGGCGGGATTGTTTTCATCGAAGGATCCTTCGATACTCCAGTCATGCGGAAGGTTAAGCAGGCGCCAGGAAGCATCGGAATAATTGAGCTGCCTCGCAGCGGTGTCATCACCCAAATAAAACTTCCAGTCGTCGCCAAAATTTTTGATGGATCGCGCCGCTTGCTGCGCATTTGCCTGTAGCAGGCACAGCGGGAGCAGCAGTATAAGCAAGCAGTTCTTTATCATCATTGGTTTGTAGCTGATTGAAAGTGAAAGGATCAACGACAGATCATACATTTACTTCACGTTGTATTTTTTGGCAATAACCGGATACAGCTTTATCAGTGAATCTACCGCATTTCCCTGCTTATCAAAAATAAATTCCCAGGTATTCAGTGGCTCCCAGATAAATGTTCCTTTCATATTGCCATCCGGCAGATTGAAAGCAATATCATTCACTTCCATTTTGTGTTGTGTGTATTCAGCTACTATCACCTCCTGTTCATAATGCGTGGCGAGGTAAGCCAGGTTTTGCTGCAGGTCTGCAATGGTGCCGTGCCATTGCGGATAATAGGATTCACCAATAACATCAAACGTAACTCCTCGTGCCATCATGGCATCCAGCCATTGCGTTGATTCTTCCTGCTGACCACCAAGCGCGATATGCAGCATGATTTTGACGTCGGGCGCAACTTCCTTCACGCCTGCAATCCCGGCCTTAATCAAGGTTGCGAGGTTGTCGGGATGAGAGTAGCTGCCATCCGGCCATAGCATACCATGATTGATTTCGTTTCCCACCTGTACCATATCAGGCAATACACCTTGTGAGGCTAATTCGGAAATTACATGGTGGGTATAGTCCTGTACGGTTTGTGTGAGTTGTGGGAAGGATAGATCTTTCCATTTTTCCGGTTTGAATTGTTTTTGCGGGTCGGCCCAGTTATCGCTGTAGTGAAAATCAAGCAGCCATTTCATCTTCGCCTGTTTGATTCTTTTCGCCATAGCAATTGTCTGCGGCAGACCGCAATATCCTTCTTTTGAGTAGCCGCTGTCAGCTTGCGGATTGACAAAGAGACGTAACCTGATATAGTTGAAGCCATAATGCTTCAAGATCATGATAGCATCATCCTGCTTGCCATTCACCGAGAATTTGATGCCTTCGGCTTCCAGCTGAGGCAGAAAGGAGATATCGGCACCGATTATTTTTTCTGTTTTGTTGCCTGTCTTGTCCGGTTGCGTTTGCAGACTGATTACTGCAGGCAGCAGCATGGATAGTAGGAAGGCAACGGGAAGAAACAATGAGGGAATAAATGTCATAGACGTTTTATTTTCGGGAAAGAAAAGTTACAGCCTCTCCTGAAGTGCAGGAAGTTCAAATCAATTAAACAGTTCATTAGGTTCAATAGTAAACCCGCATTTTGCAGTGCTGCGTCGCATCGAAGCGGATTTTTCCATTGAAAAAGCCGGGCTAAAGGCGCGTTGATAGTTGTCATCTGCAAAACACGAATATGGGTAAACTATTTACTGCAAGCTATAAAAAAAAGAGCCGGCAGTTAGTGCCGGCTCTGCATGTTACATGTTAAAAATCTCAATACCCATCATTCTGTTTTAGATTCGTATTGGCGACGATATCAGCCGCCGGAATCGGGTACAGATCAAGGTAAGACGGTACAGAAGTACCATATTCCGAATTTCCTTTCCATGGCCACAGGTAATCTCCACCGCTGAATTTCTTGAAGCGGATAAGATCTGTGCGGCGTGTGCCTTCCCAATACATTTCTCTTGAACGTTCAGCAAAAATAAAATTAAGGTCAAGGGAAGTGACATTGTGCTCACTGTTACCATATGCTCTCTCACGCAGCTGATTGATGAGGTTCAGCGCAGTGGCCTGATCGCCGGCGCCGCCGCGTACTACCGCTTCCGCATACATCAGGTACACATCGGCGAGGCGGAACATCGGGTAATCAGTATCTACAAAAGTGCCGTTCGGATCGGAACCAATCACTCCGGCAGAAGTTACATTCCTCCATTTTGCTACTGCATAACCATCGGTAAATGTGGTAGACAGTTTAATTACGCCATTCACCGTATCATTCACACTCAGGTTCTGTCCGTCGGTAAAGAACAGGTTGCGGCCATCCAATGTATCGGGAAACTGATTTACAAATGCAGAGGTGGCGCGATAACCTCCCCATCCTCCGGAAATTCCGAACTCAAGTGGTTTCATTTTACCACCTACCGGTGCATGTACCAAAAAGGTTGTAGCACCCCAGGATTTCGTAAAGTTTCCATCACTGGTGATTGGGAAGATGACTTCATTCGACAGGTTGTTATCAGCCAGGAACAACTCGGTATATTTTGGTTGAAGCGTATAACCTGCATTAATTACTTTATTGCAATAGGTGATACAGTCATTGTATCTTGGTGTTCCGGTATATACTTCCGCATTAAGATACATTTTTGCAAGTAAGGTCCATGCAGCGGCTTTACTGGCCCTTGCATATTCGGCCTGATCCGGATCAAGCATAAGGTCTTCAATCTCCTTAAGTTCCTTTTCAATGTAAAGAAACAGATCGCCGCGGGAGATCTGTTCAGGGAAAAATGATCCTGAGGCATCGTCTTCCGTCACAAACGGAACATTACCAAACATATCCATTGCATGATAGTAGGTTAGCGCCCTTAGAAACCGTGCTTCATAGCGGTAAGCCTTGATTTTATTGACGTCGTCTGCTGAGAATCCATGCTCGCTTAATTTGTCGTCTGATGATTCACGGATGAACTCATTGCACAACGGAATCTGGAAATAGAAACGGTAGTACATGCCTTTTACCCATGCATTGTCCGATGACCATGACATCTCATGTAATTCCGGGATGCCCGGATCGCTCCAGCCGCATACTGCTTCATCGGTGGGCAATTCCTGCAAGTTCCAGTAAACACGAACGTAATTGGAAAAGCCTTCGTCAATACCACTGATATCAGGTTTCCCATCGGGCCCTTTATTACCTGTGGTACTGAAACCGGCATACAGTTTTGCCAGCACGTTAATATAATTGTCGGGGTCAGCATACACTGACTCGGTGTTCAATCCATAAAATGGTGTGCGATCAAGGTCTTTCAGACATGAAGTAAGTGAAAGCACTATTATGGAAACAATGACGGTTGATTTAGCTATTGTTGTTTTCATCACTTCAGTTTTTAAAGGTTAAGGCTTAAGTTAATAGAGAAAATCCTGGGACGCGGATAGATGTTATTGTCTATACCACCCGAAATTTCAGGATCAAGACCCGGATAATCCGAAATTACAAAAACATTCTGAACGATTGCCGAGACTTTAAGTGACGTCTTGCCATTGATAATATCTCTGAAATTGTAGCCGATATTGATGTTGTCCATGCGGATAAAGGATGCATCAGTTACATAGTAATCAGAGAGATATTGTGGTTTAACGAATTCCGTATTGTAATAGTCAGTGGTTAGATTGCTGAGGTAATTCTTCGATCCGTCAATATTCTGGAAATTCGCGTATTGTGAACTCACGTTGTTGTACATGTAATTACCAAAGCTGCCCCGCATAGCAAAACCAGCAAACCAGTTTTTCCAGGTGAAATTGGAATACAATCCTGCAAACACATCCGGTGCAGGCTTCTCATAACGATAGCGGTCATCAGGTGTGATCTTGCCATCGCCATTCAAATCTGCATACTGACCTTCCAGCGGCTTGTCGGTCTCCACAGAATCGTAAAGCTGCTGGTAAACATAGAAGGAATTGGTTGGGTAGCCAACGGTATGTACCTGTATAGTATTTCCAACGCCACCGGAGATATTACCAACCAAAATTCCAACATCATCAGGATCCTGGACCTTGGTAAGTTTGGTAATTTCATTGTGGTTATAGGTTACGTTTCCTCCCAGTTCCCAGGTAAAGTTGGCATTATCCACCAGCACCAGATTCAAGGTAACTTCCACGCCCTGATTTTCCAGGCTTCCTACATTGGTGAGAATGTTATTAGTGAAGTTAGTACCGGCAGGTACAGGAATGATGGCTAACAGGTCAGTGGTGAGCTTTTTATAGAAGTCAATTGTACCGCTGATTCTTCCATTGGCAAAACCAAAGTCAAGGCCGATGTTGTAAGTCGCTGTTTCTTCCCATTTAATATTGGCATCATATCCATCCGGCCGCAGCACAGTATAAAACTCATTGCCAAACTGATACTGGGCGGTACTTTCACCTGGCTGGTAATTCGCGATATAAGGATAGTCTGAAAGGGTAGGCGGCAGATCCTGCTGACCGGTAACACCATAACCCAACCTTAATTTCAGGTTAGAGATGGCTTCCACGGTTTTCAGGAACGACTCATCACTGATGCGCCAGGCCAAAGCTAGGGATGGAAACAATCCCCAGCGGTTATCAGGACCAAAGCGCGACGAGCCGTCATCACGGAGTGTAGCTGTCAGTAGGTAGCGATCCATGAAGGTATAATTCAACCTGCCATAGAAAGAGATCAGCGTGTTTTGGGTTTTGAACGGAACGCCTCCAATAGCAATCGTGTCACCTAATGCATTCACATCCGGGTAGCCATATTCATTGCCCGCAGAATCAACAAAAGGAGTGATAGGGCTGGCCCGCAGCCAATCCTGGTAAGAGTAACCTCCGGTTACATCTATTTTGCTGTGTATGCCATCAAGGTCTTTGTTATAGTTGAGGTAGAATTCAAGCAACTTATTATCCTTTTTCTGATCGTATTGGGTGTTGACACCTTTGCGGGTAAAGTTGGAAGCTGCTTCGTAAGGAATAAATACTGTTCCGTTACTGCGGGAGATATCGGTACCGAGATTAAGCACTGCTTTCAATTCTGGCAGGAAATGCATCTTATATTCAAACCGAGCATTGCCTAGGAAACGGTAAACATTGCTCTTGTCATCTTTTTGATAGATCAAGCCGAGCGGATTCTTTGGCGCCAGTGTATTGGGTTTACCTGCTGCATCGAGCCATTCGAAATAACCACCGTAGTTATCGTTACCTGAATAGATGCTTTGGGTGGGATCGAACTGAACGGCTGAACCGATAGCGTCCTGGTTAGCGAAAAAGTTGTAGGTGTAAGCAAACTTGGCATTTAACTCAACCTTCAGGTAGTCATCCAAAAATGATGGGCTCATATTAAGGCCGAGGCTGGTTCTTTCCAGCTCAGACCGCTTTAATATACCCTGGCTGTTCAGGTAACCGATGGTAAAACGATAAGGAAGATTCTTGATGCCGCCATAAAATGACAGGTTATTGTCCATGCTCACCGGTGCGCGATAGATCTCCTTTTGCCAATCTGTAGTGCTGGTTCCTACCAATGCTTTTTGTTTGGAGTTTCCGGAACTATCAATAAGCGCACGTAATCCGTCAGCCGTTTCTGAATTTACATAGTCAGAGATGGCCGATAAGGAAGTGGTAGAATTATATTCCACGCCGAGTTTCGCATTGCCTGATCCCTTTTTGGTGGTAATGATTATCACACCGTTGGCGGCTCTTGATCCATAAATGGCAGCTGCGGAAGCATCTTTCAATACCGTGATATTTTCAATATCATTTGGGTTAATCAGGTTCAATGCATTCGCTGAACCGGACACTCCGTTGTTGTCAACAGGCACACCGTCAATCACGATCAACGGGTCGTTGCTGGCATTCAGGGAAGATCCGCCTCTTACCTTAATAGTACTGCTTGCGCCTGGTGCGCCACCACTTGAGGTAATCTGGATACCGGCTACTTTACCGGTAATCAGTTGTTCAGGTGAAGCGACGGCGCCTTTGTCAAAATCCTTGGAAGAAACGGAAGTTACCGAGCCTGTCAGGTCTTTCACCTGCTTGGTACCGTAACCGACCACCACTACCTCATTTAACGAGAGGTAATCTGTTTTAAGTTGAATATTCAATACCGTGCTGCCGGCGGTTACCTGCACAGCCTGGGTGAAGGTGGCGTATCCGACATAACTGATCTCGAGGGTATAAGATCCGATCGGGACATTGGAAATCTCATATGTTCCGTCATCATCGGTGTTGGCGCCATAGGCAGTGCCCTTCAATTGTACGGTAGCATAAGAAACAGGCTCTGATTTCTCATCAATCACCTTTCCTTTCACAGAACCATTTTGTGCAAGTACGCCGAGCGGGCATAGACTTACCAAAAGGGCAATCAGCAGAGGAATGCTTGTAAATTTTTTTTTCATGAGCGGGTTGGATTTTTTTTGACGGTACAATAATAATCATTTAATGAAACGGGTGTTTGCGGCTGATTGCAAAAAAAATCCCCAAACCACAGGCGGCAGAAGCGGTGTGCTAAAGGATTTTTTCTAATATAAAATTCAGCAGCGGCATAACAGGATTGATATAGAAGATAGGGTTGAAAAAGTTTAGGTTGCATGATTCATACACAATTTGGAGATCCGTACACTGACGTGCTTAACGGAACCCTATTACTGATCAGGGTTTGCAAACTATTTTGTTTTATTTGAATACAAGAGGCAAACCCTCTGCAGCTTCAAGTTGAAGGGGTGAGTTTTTTATTGAAAAAATCCGGGATAAATTATCTGCAATTAGGTAGGTTTGCCAGATTGCACCGTTGCACTTCAAGTCCTTCATCGTCTATGAAAAAAATCACCTTGCTTCTCCTGCTGCTACCGCTATTTTTCCAATTGCCGGCTCAATCACTCAGCCACAGCATTGGCAATTTGAAATCGATGAAACGGATGAGCAATGGCATTACGCTGCAAACTGACTACGGCAACATGAAAGTTACAGTCTATACGGCCTGTATCATTAAGATTGATGTGACGAAAAACAGTGCATTCAACGATTTCTCTTACGCCGTCAGCGCTCAACGTGATGCCGCTGCAAAGTTTTCGGTAAGTGAAGAGAAGACGCAAATAAAATTGACAACCGATTCGATCGTACTGACCATCACCAGGCAGCCTGTCCGCATCGCGCTGTATAATAAAAAAGGGCAACTGATTAATAGTGATGATAATGCGTTTGGTACTTCCTGGATTGGAGAAGAGATCACTGCCTACAAAAAATTATTTCCCAATGAAAAATTCATCGGACTCGGTGAAAAAACCGGCGGGCTGAACAGACGGGGAAACGGTTATGTACATTGGAATGCTGATGTGCCCGGATATATTCTCAATGCTGATCCTTTATACTCCACCATTCCTTTTTATATCGGTATGCATGACTCGTTGTATTATGGAATCTTCCTGGATAACTCTTCTAAAACACATTTTAATTTTGGCGCCTCGCAGGAACGCAATGCTTATTTTACCTGTGAAGAAGGCGACCTGAATTATTTCCTGATCTATCACCACAACATTCCAAAGATCATTGAATCCTATACCTGGCTCACCGGCAGAATGCCGCTGCCACCCAAATGGTCGTTGGGCTTTCAGCAATGCCGATGGAGTTACTTTCCGCAGAGTGAGGTGCTGACGCTGGCGCAAACTTTTCGGGATAAAAAGATCCCTTGTGACGTGATCTGGTTTGATATTCATTATATGGATCAGTACAAAGTGTTTACATGGGATAACAATCGTTTTCCCGATCCCAAAGGCATGCTTGCAAAGATGGATCAGCTGGGCTTCAAAAATGTGGTGATTATTGATCCCGGGATTAAAGTGGAGAATGGTTATGCAGCCTATGAAGACGGCTTAAAAAATAATCACTTCGTGAAATATCCTGATGGTACAGTTTATCACGGTCAGGTTTGGCCAGGATGGTGCGCTTTTACGGATTACACAAGCCCTTCCGCCAGGATATGGTGGGGAAAGTTGTTTCAGCAGAATATCGAACAGGGCATTGATGGTTTCTGGTGCGACATGAATGAATTTGCAACCTGGGGCCAGAAAGTGCCTGACAATATACAATTTGAAGGGGATGGCCATGCCATCACACATAAGATGGCGCACAATATTTATGCACTGGAAATGACACGCGCCACTTTTGATGGAACAAAAAGTCTTTTAAACGGCAAACGTCCATTTGTGCTCACACGTGCCGGTTTTGCCGGCTTGCAGCGTTATTCTGCTATATGGACCGGCGACAATGTGGGCAGTGATGATCATATGTTGCTGGCAGTGCGTATGGTGAACTCACTGGGTGTCAGCGGTATTGCATTTGCCGGCGCTGATGTAAGCGGATTTACCTCGGAAGCAACACCGGAATTGTTTGCACGCTGGATGTCCGTGGCCGCCTTCAGCCCATTCTACCGCAGCCATAAGATGTTCGGATTGCGTGATGCTGAGCCATGGAGTTATGGGGAAGATATCGAAACCACTGTGAGAAAATATGTGAATCTGCGCTACCGGCTGATGCCTTATCTATATACTGCTTTTTATGATGCATCCATGAGTGGCATGCCTGTTCAGCGAACACTGGCCATTGACTATCCGCTTGATGAAAAGATCTATTATAACGATTTTGAAAATGAATTTCTATGCGGCCCTGCCCTGCTGGTAGCGCCCTGCAAAAGCACCGTTCGGGCTACACCGGTTTATTTGCCTTCCGGGAACTGGTACGACTTGTACACGGGAACAAAATATGCCGGTGCTACCGAGTTTATCAGCAGTGCGCCGCTCGATAAACTGCCTGTATTTGTGAAGGAGGGAAGTTTCATCCCTGTGCAGTCACTCGTTCAATCCACTGCGCAGCAGCCAACAGATACACTGATTTTGCATGTTTACCAAAGTGCCGTCTTCAACCAATATAATTACTATGAGGATGCAGGTGACGGTTATGCGGATCAATCCGGTGGCTACTACAGGCGCACATTTACGATTGATCCCGACGCAAAGCAGATTGTGCTGAACAAACCGGAAGGAAATTATTCCTCGCACTTTAAACAGGTGCTTTTGGTATTGCATGGATTTGATAGCATGGATAAAGAAGTACGGATAAACGGAAACGCTGTTGCCATCAGCCGTCGTGATGCATCGCTGACAGCTGAATTCAATCAGCCGGAAAAGCAATTGCCGGTGGTGCTGCTCAGCAATTCGAATGAAAAAATAACATTGTCGTGGTAACAGAACTGCTACCAACCGGCGTTGGCATTCGCAAAATGTCAACTGCTCGGCCGGCGGATTTTTTTCATGTGGAAAGAAAACCGGTTAATCCAAATCTTACGGTTAAATAATCATTGAGATTGAGGATCACGAAGACCAATACATCTTGAAGAACAGTGTCAACCATTCAAGCCATACTAAATTTATTTTTTCAACGCATGTCAAAAAAAATTCTTATCGCCTTCATCTGCACGGTTTGGGTGGCACAGCTATCTGCCCAGGATATCATGCTGCAAGGATGGTATTGGGATTATCCCAAAACAGGTCAGGGAAAATGGTGGGTTGATACCATTGCGCAGCGTGCCAAAAAACTCTCCGCGATAGGTTACAATTCCATTTGGTTGCCTCCCATGAGCCTTGCCGGCAACGGTGCCTACAGCAATGGCTATGATATTTATGACTATTTCAACCTGGGAGGCACCTATGGCGCAAATACGGCATTCGGCAATCGCGTAAGAGTAGATAAGATGATGGATTCCCTTGCGCTGTATGGATTGACACCTGTTGCCGATATGGTGTATAATCACCGCGCCAATGGTAAGTTGCAAAACAACGATGCCGTGGAAGGCTGGATTGAAAATTATAATCTCAGCAAGCATAATAACGGCGATAACTGCTATCCTTCCGACCGGTTCAAATGCATTCTGCCAATTGGCGGAGCTTCCGGACTTGATTCCGGCATCTATTACCTGAAGGTGCATTCGGCATCAGGCAGCCCTGATTACTTTGGCAAGCCCTATACTTTTTATCTCTATACCAAGAAGAAAGGCTGGGCCAATCTTCCCGACCTGGCAGAGACCTCCAATAATGGCGGCGGTGATTGCGCACAGCTCAATGATAATATCACCTTGGGAAGAAACATGAAAGCAACCGTTGATCCGGGCGGCTGTGGCACGGATGAATTTGAGCTCACACTGGGCGGCGGCGATTATTTTCATACCGGTGATACCTTGTATATCTCTGTTACAAATGATGACGGCAATTATGCCGATCAGTTTGTGTACGGCATCTGGCATGTGCCGGCTGCAACGGGTTCCGGCTCCGACGTACAAAGCCAGGTGAGGTATCAGACCTACACCAATTTTACGGCTACACCCAGTCAGCGGGGCGATATGAATTATCTGAACTTTAAACCCAATGGCGCTGCCACCTGTCTTTGCGGCGATTGGGATGCCATGTTATTTTATAATGACCTTGATCAATACTATCCCGCAACAATAGACACCTTGCAGGTCTGGACCAAGTGGATGATGGAAGACGTGGGTGTAAAAGGATTGCGCATTGATGCGGTTAAAAATTTCACACCGGAGTTTACCGGTAACCTCCTCGACTACCTCCACGATGAGGGCGATGACCCTGCTATCATTGTCGGGGAAAGCTATGACTACGATGCAGCTACGTTAAAAGCGAGACTGGATGCCGTGTACAGTTATATGGATCAGGATACCAAGGAAGCGATGTACTACAGCTTGTTTGATTTTAACCTGCAATCCAGCCTTCGCGATGCCTGCGATGCCTTTGGATATGATGTAAGAAATGTATTCAGCAGCGGCATGCACGGCAGTCAGCAGATCTACCGCAAAAATATTGTCACGTTTGTCAATAATCATGATTTCAGGGAAGAGCCACAATCAACGGACACGGATCCGTTACTCGCATATGCCTATATAATCACCAACCCTGCGGCAGGTATTCCCTGTGTTTACTGGGCCGATTATTATGATGCGGATCATCCAACCTACACCAGCGACATCAATAAGCTGATCAGTACAAACCTGAAGTTTATTCAAGGTGCGCAGGATGTGGACTACCTCACACGTTTTAATACTCCGTATTCCGTCAACTACATCAGCGGTGGCGCGTCCACCACGTTGATTTACCAGTTAGCCAATATGAGCAATACGTGTTTGCCTGAAAGGGATGTCGTGGTGGCGATAAATTTTTCGGGTTCTCCTTTGAAAGTGGATGTCGGATTAAATACATCCAATCCTTATCACCTGCATACCGGCGATACATTGATCGATATACTGGGACGATCATCCTATCCTTTTGCTATTGTGAATGGCAGTAGTCAAATGTATATCGACTTGCCTGCCAGGAGTTATTCCGTTTGGGCCAGGGTGAGTGCCATCACACAGTCGCCGGTGGTGAGCGCATCAGGCGCTACTGACTTCTGTAATGGTGGGCAGGTTACCTTATCAGGAAATACCAGCTATCCCTGTCATTCTTATCAATGGAAGCGGGATAATGCGGTCATTGAAGGAGCAACCGCTACTACACTGACTGTGACAAAGAGCGGCACCTATCAGTTGGAAGAAAGCTACAATGGTGCGCAGCCTCATCTTTCGAATAGCATCACCGTTACCGTCAATCCGGAGCATCCGGCCATTTCTTCAGATGGCGTTTCTTTGTATTGCAGTGTCAGCAATGTTGACTATCAGTGGCTGTTTGGAACCGCTGTCACCCAGCTTGCGCCCATTGCCGGTGCTGTTTCGCAAACGTATGCACCAATGGCAAGCGGAGTTTATACGGTAGTGATAACAGACGATAACAATTGTAAAGACACTGCGGGAGTTTTTTCATTCTGGATGACGGCCATTGACCAGGTGCCCGCCAATCAAAGCATCGAAGTATTTCCTATTCCGGCGCATGATAATTTGTTTTACCGGTTGCCGGTTGCACACTGCCGGTTTCTGGCAATCTATGATGTGGTTGGGAAATCTGTTTTTTATGCAGTGCCTGATTTCGGGGCATCCGATGAAACAGGAACCATTGACGTCAGGAATTTTGCTCCGGGAATTTACTACCTGAAATTTATTTTTGATGATTCGGTGGTGGCGCAAAAATTTGTGAAGCAGTGAATTCACGGGCGGTATTTCACTACCCTGCAAATAATCTTCAGTTCAGCACATCCAATCCAACAGCGATTCGGCTAATTCACCACCTGCATCTTAATCGTTCTGGTTGCTCCGTTTTGCGATAATTTGCAGAAGTAGATCCCATCCGAAAAATCCGCACCCGGAACAACCACTGTATAAAATCCTGCAGCTAGCGATTTGTCGGCAACGGTTTTGATAAGATGGCCATACAGGTCATAAATTTCCAGTAATGCTCTGCCTGCTTTCGGCACATAAAAATCTATGGAAGTCAGCTGATCAAAAGGGTTGGGCATATTCTGAAACAGTTGCAATGATTGTAATTCCTTTGGCCCGTCAATACCAACATTTCCTAAATCAGGCACATCAAGCTTGCTATCCGTGTAAAGCCGGTATTCGCCGGTGTTGAGGTAAAGTGAGGCTGACAAATCCGTCACGTTGATGCTGTCACCGGTGAAGTATTCATACCACCATCCTGTGTGTTGAAAGTTGGGTGGCTGATTGCCTGCGCTGACATCAAAATTGCCCACCACGCAAACATTCATGGCAGGACTGTTCAGTCGTATGTTCTTTTTCAGGTTGCCGACGGCCATTACAAAATCAGTGGTTTGAAAAACAGGGTAGTTCATCTTCAAATCTATCATGGCCTTGTAAAAGTTATAAACCCACACGCGCGGATTATAGCCAAGGTAATTCCATTTAATGGGTTTGGCATCCACGCGGCAGGCTGAACTGATGGTTCCGTTCGCACAATAGTTGATGGAATAGTCATAACCTAACTCACCAAATTGCCAGATCATTTTAGGGCCTGGAATGGTGAAGAAAAAACAGGCAGCCATCTTCATCCGGTTGAGGGCTTCATCAAGCGGGCGAACATCATAGCTGGCAGTATGCGCACCATAAGTGATCGTTTTATACGTGATTCTTTCTTCATCGTGGCTTTCCATATATCCTACGGCATGCGGCAGGCTGAATCCATGCGACTTATAGGAAACCCAGGATATATCCGAACTGCTTGCATAACCCATCGCTGATTGCGCATAAGCGTAGTTGGAATTTGACCAGAGATAGAAGCCGTCGTTGGAAAGCACCTGTTCTTCACTCTGATCGGCAAAATGTTCGAGGATCATTATTACAGTCGGGTCAACCAGGGAAACGGCATCTTTCATCCGCTTCAGGATATTGATGCGCGACTGATCATATTGTCCCCACAGGCCAACATCATTGCCCGAATATTTTTGGGTGAAGCCCTTCGATAAATCAAAGCGGAAGCCGTCTATCTTATATTGTGTTACCCAATAAGCGAGTACGTCATCCACAAATTTCTGCGTATAAGTACTCTCATGGTTGATATCGAATCCAACACCATAAGGATGCTTGCCCTGGTAGCCTGCCGAAACTAAATCCTGGTCAGGATTGAACCATGGACTGGCTGCCGAAGGCCCATTAGACGCGGCATCCCAATAAAGCTGCACCATGGGCGATTGCCCGAATGAATGATTCAGCACCATATCCTGCACAACGGCAATTCCCTGCTGATGGCAGGCATCAATAAATTCCTTCAGCATATTTTTGGTGCCATAATATTTGTCAGGTGCGAAATAAAAATCAGGATTATAACCCCAGCTATCATTCCCTTCAAATTCGCTGAAAGGCATGAGCTCAATGACATTCACTCCCAACGTTTTCAGATAGTTCAGGGTGTCTTTTAATACTGCAAAGTTCCTCGCAGCGATAAAGTCACGCACCAGCAATTCATACACCACCATGTTGTCAGGGTCAGGCTTGGTGAAGTTAGTCACCTGCCAGTTGAATGGTATTTGAGCCGTTTGAAAAACAGACACAATGCCACTGGTTTTTCCAGTAGGATAATCCAGGAGCCCGGGATACGTTGCTTCGCTGATGTATGGATCATTTCCCGCATCTAATATTTTATCGCAATAAGGATCGGCAATACGCAGGTTGCCATCCACCAGGTACTGGTAAGTGTATTCCTGTTGCGGCACGAGGTGACTGATGGTTAACCACCAGTATTTACCATCCGGTGTTTTGTTCATATAATAAGCAGGATCTGCTTCCCAGTTGCTGAAGTCGCCGATCGCATACACAAAGGATTTATCTGGAGCAGTAAGCACCAGCGTGAGACTGCTGTCGCTAAGATAATTGATGCCGGTTTGCGCGCCCGAGGGTAAATCAGCAACAGTAACCGGCGGGTTTACCATGAAATAAAATGAATCGGCCACTTGGGTGATGCCATCATCGGCAATGGCCTTTACCCATGTTTTTCCATTTTCTGCGGCGGTAAGCAGTTGTGTAATGGAATCGCTGTTGTCCGCTTGTGTAACCAGGTTACTGTTTTGAAATAAAGAAATGGTGACCGGTTTGGAAACAATAAATGTTGTTTGAACGGTCTCATTGAGGTTTAAGAAAACGGGTTGGTTGGCAGGTTCCAAAAAGGCAGTTTGCAGTGAAACCCCGTCCCATACATCGTAAAAAATATCGCTTCCATCGGCGTTGCGGCCAACAATGCTGCCGTCGGCATTACGGAAAACCATGGCCAGCTTCAGGATGGTTTCACTCACCGGCACATTGTACCAGGTGCGAATATTGGTGATGGTAAATGAATACCGGTTGTTGCCCAGTGGTGTCATTTTATGCAACGGATTCGTGCTTCCCCAGCTGGTAACCACATGCTTCCAGTCGCTGGGAGAGGTGCTGAAGTTGGTGATGACACCTGTATGAATGTAAATATCTCCCGAAAAATCCTTCAGCGCCTGGTTGCCCTGTGCTGCATCGTATGTAAGTGTTACCGTTGCATTATCTGCCGGAAACAGCGGGTTGGCGACAACAACCTGTGAAAAGGAATATCCGGTAATAAAACAAAGCAGGAGGGTGAGGAGACCAGTGTACATTATTTTCATAAGCGTGGAATTGACGGATGAGGTTAGGTGTCTTGAAAGATTAAAGATAGTACTATGTGAGGAGTCGCTGCAATTTAAATCAGGAGATGAAATGAAAAAGAAAAGGAACAGGATGCTGTTCAAATTTATGAGGCAGGAACAACGCAAAAAAAAACCCACAATGCTGTGGGTTTTTTTCAAAAAATAAGTTCGGTTTATTGAAGTACCGTAATCTTTTGCGATGAGATGGAGTTGCCAACTTTAACATTCACGAAGTAGAATCCTTCAGTGAGGCCGGTAAGATCCATAGTCAGGTTGTGCAGACCAACATATTGGTTGCCGCTGAAGTAGGTCTTTACGGACTGTCCCAGAATGTTAGAGAGGTAAACAGTAACATTGTCATTGCTCAGTGTGTAGTAAGAAACTACAGTGCTGCCGCTGGCCGGGTTAGGATACACCTGGCGAACTTCCGCCAATTTAGGATTGTGTATGCCGGAATTGATAGTCACCGTGTTGGTGGTATCGTTGAACAGGGAGGCAATCGTGATAGCAGCTGCACCTGTTGGAACCGCAGCGTGACGGTTACCATCTCCAACACCTCTGAGTTCATCGTTGTCCCAGGAGTGATTGATGCGGTATTTCCAGGTCAGTTTGCCCAATGCATCAGGCGTTACTTCTTTGGTGCGGGTGTAAATCATTGATCCGGCAGAGATCGGCGCGAAGTCAATGGTTGCATCAGCGGTAAATGGTAATCCGCAGGCAACATTTTCAGCTTCACTCCATCCATTGTATTCAGCTCCCATAGCCTGTACAACGTCAGTGGAAGGATCAAAAGGAACAACTGCGCATGTACCACCTGCAGCACCTAATTGTGCACCAGTCATATCAACCTGGTAGGTTACGGTAACCTGCGCGCGCACGTTTGAAACAAACGCTACAACGGCAAGGGCAAGCAAAAGCGTGTAAAGATTTTTTTTCATGTTAATTGGGTTTTATGATGTGTGAAAAAATGAATGAACCAAAAGTAGCTATTTTTTTAATACACGTTTCGCTTTGTGTACACATATTTTTTCACTTTATAAAAGTATGACACCTGTTACGGACGATTGAATCACAGTTGATCGCATATTCTTAAGATGTTGCCATAACTGATATTCTTATGATGTATGCACTGCAGCAATAGCTGTTGTGCTTAACCGAAAAAAGGCAATAGTATTCATGCAAACACTCCCAAATTGTAACATAAGCTTACCGGAAAATCAGCCCTTCTGCCAAGACAAGTCTCCACATTTTTATGTTGGGTTATTTTTAGGTTAATATGGTATTTATCGGGATAATTTACTTTATTTTTGACGCCTTGAAGTGCATAAATTACCCTGCCTTGAAACTACTTCCACTCACCTTCCTGCTGCTATGCTTTTTACACGCTGAAAAGCTGTCGGCGCAGGTTACCGTTTCAGGAGCAAACGCATCAAGCAATGGCAGTTATACAAATCTTTCCGGCCCCGCCGGTGCTTTTTTCGCCATCAACAGTTTTTCTCAAACAGGATATAATGTAGTTATCACGATCACCGGCAATGTAACGGAGCCCAATTCCGGTAACGTCGCCTTGATTGCCGGATCATGGACTACGCTTACCATTATGCCATCAGGTGGTTCATGGACCATTTCAGGTGCGCCGGCGGCTAACGGAATGATTATTCTGGATGGTGCAGATAAAGTCACCATAGACGGTGCCATCAGCGGCGTGGTTTCGCTTACGATAGCGAATACGAGCTCTTCCACAACTGCCATGGCGATTGTTCTTAAGAACGATGCGACCAATAATGTCATTAAGTATTGCAACCTGCAAGGCAGAAATTCCGCAGCGCAAACAGGCAGTGATGGTGGCATCGTTACCATTTCCACTACTACCGGTTCTACCGGCAATGATAATAATTCTATTCAGAACTGCGACTTCGGACCCGATGCGGCAACCCTGCCATACATCCTGCTGAAGGGTTATGGCTCCAACAACGCCAATGATTTGTGCCAGGTTACCAATTGCACATTTCACGACTGGCTTGATTTCACGTCTGGCAATAATACTTGTGCTATTTACCTGGCATCCACTTTTATTTCAGGCTGGACAATTTCCGGCAACCGGTTTTACCAGTCAGCTACCAGAAACATAACCGCAGGTATGGCCAATGACTTCTACGGGATAAAAATTGACGGCGGTGGTGGCTATATCATATCGAATAATATTTTTGGTTACAGCACCGCGGCAGGTACAGGCTACATGACTTTTACCGATTTAGCTGCCGGTTCCCATACCTCCATTGATCTTTACCCGATATGCCTTACGCTGAACACGACCTTGTCAACTGTCAGCGGCAATACGATTACTAACATTGATTTTACTACAGCCCGCAGCACCAATTCAGGAACAACATATCCCCTTATTGGAATCTGGTTAAAAGCAGGCAAAGCAAACATCACTAATAACATCATTGGTGCTTCTTCCGGAACAGGTAGCATATTATTCAAGCAAAATATTGAAACTGCAAGCCCGGCTCTTCCCTATCTTCCGGTAACCGGTATCCTGGTAAGCGGTAGTTCCAGTAACACTATCTCCGGCAATACTATTGGAAGCATAACCATGAGTTATACAGGAATAGGAGCGATTGGTACTTATGGTGGAAATCCCTTGATTGGCATTTACAGTAACAACACCGGTTCTTCCACGATCAGTAATAATACCATTGGGAATACCACCGCCAACAACATTACCAGCGGGAACACCGCCAGCGGCGCTAATGTTGTCGGTATCAAGTTAGCCAGTAATGCAGCTCTTTCGAATACAATCTCTAACAACACCATTCAGAACCTTAATTGCAGCGGTGCCAATGCCGGTACATTGGCCAACGCCTCCGTGATCGGAATTATAAACACCAGTTGCAGTGGTGTGAGTGATGTTATCAACGGTAATATTATCAGCAATCTCACGAATACTTCAGTTTCCGGCAATACTGTTGTGAGCGGAATGTATGTCACAGGAGGATCAGGCGGACTTGCAGGTGCAATGCCTGTTTCGCAAAACTGGATTCACACACTGACGGTCAGTTCTACAAGTGTCACTGCGCAAGTGAGCGGAATCACGATTTATACAGGTGGCAACTCGGCCATCCTGAGCAACAACATGATCTCATTAGGCAGTGGAATGAGCAACGGCAATCTTATTTACGGAATCAACTATGTCTCCAGCACCATTACCTGTTATTTTAATACCGTAAGAATTCAGGGAACACCAACAACAGGTTCGGGCAACTCACATGCTTTTTATTGCGCCACTACCAATGCGCTCGTCTTAAAGAATAATATTTTCATCAATGAACGAAGCAATTCAGGAACAGCATCGGGTACGCATTATGCCATCAGGTTTAACAGTACGCCCTCTACCTACACGGGCGTAGCCAATGATTTATATGCAATCGGAACAGGATCCATGCTGGGTTACGTGGGAGGGGCCAATAAATTAACACTGGCACTCTGGTCAGCTTCTTTTTTACCTATCCAGGATGATCCGGTAGTCTCACCAAAATCCATCTCAAATAACTTTACATTCGCGTCCACGATTGATCTTCATATTGTTGCCAATGCCTGTGACCTCGCTACCATCAACAACGGCGGAACACCTATTGTGGGTTATACCACTGATTATGATGGAACTTCGCGGAGCGGAACAACTCCGGATATTGGTGCAGATGAGGTGAGTAATGTACTTACCTGGACGGGAACCACCAGTACAGATTGGAATGTTTCCACCAACTGGTCGCCTGCCTTGGTTCCGACAAAATATTATGACGTCTTCATCTCAGATGTTGCCAATGATCCGGTTATCTCCAATGCCAATGCCACCTGCCATTCGCTAACCATTAATGCATTGGGCTCGCTGACGATGCAGAACAACAAGAAGCTCACGATTGACGGAACCTGCTCTGCTACCTCTTTCACGAATAACGGCACCTTCACTGCCGGAACAGGTACGGAAGAAGTTGCCTTTACCATAGATGTTGCGACAGTGAGCGGAACGGTTGCTTTTAATGTAGTCAGTTGCAGCAGCGGGTTGAATTTTGGCAGTGCATCAACTGTGAATACCAAATTCAGAATTGATGCCGGTGGTTATGTTACCACAAATGCTCCGACCTATGCGTCAGGATCAACCTTGGTTTATAATACAGCCAACTCTTCACCGCCTTATGACCGTGGTCTGGAATGGAGTGCCTCATCCGGCAAAGGCTATCCTTATAATGTTCAATTCAGTAACAACACCATCTTCCGTCCGGCTAAAGATGATGAATCGTATAACTCGACGGTGTTTTCACTGGCCAATGATCTCACCATTGACGCAGGATCGGCCGTTTATATGGATTATGCCAGTGATGACATGTTGATTCCGCTGATCATCGGCAACGACTTTTTCCTGTCAGGTTCCTTGTCGCTGTCCGGTGTTTCAGGTGGTGATGTTAAAGTGGCTGGTGACTGGACACGAAGTGCTGCAGGCGTTTTTACGCCGAATGGAAGAGCAGTTTTTTTTAATGGCACCGCTAATCAAATCGTTTCCGTTACCGGCTCAGGGACGGAAACCTTTGCCTACCTCGTGATTGATAAAGCCAATGCCGGCACCTATGTACAACCGGATAAGACGCCTGCCAATGCTACAGACATCAAAGTGAATGGAATGAGCGGCAATGTATTGCAACTGATCAACAACGGGTCACTCGACCTCAATGGCAGAACGGTTTATCTTGATGGCAACAGTGCCGGAGGAGCCACCGGATACATTTACGTGAATGGCGCCCGGGTGATTACCAATTCACAGGGAGTGAATACAGGAAAGTTTGAAATCAAATCTGTCGCCAACCCGAACCAGATAAGCTGGTTCACCAAATCCGTAGCGAACAACGGAGGCGTCGGATCACTGACATTTGATCAGCAGGTACTGGTGACGATTGCCGATGGTATGATGGATTTTGGAATCAGCGGTGGTATCAATCTGACCACCATACAAGGTGTATTGCAGGTGAACCTTGGCGGCAGCGTAGTTTATAATTCATGTTACTTTTCTGCTTCACCAGCCTCCACTTTGCGCTTCGCGAATAACATCGATTACCAGGTGTATGCGAGCGATCTTACCTGGGCTCCCGGCTCCATCTTCTCCGGCCTGCCCGGTATTCCCTACAATGTAGAAATCAATGGTGTGGGAACACTGCTCACCATCAATGATACAAGGGGTGTGCGTAACAACATCACTATAACCGACGGCGGGCTGCTGCTTGCCGCCGGCACAGGCGATTTTTATGTGGGTGGAAACTGGTCGAGAAGCGGCGCTTCAAGTTCTTTTACCGACAACAATAACTATGTGGAATTCGGCGGCAATGCCGATCAGTCGATTACCTGTACCGCTAACGGCAATACAGAAACTTTCTATGGACTTACGATCAACAATACTGATGCAACGCCACAGGTTTCACTGGCCGGCGCTACATCCATTCAGATCATTGAATCATTAAGGTTGTTTTCCGGAATAGTAAGTTGTGGCACAGGAGAAGTATATGTGTTAAATAGTGCGGAAGGTGCGATCATCTATGATGCATCCGACAATGCCGCCGACTCATGGGTAAATGGCCCTTTGAGACGAGGCATCACCACCGGTAACTATGCTTTCCCGGTAGGCGGCGCTACCATGACCAGCGCGGCCGGCTATGAGTTGGCTTATCTTGATATGAAGACCAATTCCAACATTGACAATTTGGTGGGCATTTTTACTTCCGATATCACTACTACCAGCGATGAAACTTTTTCATTGGTGGTGAATGGTACCACCATCCTTGACAGGCTGAATGCCGGCTATTGGAATTTTAAGCCGTATGATGCGGCCCTGTCGCTGATCGTGTCGCCGGTATGTGAATATAATGTGGCATTGAATGAACGCGGACATTCCAATTCGGCAACATCACCTTATTATTATGCAGTGATGAAACGCGTTGATTCCGCCGATCCGACCGGCGCAGTATGGAATCAGCAATGTGGCACTCATGACAATGCAACACAAACAGAAACGGGTGGTACGGCCCATGCAGAACGTTTCGCATATTCCTGCACTTCTTTCTCCGACTTTGCCATAGGCGTTGGTGTGTTTATACTGCCTGTTGAGCTTACACAGTTCACGGTTTCTTTAGCGGAAGGGAACAGCCTTCTTGCCTGGAATACGCAGGCGGAATACAACACCAATTATTTCGCGATAGAAAGAAGCCTGGATGGGATTCATTTTGAAGAGATCGATCAGATGCAGGCTGCCGGCACCTCCATGAAGCCGGTTAATTATTCTATTACAGATTACCGGGTGCAGGAATTGGGGGTGCAAAAAATTTATTATCGCCTCAGGATGGTTGACCTCGATGCATCCTTCACCTATTCAGCCGTTCGTTGGGTGGATTTGAAAGAGTCTGTGGCTGATGGTATGATGTCGATTTTCCCTAATCCTGTTTTTGATAATATGACCATATACTTGAATATTCCGGATGATCAGCAAGGTTTGTTACAAGTGACGGATATGTCAGGAAGAGTGATTTTGAATTCGTCTTTTTCACTGGTAAATGGAATGAACTTCATTGAAGTGGGCCACCTTCAACAACTCGTTGCAGGAATCTATCACGTGCGCCTTACGTCCGGCAGAAATATTTATACTGCCAAAATGGTAAAACAGTAACTGCAGCACGCAGCAAATTTTTTTGCAGTCCCCCAGCCATCCTGTTTATCACTACCCTTAGTCAACATTGTCATTGAGCCTATTGACGTCAATGCTTATCCCTGATTTCTCCGGTGAAGCAACAGGCATAAAAAAAATCTCCGCCGGTAACCAGCCGGCGGAGCAATAGTGAATCAATTCATGCGAATTGACCCTCTCAACCAAATAAACTATTCTTTCACCACGTGTGGTGGTTTGCTGACATCTTCCGCTTTCTGCACTACTTCTCCGGTGATGGTCAAAATGGTAGTCTCACTGCCGGGCTCTGTTACAACGGTGATGGTCTTATTAAACATGCCGGCTGTTCGCGCATTGTATGTTATCTTAATCAATCCCTTTTTCCCGGGTAAAATGGACTCTTTCGTATAGTCCTGAGCGGTGCAGCTGCAGGACGGTTGCACCTTTGTAATGGTAACCGGCTCTTTTCCGGCATTGGTAAATTCAAACAAGTAAGATGCCGGGGAGTTTTGCAGGATTTTTCCAAAATCATGCGACGTACCACTGGACCATGCTACCGGTGATGCCGTTGATTTTGCATTTTGTGCTTGTGTAAAATAACAGGCGCAACAAAGGAGCAGGAGAGCAGTTGTTTTTTTCATCTTACCGGAAAAGTAATACCTTATTCATCAACTGTATCAGTTGATCAGCATTCAAAGTTAGTTGCTGCATCAACAAACGGATGTTAACCGGTATCTAAGATTTCTTAAAATTTTGTTAACGTGCTGTAACCGGTGCAAGCGGCTCTGTCAATCAAAAGGTCAGGGTTGTGTGGGAGAGATAAAGGTATCTGCCACTTAATAGATTGCTTTTGATACAGACCACTATGTCCTGCAAATTAAGAATTGCGCTGCCAGATGCTGGTGAACAACAGCCGGACCTGTTTCCGGTTGATTCAATAAAAACATCTTCCGTAATTTCACGCGGAAACAAAGAGGTACGATTGACAAAGGCTTTCCAAGCGCCTTGTAACACCCATGAAAAACCGGACTATCCAAATCATAACGTTACTGGCCGTTATCTCCATGGCAGGGATTGTCGTGCTGCAGATCTTTTGGTTCAGGAAAGCCTTTGACGTGCATGAAAAGGAATTTGATCAGAATGTATTCACCTCTCTGCAGCGGGTGGCCGAACAATTGTTGCAGATGAACAATCAGCAGATTCCCAGTGCGAGACTGGTGAACCAGTTGTCAGGCAATTATTTCGTGGTGAGTGTCAATGGTGAAATTGATACAAAGGTGCTGGAATCATTGCTGAAGGCGGAGTTTAAGTCGCGTGGGTTAAACAGCGACTTCGAATATGGCGTGTACGACTGTAACCATCAGAAGCTTGTGTATGGCAACTATGTCTCCTTCAGTGAAGATGAAAAGCATCGTGCGCCGAGGGAATTGCCGCAATGGAAAAATGATCTCTATTATTTTTCTGTCAATTTCCCTGATAAGTCGAACCACCTGATCGATTCGATGAATATCTGGTTGTTTTCATCATTGGTGTTGCTCGTCGTTGTGATATTTTTTGCTTTCGCACTCATCGCTATTTTCAGGCAGAAGCAGTTGTCGGAGGTGCAGAAGGATTTTGTGAACAACATGACCCATGAGTTCAAGACACCAGTCTCTACTATATTGGTCACCTCCAGGTTACTGAACAGGCCGGAGATTGCTGAACAGCCGGGCGCCATTGAACGCTATTCAAACCTCATACAACAGGAGGCATTACGGCTTAAAAGCCAGGTGGAGCGTGTGTTACAGGTGGCAGTATGGGATCAAAGGAAGATGAAATACAAAATGGAATCCGTTGATATTCATGAGTGCCTGCAGGAGGCCATCATCAGTGTGGAGCAGATAATTACCGACAGAGGTGGAAGGGTGGTAAAAAATTTCCAGGCCGATAACGCGGTGGTACAAGGTGACCGAATGCATATCACCAATACATTTTTTAACCTCTTAGACAATGCCGTTAAGTATTGTACAAAGGCGCCGGAAATTATTTTGAGTACAAAAAATGCAGGTAATGGGATCCTGGTCACTGTGGCCGACAACGGCATTGGCATACCGGAGAAATATGTGCGCCGTATCTTCGATCGTTTCTTTCGTATATCCACCGGCGATGTGCATGATGTAAAGGGATTTGGACTCGGACTCTATTACGTGCAGCATGTCGTGAAGGACCACCATGGTAAAATCGCTTTGCAAAGCGAGCCTGGACGCGGAACTACCATCACGCTAACTTTTCCTCAAAAATAAAAAGCTGATATGCAGGCAGAAAAAGCCAGGATACTATTAGTGGAAGATGACAGGAGCCTCGCTTCCGTTATACGTGATTACCTGTCCATCTCCGGCTATCAGGTTACGCTGTGTGATGACGGACAGGCCGCGATCAATACATTCAAAAAAAGCAAATTTGATCTGTGTATTCTGGATGTGATGATGCCGAAGAAGGACGGTTACGCGGTGGCTGAAGAAATCAGGAAGACGGAAGACAGTCTGCCGATCTTATTTCTCACTTCCAAGTCGGCAAAAGAGGACCGAATTAAAGGATTTAAGTCTGGCGGCGATGATTTTATCACCAAGCCATTCAACATTGAAGAGTTGGTGCTGCGCATGGAAGTTTTCCTGAAGCGGAGCAGGGCCAATCATTCGAAACAAAAAACCTTTCAGCTTGGGTCTATTTTGTTTGACTATACAAACTTCGAGCTGAGCATTCCCGGCAAAAAGCCCACTCAGGGGAAGCCGCGTCCGGAAAACGGAGCGAAAGAAGAGAAGCGAAAACTGACAGAAAAGGAAGCGGAGATCTTATATGCTTTATGCTGTAACATGCACAATGTGATCCGGCGTGATGAGTTGCTGATGAAAGTGTGGGGCAGTGACGATTATTTTCTTGGCCGCTCACTCGATGTCTTCATTTCAAAGCTGCGCAAGTACCTCGCGGCAGACAGTGACGTTGAAATTGAAAATCATCATGGAGTGGGGTTTAAACTGACGGTGAAGTCACCGTCTTGAACCAGTTTTAACTGCAGGAAATTATTAAGTCTGAATCGTTTAACCCGGATTTTTCAGTGGAAAAATCCCGCTTCGCTGCGACTAAGAACTGCTAAGGGTTTGCTCAATTTGTCAAGAAAAGAAAATGTTTCACAAACCCTAGGCAGTTCTACGTCGGGGTTAAACCCGTTGCCGTTTTGAACCACAAAACGTGGGTTTAATTGAGATAGGCATTATAAAAGCCACGAAAAAGCACAAGTGGCAGGCTGAAATAGTACTCTTGAATAAAACCGTTATTGATACGAGTTATTTGCAGCCGGTAATACCGCTGGCTACTTCTTAGTCACATTACCAACACCGGAAATTTTGGATTGAACAACCGGATCCCCTGCGTATTCGATATTGCCCACTCCATTGAGTGTTGCTTCCAGGTAACTTTTTGCCTTTACATGCATATTGCCTGCACCGGATAGTGTTGCATAAACAGTATCGCATTCGCTGTCTGAGAATTTTGCATTGCCGGCACCATTCAGACTGACTTTCATATTTGGCTGATGAAAGGAACTGATGACCATGTTGCCTGCCCCTGACAAGGTAACTTCCTGCAGAGTTGGGCAGGTAATCTGCACTTCCACAGTGGTGTTGGCAAGGTTGATGTTTTTGATGGTAGAAACGGTAAGTTTTCCATCTGACACGGTCGTTTTTACCAATGGAACTATGTTCTCATAACTTTTGATGGAAACCCTGAATTCACTTCCCTGTATGATTTCAGCATTGGAAGACCCGAGCAAATCAACCTTATTAAATTTATCAACGGTACGCTCATCCGTAAGGATGTTGCCATTTCCGGTTACATACTCTTTACACGAGAAAAATAACAAACTTAAACACAGCAGGAGAGCGGGAACAGTGCGATGGAACATGCCGTGGGATTTAGGAATTAAACAGTTGATGCAGGCTGGCAATTGCCGTATGCAAATATGTAGTATGTTATTCTCGGGAAGAATCATCCGCTGTTGCTGATGATATTAGCCGGCTGCGTTGTTTCAGGCGCCGGTATCAGCTTCGGCGTCTGCTTCTTCACTTTTACCCACCATTTCAGGCGGCCTTCCTCGCAATGCACTCCAGGTTTCGTCAATGGCCACCTGTGAGACAGGATGCAGTCCGGCCTTCTCGAGCGCTGTCCACACGGAGTCGCGGCGAATGTCCGTTTTAATCATGCCACCACCTTTAGGATAACAGGCCCAGAAGATGCAATTGTATTTACCGGCTTTGGAACATTGCAACACGAGCTTTTCGAGTTGAGCCTGGGAAGAGGAGAACAACTGTACAAAATCATATTTTCCTTCATCTGATTTCAGCGGTTTCGTGCTGTATTTTTGCACCAAACATGGTCAGGTATTCTTTAGGCGCATTCACGATTAAAACTGCCTGATCTCCTTCAAGCCGAAGTTTCTTTAGTAGCTGTTCTTTATTCATATAAGGTACGCCGATTCTGGTTAGAAAAGATGGGTGGCAGTCGCAAAACCGAACGATTGACCACAACTTTCGATGCACGAAGTTAATTATATAATTGCTGATAGGGTATTTAAACCCGGATTTTTCAATGGAAATATCCGGGTCAAGCTGAACCAAACTACGGTGCAAGCCTTTAATTGCCACGCCGCTGTCATTACAACTGGCAACTGTCAGCTAGGAGAATATGCGGGCTACGGTCTTGATCAGGATGGCGAGGTCGGAGGCTGTGCTTCGTTGCCGGAGATATTCGAGGTTCATCCGAAGCTTTTCTGGCATAACTTCTTTGATATAGCCATCTTCTGCGTTATCATAACCGGAAAGCAGCTCATTTTCATCAAAATAGGCGATGGAAACAGGGTCTGTAATGCCCGGCTTCGCAAGCAATACCTTACGCTGCTCTGCATCATACAGGTTAACATACTTTTCAACTTCCGGACGCGGCCCAACAAGGCTCATATTGCCGATCAACACATTTATCAGTTGTGGTAATTCATCCATCTTATACCGCCTCAGGAATTTTCCGATGCTCGTTATGCGATGATCGTGAGTACCTACTGTCAGCAACCCTTGCCGGTCAGCACCGGTATGCATTGTCCTGAATTTTATGATGTCGAAAATTCTCCCGTTTAATCCCACTCTCTTTTGCAGGTAGAAGACAGGGCCGCTTGAATCTGCTTTAACTGCTATAGCAATGAGCAGGAAAACAGGAGACAACAAAATAAGTGCTGCGCAGGCCAACGATATATCAATTATTCTTTTGGTCAGCAGGTACATAGTTATTCCATGATCGAAACATAGTATTTGTTAATTCAATGACCGCAGCCTGCTTAACCGGTTTCCAACACTTCCTGTACACATTTAGAAACGGTAGATGCCACCATCAGTATTTGTTCTTTTGTCAGGTCAACATACACGGGCAGTGAAATTTCACGGGCGTAATTGTCATAGGCGACAGGATAGTCAACTATGTTGTAACCAAGCTGTTTATAGTAGGTAAGCAAAGGCAAAGGTTTAAAGTGCACATTCACGGCTACATCCTGATCAAAAATCTTACGGATCACAGCATTCCTTCTTTGTTCGTCAATACCATGAATCCTCAACATGAAAAGATGGTACGATGATTCCCTTAGCATTGAATGTGTTTCTGGCACTTCTGCCCATTTCATTTTACTAAACGCGGCCTGGTATTGTGCAATAACCTGTTTTCTTTTTGGCAGTTGAACTGATTCGTACTCGCGAAGCGATGCCAGGCCGATGGCTGCCAGCACATCAGGCATGTTGCACTTCATGCCTGCTTCTACAATGTCATATTCCCAACCTCCCTTTTGTGCCTTCTCCAATGCATCTTTATTCTGTCCATGAAGTGATTTAGTATTCAGTTGCCGGTAAACCGCATCGTTATCGAAAGGCGAAGGCAGATTCAGGCACACCGCTCCACCTTCCGCAGTAGTAAGATTTTTAACTGCATGAAAGGAGAATACAGTTGCATCTGTGAGTGCGCCGGTTTTTTTTCCCCGGTAAGTGGCTCCGATTGAATGCGCTGCATCAGCCAGCACCAGTATTCTGCCAAGGGTTTGTTGTTCGGCAGTAGAAGGAGCGAAAAGATGAACGAAACGATCTTCACTTACCAGGCTGTTGATGGCATCATAGTCACAGGGTAAGCCTCCGATATCCACCGGCATAATGACCTTCGTGCGCCCGCTGATGGCGGCACGTATATGCTGCACGGAAATATTGAAGTCATCAGCATTAACATCAACGAGGACCGGTTTGGCACCACAATGAATCACCACATTGGCGGTGGCTGAATACGTGTAGGCGGGTAGTATCACTTCATCACCCTCCTTCACACCAAACCAGCGAAGCATCAGTTCAAGTCCTGCCGTTGCTGAATTAACACACAACACTTGTCTGGCATCTACATAAGCAGCCAGCTCTCTTTCGAGTTGCTTTGTCCTGGGTCCTGTGGTGATCCATCCTGATCTTAGCGTATCAACTACTTCATTAATGACACTATCGCTGATATATGGTGGAGAAAACGGTATCACTTGGAGTCTGGGTAGTTGATTGGATGAATCTGCTTTCGATCTGTTGGCTTGTTAACGCTTGACCTGCTCTTTGCTGAAAAGAAAAACCGCCAGCTGCAAAAATAACATTAACCATACAACAACATCCTCCTGTTAAAGTTGTTTGCCGCGTATTATAAAATCAATGATGCCCTTGGCGTAACCGCATCCGTATGAAAAATGCAAAATGAAGAAGGAGGTCAGAATCTGCAGAACGTCTTTGGGGAGTGAACTGAATTTCAATGCTGAGCCCAGTCCCACGGCGGTATATAGCAATAAAGTAAACAGGAAAGGTTCATTGAGCCTGCCTTGAATGACGGACAGGATGATGCCGGTTATCAGGAAAAGTGTGAAGATGACCGGCACCAGTTGTCGCAGGGTAGTGACAGTTTTATGTTTTTTATTTACATAGACTTTCCAGTAGCCGTATTGATAATACTGGCTGAAAAGTTTTTTCCAACTTGGGCGAACATAATAGTTCGACCAGGTTTCCGTGGTCAGCCAGATGCGGCCACCGGCCTTCGTAACACGGTAATTAAATTCATCATCCTGGTTGCGGATCAGTGCTTCATCAAAAAGCCCGATGGATTGAAAGGTGGAACTACGGTACATAGGCATGCCAACGGTATCCGTATATCCGCTCTGCAGACCGGTCCTGAAGCTGGCATTGCCAACACCGAATGGTGAAGACATGGCCCTGGCGATATTTTTTGAGAGCTCATTAGTGTAGCAATTCTTCCATATCCCGCCACTGCACCACACTTCCGGTTGCTGATCAAGAAGGGTGGCATTTTTCAGGATGTAACCAGGTTCCATGGTTGCATGTGCATCAAAGATGAGGATGTAATCCCCTGTTGCCCGCTGAATGCCCAGGTTGCGGGCTACCGGCGTGATTTTTTTTTCATTCACCACAATTTCCAACATGGGGATTTCTGCTTGCAGTTTTTGCAGGATATGCGTTGTACCATCTTCACTTAATCCATCACATACAATGATCTGGAGCAGTGCTGCCGGATACGATCCGTTTACGATAGACTGAACACACGCTTCAATAAAATCCTTTTCATTCCGGCACGGTATTACCACGCTGACTTTTTTCATTTTCCCGGATTGGGTTGCGTGAAACTTACAATGGCTGTTTCTATTTAATTATTTCCTGGTAGATCAATGAAACGGAAGTGAAAATTCCGCTTCACCTTGACTGTTCATGGCTTAAGGAGCATTAAAATTTTTCAATAAGTAAGCTGTTAAACAGCTCGTTTCAATTCAATACTACACAAACCCTCATTGCTTTTTTTGAACTATTATTAGTTTCATGTATTCATCAACTGTTGGTAGATGGCGATCAGCTTCTTCTCTTCCTGTTCCCAGTTAAAGGTCATCTCAATCGCTTTGCGCCCGTTGATTCCCATTTGTTGAGCAACGTGATCATTATTCAAGAGATCAGTAATTGCTTTGGCAATTGCCTGGATGTTAAACGGATCCACGCAAATTCCGCACTGATACCTGTCAATGATTTCTTTCCAGAATGGGAAGTCGGATGCGATTACTGGAATGCCGGCTGCCATATACTCAAACAGCTTAACCGGGTAAGCATCCACATAATTCTCGGCGGGATGAAGCAGTACCAGCCCGATTTTACAGGATGACAATGTTTCTTTCACCTGCGTACGGTTCATAAAACCGTATTCCAACACTTTTGTCCAGCCTTTGTAGGCAGCCACTTCATCACGCAAAGCGGTGGGGGAAAACACGCCTCCCAAATGCAGTTTTGTATCGCAATGTTCCAGTGATTTTATCATTTCACGGATGCCCCTGATGGCAGTGATGTTGCCGATATAGCAAACTTCATTTTTACGGTCTTCCCACTTTGTGCCGGCAGCAGGAAATTCCTGCAGTGAAGGAAAGTTACAAACCTGCCAGGTATGAGGGTTTAATGTTTTGAATCGTTTTTCGAGCAGTGGAGTGACAGTGATTATGCCATCGAACCTGGCAGCAGCCCGGTTTTCATATTTTTCAAAACCCGCAGCGATCAGTTTTCGTGAAAATGACGGTAGGTAATGCTTTGCAAGCAGTTGCCGTGGCACATCTTCATGTGCATCATAAATCACTTTGAATCCTTTTCGCCGGAGCTGTAATCCTACACGCAATAGTTCGGGATCGTGAATATGATAGATGTCGGCATGGATATCTTCCGCTTTCAGGGCTACATCATGGACAGTGGTGATCATTCGCTGCAGGCGCGTTGACTTTTTTTTAACTGCCACGATATGCACTCCATTCTTTACTTCATCCCTGTCAGCCGGTGCGATCAGTGTCACCTGAAAGCCTGCCTTGGAAAGTGATAAACATTCCTTCACAAATATCCTTGTATCGAAAGCAGGATGAACAGATGTAAGATGACAGGCTTTCATGAATGAGCGATGACGCGGTCATAAAGATCAAAAAATAATTTTCTGCTCTCGCTCCTGGAAGCCTTCTGAACAATCAGTTCATAATTTTCAGCAAGTAGGCTGCTGCTGCTAAGCTGAATCGCCGATTCAAAATCCCTGGCGGAAATTTGTGGAGTAATAATACCATTCACCTGATTGGTAACCCATCCGTTATTTGCAGGGAGATCCGAAAGTACAGGAAGGCAGCCTGCACTCATCGCTTCAAATAAGCTTGCCGGCGCACCGTCGCTTATCGGGTAACTTGCAAAAATTTTTGCTTTGCGGTACCACGCTGCATTTGTTTCTCCGGAGACCCATCCTACAAATTGCACTGCTTCTTCAATATCTTCCTGAACAACAAGCCGGCGCAGGTTTTCGGTTTCTGGCCCAGTGCCTGCTATCACCAGTTTCCAATGATCTTTGTTTTGACCTACCCATGCCGCAAACGCTCTAATGATGTGATCTATCCGATACAATTTTTTGTGCAGGCGATTAGAGAAGACGATATTCTCTTTCAAAGGCAAAGATGCCTGCAGTTCCTGACTGCTGGCATAAATGGGATCAATACCCAGGTTAATGACTTCAATTGGTCGGTCGTGGTTGGCAAGTTGTTGCATGGCAGTTGCCATAAAGGGAGCAACGGCAGTAAGATAACCGGCTTTCTGCAACACCTGCTCTGTCATTTTACGATATAGAAATCCGCGCTTTGGATTCAGGAGAACATCACTTCCCCAGGCAGTTACAATAGCGGACTTCCTCTTGTTGCCTATTGCTTTCAACACTACCCAGGCAGCGGTATTTGCCTGGTGGATGTGGATGACAGATGGATTAAACGCGCTTATCGTTTGCCTGATCAGTGAAACAACCGAGAAGTAATGGAATACATTACCGACCGAAAAGTTGATCGCTATTACCTTGCCCGGATAGGTAACATCCATAGTATCGGTGATGAGTAATATCTCATCAAAATAGCCTTCTATCAATTTTATAAAATTGTAAGTATGCACGGATTTCATCCCGACAAGCAACAGTTTTCTCATGGATCAATACTATTTCTTCGCGCTGATGATAAATTGAAATGAGTGGTATGACAGGTTACATGCCAGCCGTATTTTTACAATCAATGTTTATTATGCCACCTGAAGAATCGATTCCTGAAATGTCATTTCGTTAATTGAATTGCACAATACATAACCGCTGCGAAAATACCCAATACAAATATGAACCCGGCCTATTCAATTGAAAACCCGGCTTACCTCGGAAATTCAATTTGTTATACAGCCGTAATCTGCAAAAGCTGTCGTTGCCTTTCCAGCAGGCTCCCCGCATGCGACAACAGCTTCACTCTTCATTGTTCTTGGATTTTGATTTATCAGGCAGATGATAAAACCAGTAGAGTGAATAAAGTAATAAGGTTCCGCTTCCCACACTCAATAGCAGGAAGGCCAGCGATTCATTCCCGGCTCTACCGCCTATAATGATGGCGGTAAAACGTAACATGGTATCTGCCACGGCAAACCAGATGGCTGATTGCTGCCTGTTGAGTACTATGGCAATGGCAGCCACCGGACTGCAGATGAAATTTAATAACAACCACGGACTTAGTATTTGTGCAATTTCACCGGCATGTCGCCATTCATTGCCAAAGATTAAGGCAAAGAGTGAAGGAGCAAACAACAACAGCAATCCAAAGATGGGAATGCCCGCGACACTCATTTGCAGGTAAACATTTTTTGTCAGTGCTTTCAGTTTCTCATGCTGCTGCTTCAGTGTGCTTGCCCGTTGAAAATAGACCTGGAACATGGCCGCACCAATAACTGCAGCCGGTACTTTTAATATCCTGAAGCCGAAAGCATAGGAGCCGACAACAGACTTTGAAAAGAAATGATTGAGGAGGAAAATCACCAGTATATCCTGCAACACACCCAGCAATGCATGTGGCGTATTAACCACAGCGAATGTCTTATACGTGCGGAGATTTTCAAGCATTTTTTTACGGGTAACCCATGGCTCCAGCCGGATGATTTTGCTTACCGAACCGGCCAGGTAAATCAACAAGGCTACAAGCTGTCCTGCAACGGCACCAATAATTAAACCGGCAGAAGAAAAGTGCAGATAGCCGAGCACCACGCTGATCAAACCGGCCGAACCGGTTTGTCCGACTTTTCCAGCCGCCAGCAGGCGGAATTTTTTTTGACGGGAAATCCAATAGTTCAGTGCCTGTGCGCCCCCGGCGAAGAGAAGCAGCAAGGGAAGATAAAACAGAAAGCTGCCCAATTCGGGAGTTGACAGCCAGATGGGAAGCTGATGATGAAACGCCGTGACAAAGCCAAGGAGCAATACACTCAACAGCAATGTGATACTAAAGGAAAGCCGCAACAGGTTAATGGCTGAGGTTTCTTCTTGCGGCAACATAATGGCCAGTTCAAAGCGGAGTGTGGCAGCCACCGCCACTGCAGCGCCAATAGCTGTAAACATAGCGAACACGCCGAATTCTTCGGGAGAGTAGATTCGGGAAAGAACAGGCGATAGCAGGATGGGTATGGCCTGGGCCACTACCGTACCGCTCATGAGCGTTAAGACATGACGATAAAAATCTGATTTAGGGGAGAATAAACGGAGCATACGCGGTTTCGAAGATAGCTAACACTTGTCGGAGTGATGAAAGGGATTGCCGTCACACTGAATAGCTATGATTTCGTAAACTTTACCGGAGCTGAAGGCACGACATTGATAATCAGATCAAGTGAATCACCCGGGATTGCGCAACGTATAAATCCTTTCGATGATCTCCACTACTTTCATTCCTTCAAGCGCATTGGTGGTGATGGATGATCTGCCCAGCAATGTATCCACTACATTCTCAATCACAAAATGGTGATTGGCTGCGCTGCCTTTGTAAGCTCCATAATCATTCGGAGGATTAGCCGGAGCAATCGTTGGCAAAGTATAATCTTTGATATGGCAATACTCCACATTTTCCATGTACTGCCCGCCAACTTTAATGCTGCCATTTTCACCGATGATGGTGATGCTGCTCTCCAGGTTTTTATCCCAAACTGCCGTAGAGTAATTGAAACAGCCCATACCACCATTCAGGAAAGTAAAATTCACGATGCCACTGTCATCACTGAAGTCGGTGGAATGACGATGGTTGTAGTTTTGAAATTGTGCATGGATATGGCTGATGTCACCAAACAGCCAATACATGATATCAATAAAATGACTGAACTGGGTAAATAACGGACCACCATCCAGGGAGGCTGTTCCTTTCCATAAGGCAGGGTTACCTTTCTCCAGCGGATGGTAGTAACGGTCATCGCGGTTCCAGTAACAGTTCACCTGCACATTGAATATTTTTCCGAGCCTGTTTTCGTCAACCACCTGCTTCAGCCATTTTGCAGGAGGACTATACCGGTTCTGCATGACACAGAATACCTGCCTTGATTTTTTTAAGGAAGTGAAAATCACTTCTTCACAGGAGGCCCGGCTGAGGCCCATCGGTTTCTCCACCACCACATGGCAACCGTTTTCAAGGGACATAATTGCCATTGGCGCATGCAAACCATTCGGTGTGCAGATACATATCACATCAATCGGAAGCCGGGCTGTCAGCAGTTGTTCTATAGAACTGAAGAATGGGCAATTGAATGACGCTGCATTTGCTCTTTGATTACTGTCAATATCAGCTATCGCTGCCAGCACTGCTTCAGGATGATCACTGATCATTTGCGCATGGCGCTTTCCAATATGGCCGAATCCAACAATGGCGAAATTTATTTTTTTCATCTGACGGCAAGAAGGTGTTTCACTGGTGTACGAAGGCTGGGAGGGCTACGAGGAAGAATAGATTATTAGTAAGCATTCTTCTCACCTTTCACCATATTCCAGATAGTAAGCAGAATGATCTTGATGTCGAGCAGGAAGCTCCAGTTTTCAATGTAAAAAACATCGGCTACCACCCGGCCGTGCATCAGTTTAGGATCAGCGGTTTCTCCGCGGAATCCCCGCACCTGTGCAAGACCTGTGAGGCCGGGCTTTGCCAAATGGCGCGTCATGTATTTTTCAACTATAGGCCGGTAAATATCATTGAGCTTGATAGGATGAGGCCTTGGTCCCACCACACTCATATCACCGAGCCAGACATTGAGAAATTGAGGCAGCTCATCAATGTTCAGTTTACGCAGATATTTGCCGACTCTCGTGATCCGGGAATCATTTTTTTGTGCCTGCACATATTCGCTATCTCCTTCCGTAACCGTCATGGTGCGAAACTTAAATATTTTGAAAATCTCATAATCTTTCCCCGACCGGTTCTGGAAATAAAATACCGGACCTTTTGAATCAAGCTTGATCAGTATGGCTACCAGTGGAATCAGCCAGCTCAGGATAAAAAGAATGACAAAGGAAGAAAAGACAATATCGAAGCTTCTCTTGATCATTTGGTTGAACACATTGGCCAATGGTTCAGGCTGCAATGAAATCACCGGATAAAACCCATAAAAATCTACGGTGATATTTCTGTTATGGAAAGCGCTGAAATCAGGCACTACTTTGAAACGGATCAGGTGATCTTCTGCAAAGCGAAGCAGCTGATTTATTTTTTCCGTTTCACGCAACGGGAGTGCACAGAATATTTCATCAATCTTCTCTGCCAAAGCAAATTTCTTCGCATCCTCAATTGTGCCATTCAGCTTAGCGCCATTGCCGCCGGCAACCTTGTCGTCGAAAATTCCCAGTGGCTTAAATCCGTAACCGGTATAGTTATTCAGGGTTTCGAACATGCGTTGTCCCATTCCATCACCGCCAATTACTATCACCCGAAATGCATTCTTGCCAGACTGCCGTTCGTTGCGCAGCCTGAACATAAGACCGATACGCAATAGTGTATCGAATATGGTAAAGAAAAAATACCCGTATAGAAAGAGAATACCCGGCCAGCTATAACTGGTGAAGAGCAGGATAACAGTTGACAGCAACATTGCATGAAATACAATGGCCTGGAAATGTTTGGAAAAAGACTTTTCAAATTGCTCAAACCGTTTCGGGGTATACAACTCCAGGAAATAGGCCACCACGATCCAGCTTACGATCATGGCAAGGGAAGCCTGTATAAAGAAATTCTTAAAGTTGACTTTGATTCCTCCCCAGATGATAAGGTAACCGAGCAGGAATGAAAAAAGGAGCAGAAAAAGATCACCCAGAAGGTTAACCAACGAATACAACCTGAACTTTTCGCGAATCATCTCCTGAACAGCTGTTTATTGCGCGCAAATGTAACGAATTAAAAGGCTAAACAAAAGTAGGGATGGATACAGGTAAAGACCGGCAGTGTGTATCAAATGAACCTCCCTGAATCCGCATGAGCTGGCACTGTTGATTTGAACCAGTTACTGCATTTGTTGTGCTTGGAGCAACAGCAAGCGAAACCAAAGGGAGGCTTGCATAGCTCTTATTCCTTATAAGAAGGATCGGAATCATGATTGAGTGCAATTTGATTTTTATGTCGCTGCATATTATAATTTCATAATATTTATGTAAAACGCGACTTTGTGGATATTGTAGTTGCCGTTTGAGAAACTATTTTATACTTTGCGATCATCAATGGGGGAATAAGAATGAAAGAAAATGTAATACGAATAATTTCGTGCGGAGTATTGCTGTTGATGTTTTTATGCAGTGGTCAATCACAGGCTCAGTCAACGGAAGGATGGAAGGAACTGGTGGCAGGACTTTCCCCTGCAGACAATACCGGCATTTCCTACCTGGTGCCGCGCATTTCCGAAATACCAGGCATCAGCTATGCAGGATATTGCCCGTTCCATAAATGCCTTCTCCTTCGCTTCGACCCATCTGTTTATAGCAATGAAGAGATGTTGGTGAATGTTTTTGTTGAGAAGAAAATAAAAATCTATCCCAAAGCTAATACTACTTTCAAATTAATTGCCGGCGAATGTACTGATGCAACCCAGCAACTTCTTCATGATGAATAATAGCTGCCTGATTTTCAGTAATAGGGATTCAAACACTTTTAGATGAAATTTTTTTACATCGCTTTTTTTTTCATGATTGGCCAGATTACCGGTGGTCAGCTGTATGCGCAGACAACTACGCTGATCAGCTCAACCGGTGATGGAGGCTTTGAAACGGGAACCACGTTTGCCGCAAATGGCTGGACTGAAGTAAATGGTACTCCGTTAAATAAATGGTATGTAGGTTCTTCTCCTACTGGATATTCAGGAGCAAGGTGTGCTTATGTTACCAAGGCCACAGGCGGTGCCGGCACTTCTTATAGCATTAACCAGGCGGCAACTGTTCACTTTTACCGGGATGTTACATTTCCAGCCGGCCAGGATTTAGCCACCCTTACCTTTAGCTGGAAAGGTTATGGTGAATCTAACCTTGACTACATGCAGATCTACCTGGTGCCAACATCCACTACGCCTGCGGCAGGTGTTCAGCTGATCAGCGGCCAGATCGGCACTACCTATAATCTTAGCTCTACATGGACCAGCGGAACGATCACCGTATGTGGTGTAGCCGGCACCACGCAAAGACTTGTCTTTTCCTGGACCAATGATGCAACACTGGGCACACAACCACCCATTCAGATAGATAACATTTCCCTGAAAAGCAGTGTCGTCGGCGCATCATGCGCTGCTGTACTGGGAACCGGCGTTACCAGCATTTCTTCCCTGCCGTATAATTCCGGTGCCGGAACCACACAATCCTTCGTAAATGATATTACAGCCGCCAATGCCATTACCTGCGGAAGTACCTTATACCTGACCGGTGAAGACAAAGTTTGGGAGTTTACGCCTACAGCATCAGGACAAATAACCATTATTCTTACATGTTCCGGTTCATATACCGGACTCATGCTTTATGATGGTTGTCCTATCGCTAATGTGTGCAGTGGGGTGGCCGGTTCCTGCATTGCATACACACAAAGCTCGACAGGAAATAAATCGATGTGTGTATCGGTGACCGCCGGTGATACCTATTACCTCTTACTGGACTCCTATGCTTCGCCTACTTATAATGCATATTCGAATTTATACATAAGCTCACCGGTGCCAACAGGGAGTTCCAATGATTTGCCTTGCAATGCAACATCACTCACGTTGGGTGTTAACCTGGCGGGAGATAACTCCTGTGCCAGCGGAACCGGTGAGCCAACAATGCCTTCCTGCTGGTCAGGCACAACAGCCAACACAGTGTGGTATTCCGTTACTTGCCCTGCTTCCGGCCAATTGAGAATCAGGACAATTTCCGGCACCTTAACCGATACACAAATTGGTCTGTATTCCGGAAGTTGTGGTGCTCTCTCTACCATAGCGGCATGGTGCAATGATAATGCGCCGTCTTGCGGATCATCATCTTATTCGAATTCAGAATTGATAGTGACTAGCGGTCTGGTGGCTGGCAGCACTTATTATATTGTAGTGGATGGTGCAGGCACAAATACAGGATCTTTTGATATACAGGTTACCGATGCATCACTTCCAGTAGTGCCCGCGGCGGGTCAAGAATGCGGTTCTGTCAATCCGGTTTGTAACCAAAGCATCTCTGTCGGAAATCCTGGGTATGCGGCTTATGGTAACACCTGCGATTTCGGCGTTACTACAGGTAACTGCCTTCAATCGGGAGAGCGCGGTTCGGCATGGTATGAAATTATTATCAATGCTGCCGGTTCATTGATGTTTGATATAGTTCCGAATGATTGGCCCGGTACAGGTACCTCCAGCACCGACTATGACTTTGCCATTTGGAAAACAGCCGGTACCGGTGCAACTACTTGCGCAGAAATTGCTGCCGGAACAGTTAACCCATTACGTTGTAATTACAGCAGCCTTGGCGTAACGGGTTGTTATGGTACCACAGCAGGAACAGCGCCACCATCCTATCCGGGTTTTGGCAGCGCCTATGAAAAGAAAATTACCGTAGCCAATGGAGATAAATATCAGTTGGTGGTGAGTAACTATTCAAACAGTACGTCTGGTTTCACCATAAATATTGATCCTTCTGCACCTGTCAATTATACAACTCCCACGCAAGTCATTTGGTCCGGCGGAACAAATACAGTATGGACTACCACCGCGAACTGGGGCGGATGTGTATCGCCAACCTGTTCCATTGATGCTGTTGTTTCACCATCCGCAAGCAATCAGCCCCAGTTGTTATCAGGAATCACTTATAATGCGAGGGATCTGACGATTAATCCGGGTGCAACATTGACATTGAATGCCGGCTGTACGCTGAATGTCTGTGGTAACTTTTACAACTATGGAAGTATCGTGGCAGATAAGACCTCCACTATCGCATTTGTTGGATCCGGTACCCAGAATATTTATGGCTCACTGGTTGGTGTGGATAAATTGGGAAACCTGCTGATCAATAAGACTTCCGGCAGTGTTGTGCTGAATGCTGGAATTGAAATAGCAGGAAATTTTACCACACAGAACAGCACCAGCATTTTTAACATCAATGGCCAGTATATGAAACTGGCCGGTAACTTTTCCAATGCCGGCGGAGCAACCACCTTCACGGGAACAGCACTTTCAACCATTGAGTTTAACGGCATTGTTGACCAGGTTTATACTCCCGGCAATTCGCTCACATTAGATAAGGTGGTAATCAATCAAGGTGTTCCATCAGCGGTTATCCTGACCGGCAATCCCATGACTATTTCAGGCTCGCTGACACTAACGAGTGGCCGCATTCAGACACTCCTCAACGAGGTGAACATAACCAGTAATGCTACGGGGGCTGTAAATGCCGGCAATATCGACAGCTACATTGATGGCGACCTGAGAAGGGCTACCACCACCACGGGTTCCTATGATTTCCCGGTAGGGAATTACCTCTCAGGAAAGGGTTATCAATTGGCCAACATAAATTTTACAGCCGCTAATACGGCTACCAACCTCGTTGCGCGATTTACAGCCTATAGTGTGGTGCCTTCTGCATTAGGTGTACTGGATTGCGGTATCAATTATAACCTGCAGGCTTTAGACAATGGATACTGGACCATCTCATCAACGCCATCGACCAGCACCGGTACCTATACAACCACCTTGTACAATACCGCAGGAACCTACACCAATAGCGGCGGAGCATCAAGCTGGACCGTTATGAAAAAGCCATCCGCCGGATCATGGATGTTGGATGGCTCCTGCAGCACTTCAACCGTGAGCCAGGTTTCGCGGGTAGGGATGAGCGGGTTCTCGGATTTTGGAACTGCGCAATCAACCGAGATACTACCGGTTGAATTGCTTTCCTTCACCGCCAACGCAACAGATCATGGCAATCATATTGAGTGGATTACTGCTTCAGAATTTAACAATGATTACTTCTCTCTGGAAAAATCAGCCGATGCGAAGGAGTTTGTAGAAATAAGCAAGCAGGAAGGTGCATTGAATTCATTGGAAGAACATCACTATCAATACACGGATACACATCCGCTATCCGGGATCAATTACTATCGTCTCCGGCAGGTCAACCTCGACGGTTCGGATAGTTATTCAAAAATAGTATCTCTTGAAAACAAGTTTCCGTCGCCGGAAATGTCACCGGTGCATCCAAATCCAACAACGGGTACACTGACTTTCGAAGTAAGCACGCTGGAAGGAGGCGTTGCCTCACTGCATGTGATAGACCTGTTTGGAAAGATGGTGTATAGTACAGATCATCAGTTAACCAGTGGATTGAATACTGTGGATCTGGATCTCAGCGGGCTCAATAAGGGGATATTTTTTATGGAATGCACTCTTTCACAATATGGATTTGTGAAAATGGAAAAGGTGATTATCCAGTAAAATTCTACAGGTAAAAGGTTGGGGAAGTGGTGCTTCCATGCCGGAGCACGTTTCAGTGCTCAGCTCTTTCTCGATTTCCAGAATATAGAAACCATGATGACGGCAAAACCGAGCAACACAAAAGCGGTGGACAAAGTGATCCTGGTAAAACCATATACTACAGTAGTGTCCCATTCAGTTGGCGGCTGACTTCCTCCTCTCATTAATAAGAAGCCGATCGCCAGTAAAAACATGCCGGCAAACATTACCATAAAGTTCTGGCGGGTAAATACAAAAGGAGCAGCCGTGCCGGCCGGTATAGTTTTTTGCGCGACTTGTTTTTCTGGAACACCTGATTTTTGCTTTGCCATGTGTGTCGGGTTATTTGTCTTGATGATAGATGCAGCCGGTAACTTCATGATGCTTAAGTAACCTGAAATACCAGAACGTTACGGTGGCGGGCGAAGTTAACATGATTTTTTTATACGGAATCAATACAGTTCATCCAGCTTCATGCGCAAATATTTGTTGACCGCCAGGTGCGTGCTCAGATAAGAAAATAACAGGCCCAGAACCAGGATGCCGGTGAAGACAAGCAGGAGCATGGATGCGTCTTGCAGTGCCAGGAGTTCCGGGACCTGGCTGATAGCGAAATTCAGCAAGGTCATCAGCGCCAGGATGGCAACGGCGCTGGCGATCAAACCATTTTGCAGACTGCGTTTTGTAAATGGCCAGATTACAAAATTTCGCGTTGCGCCTACCAGTTGCATGCTCCTGATCAGGAAGCGGCTCGAGTACATGGAAAGACGAATGGTGCTGTCGATCAGTCCGATGGCCAGCAACACCAATAAAAGGCTGATCGCCGCGATCACCCAGCTTATTTTCCGGAGATTGTCATTCAGCATTTCCACCAGTTGCCGCTCATAATAGAATTCACCTACTTCATTGTGCATCAACACGCGTTGTTCAATAGCATTGATACTGTCTTTGCTGGTATAGCCGGCATTCAGTTTCAGGTTTACAGAAGCAAAAAGGGGATTGTAATCCAGCAGATCCTTAAAGTCCTCCTGGTTTTCACGCGTGAAAATTTTAGCGGCATCCTCCTTCGAAACATATTTTGAACTTTTCACCCATGGCTCCGCCGACAGTTGTTTCTGCAGTGCCAGGATTGATTTCTCTGATACATTATCCTTTATGATTACCGTAAATTCTATGTTCTCTTTAAACTGATTGGCCAGTTTATTACCATGAATAAACAAAAGGGCCAGCAATCCAATCATGAACAGCACCAAGGATGTGCTGATGATACTATAGATATAGTTGGGCTTGAATCGTCTTGACATCTTCTTTCTGCTTTCTGTCATGGGTATTATTTATAGCGCGAAATTAATCAACGGAATATTTGGGTTGGCATTGCCTGTCTGTTCATTATCAACAGGGTTGCCGTACATCGTCATAATTCCCATGGATTGCCGGATGGCTGATCCGCTCATGGATAAATAGTCATGCATGGTTGGAGGACAGGGTTCACAGTGCGCTAAACTGATTAGTTTTACGCCTGATTATTTTTCAGCAGCAATGGACTATCATTTCAGTGATATTGAAAGAAGAGCCAGGGAAATCTGGAACTCCCGGCAAGTATTCCGGTCGGAGGCCGATCATTCCAGGCAAAAATATTATGTCCTCGATATGTTTCCTTACCCTTCCGGAGCTGGATTACATGTCGGGCATCCTTTGGGATATATCGGTTCTGATATTATATCGCGTTATAAAAGACTGAAAGGATTTAATGTGCTGCATCCGATGGGTTATGATTCTTTCGGATTGCCTGCCGAACAATATGCCATTCAAACCGGTCAGCATCCAGCCCTTACCACAGAACAAAACATCAATACTTTTCGGGAACAGATGGATAAGCTGGGCTTTTCATACGACTGGAGCCGTGAGGTGCGTACCAGTGATCCGAAGTTTTATAAATGGACACAGTGGATATTCATACAACTCTTCCATTCCTGGTATAATGTAAAAACCGATCGTGCGGAATCTATTGATGGATTAACTGACGAATTGGAAAAGTATGGAACGTCACGGTTAACGCTCACCACTGCGCAGCATGCCTTTTCTGCTGATGACTGGAGACATTTTTCTGCTAAACAACGCTCGGATATTTTGTTGCAGCACCGTCTGGCCTATATTGCTGATTCCTGGGTTAACTGGTGCCCGGCATTAGGAACGGTATTGGCCAACGATGAGGTAAAGGATGGTGTGAGTGAACGCGGTGGTTTTCCGGTAGAAAGAAAACTCATGAAGCAATGGAGTTTGCGGATCACTGCTTACGCAGATCGTTTGCTTAAAGGATTAGACAATATCGTTTGGAGTGAGTCAATCAAAGAAGCGCAGCGCAACTGGATTGGCAAGAGTGAAGGGGCCAGTATAAGGTTTGTGCTGGAAGATGCGACCGCATCCATCGAAGTTTTTACAACTCGTCCCGATACGATTTTTGGTGTTTCCTTCCTTACACTTGCGCCGGAACATGAATTGGTGAATCAAATATCCACCGGTGAATATCGTGAAGCGGTAAATGCATATATAAGTTATGCCAAGAACAGAAGCGAACGCGACCGTATGTCGGAGGTGAAAAAAATTACCGGACAGTTTACCGGTGCTTTTGTGATACATCCTTTCAGTAAAAAAAGGATTCCTGTCTGGATCGGAGATTATGTGCTGGCCGGTTATGGCACCGGTGCGGTGATGGCTGTTCCCGGACATGACCAGCGCGACTACGCTTTTGCGAATTTCTTCGCGAATGAGCTGACAGCGCAACTAGGACATCATCCCGTGGTGGAAGTGATCAGCGGTGGTGATCTTACTAAAGAAGCCTATGCAGCGAAAGAAGGGATTTGTATTAATTCAGGTTTTCTGAATGGCTTAGGAGTGCCAGAGGCCATTCAGAAAGCAATAGCACAAATTGAAGCAGAAAAAATCGGGGAGGGGAAGGTGAATTTCCGATTGCGTGATGCTATTTTCGGCAGGCAGCGGTATTGGGGTGAGCCGATACCTATCTATTATGATGATGAAGGAATACCAGCAACCATTGCGGAAGAAGACTTGCCGCTGATTTTACCGGAAGTTGATAAATATCTGCCTACAGAAGATGGTGAGCCGCCGCTTGCCAGGGCAGCGGAAAGCTGGAAATACAAAGGAAAATATGCGTTTGAACTGACTACCATGCCCGGCTGGGCCGGTAGCTGCTGGTACTACCTGCGTTATGAAGATCCTGACAATGAAACTGCTTTTGCTTCGAAAGAGGCGATTGATTATTGGCAAAACATTGACTTCTATCTGGGCGGTGACGAGCATGCCACAGGCCATTTGCTTTACTTCCGCTTCTGGACAAAGTTCCTGTTCGATCGTGGATGGATTCCGTTTGACGAGCCGGCGAAGAAGTTGCTGAACCAGGGAAAAATTCAGGGAAGAAGCTGCCTGTTGTCCGTCCTTAGCCATTCAGACGGCCCGATGGAGGTATACTCAAAAGGTAAAGCGGCTGCCATCACTTCTTTGAGCCAAGAATTGAACAGTGATGAAAGGTATGCATCATCGGAAGAGAAAGATAAATCACCTGGTCTTTCCGGTGCGGGGCGGATACGTAAGATGAATATTTCAATTGAGTGCTGTAATGAGGATATAGTAGATATTGAAAAGCT
>JBGAWA010000115.1:0-11568 GCA_044227805.1 Chitinophagales bacterium | reverse complement strand
GTCTGGGTAATACATTTTCTGGAGGATTTCATGGTATACGAGCTTCAAATAGCACAGTTATAGTATATGGAAATACATTCCAAGATTTTGGTTCTGGTGCCTATGGACTCAGACTTACTGGTACAAGTGGAGTTGCAACTATTGGTTCTACTAGTTCCGGCTATGGGAATACTTTTACAAATACCAATGCAGGTGTTTCTGGAACCCAGGGTACTTTCAACATTAACGGAAACAATATTACCAGCAGCAATGCAATAAAAATACAAAACAGTAGCAATAAAACTCATACAATCGTAGGAAATACAATTTCTTCTGCTAGTCTTGGTATCTATGCTTATAACAACAATCAATCGAACTTTACTATTGAAGACAATATCATTACTACCATCACAGGAAACACAACGGGAATTAAAATTTCCGAAACTGCTTCTGGTACAACAATGGTTGCCGAGATTGAAAGCAATACCATCAACCAGTACGGCACTTATGGCATTTATGTTCTTGATGCTGATGCACCATCGATAAAGAATAATACCGTTTATATTTTTGGTAATCCCACGAGTGCTACATATGGCATTCGATTATCTAATACTACCGACGGAACGATTTCTTGCAACAAAACGCAGGGAGACGCTTTTGCTGGTTCCAGCAATACAAAACGCGGCATTTCTTTATCACTCTCAACTGGAAATAGAATTGAGAAAAACAGAACTGATAAAACATTACGAGGTATAGAAATTTCGGGAGCATGTTTGCCCGTCACCATGGTAGCTAATCTTAATTTCCAGCATCAGACTGGTATATATTTAGATGGTACGATGGGAGATCAAATAGATGCAAATTATGGAGACGGAAGTACCAAGAATCCAGGTAATAGGTTTTACGGAGAGAGCAGTGATGGATATTACCCTTCTGGTTCGGAAACAGGAGCTTTGTACGGAACTTCTGGTTCTGTATTCACAAGTATTAAGTCAGGCACAACATATCCGTATTCTGATCCTGATAATAATATAAATGCAAATAGTCAACTAGTATTCAATCCAAGTACGAATAGTCCGTTTGCAGGACTAAGTTGTACTAATGGAATAGCTAAATTTGAAGGAACTGAAGATTCTAGTGAGATCGTAACTGGAGAGACAGCAAATCAAATAATTAACGATAGCATTGCCGGAAATGATTTTAGTGCATTGCTTTCTTGGAGCAGTAAAAAGTGGCTCTATGAAATATTAAGTGATGATTCAACAGCACTTGCTTCGAATACAGATTATAGTCTATTCACCGATTCGATTGCATCCGGAATTATCGGCCAAATTGCTTCCATAGAAAAAGCTTTTCCGATTTTATTAGATAGTGTCAATAGTGAAAATGTCCAATCTACCATTAATCAATCCTTTTCAATACTGGATAACCTCGAAGCTGAGTACATTTTTGAAAACAATTATCAAATCATTTATAAAATACAATTATCACATTTGGCTGATAATTTAGATACTTTCAGTACAGATGAAAAAGGCGATATTGATGAAATTGCCTTTCAATGTCCATTAACAGGAGGACCAGCTGTATATCTTGCGAGATCTTTACGTGAACAGTATGACACGCTTTATTATTATGATGATGAAGTTTGTTCAAGCCAAAATAAGGAAAATGCGAATGCAAATTCCATTGAATTTTTTCTCTTATACCCAAATCCTTCAAATGATTTGGTCAATATAGTATTACCTGGAATTCAATCGCAATTGAAAGAAGTGTGGATTTCTGACATACAAGGAAAAACATGTATGCACTATCCTTCTGTTAAAGGCAAGAATTTAACCATTAGCGTTTCTACCCTTCCAGGAAGCATTTATACATGCAATGTTAAAATTCAAAATGGTACAATAATGACAAAAAAATTGGTGGTACTAAAGTGATTTACAAATGAAACTTCTAATTTCCTTTTTCTTCTTATCTACTACCCTGGTGTATAGCCAAAAAAGGGATAACATTTGGTTGCTTAGCTCAGAAGGATCAACGCCATTTCCCTTATCTGGTATTGATTTTAGTTCAGGAGTCGCAGATCCATTCGTTTCGTTCAGGAGTATGTCATTTTTTATAACCAATGCGAATATGTGTGATACTGCGGGAAACATTATTTTTTACTCAAATGGAAAATATATAGCAAACAAGCAGCATGATACTCTTCTTAACAGTTCGGGGTTCAACAAAGGATATGGAACGGATACTTTGTATTCATTAGCATTAGGATTTTGCCAAGGGCTCTTGTTTCTTCCTAGGCCAGATCATGCTGAGCTTTACAGCATATTTTCTACAACAGTAGCCAATACAATAATCAATGGCGATGATGACCTTGCACCTTTGCACTTGAGTTATTCAGAAGTAGATATGACACTGGATAATGGACTGGGAGGCGTTACTGTGAAAGATAAGCATTTGATAGAAGACACATTGGTGATTGGTAGGCTGACTGCTTGCAAGCATGGGAATGGAAGAGACTGGTGGATATTTTCACATGAATACTTATCAAATCGTTATTATTCATGGCTATTAATGCCTGACACCATTCTGGGGCCTTTTTCACAAGCGATTGGTTCAAATATAACTGAAGATTTTGCAGGTCAATCTTGTTTCTCTCCTGATGGGAATAAATATGCAACGGTCAGTCCAATTCAAAACACAGTGAACATATTGAACTTTGATCGCTGCAGTGGTCTTTTTAACAATGTAATAGTTGATGAAAATTTTACCGACCTTAGTTACCTGCGTGGCTGTGCTTTTTCTCCGAATAGTCGGTTTTTATATGTCAATAATGCTTTGGAGCTTTTTCAATATGATCTTACAGCACCAGATGTTGTGTCATCAAGGATAAAAGTTGCCGATTGGGATACTTTTTTTGATCCATTCGCCACTTTGTTTTTTATGGAACAATTAGCTCCTGATGGAAAGATTTATTTAAGCACATTTAACGGAACAAAGTATCTACACGTAATTAACCAGCCTGACTTTCTGGGAGCAGATTGTAATGTTATTCAGCATGGCCTTATATTGCCTCATTATAACACAAGTATACCCAATCATCCCTCCTATAACCTTGGCGCGTTAGTAGGCAGTTCCTGCGATACGATTCAGATGTCATGTGATATACATGAACCAAATGATGAATTTCCTATATCAACACCTTTAATAGCAGGAATATCTAAGCAGGGAGCGATTAGTATGGCCAACGATAAAGATATTTATTCCATAAAGGTGAAGGAATCTAAACCAAACATCAAAATCGTATTGAGTAATCTACCTGAGAATTATGACATTATCTTGTTCGATTCTTCAGAATCGCCAGTGGTCTCGTCAAAAAATAAGCACAAGAAAAAGGAGGAAATCATTATTAACCAATGTACTGCGGGAGTGTATTATATTGGGGTTTACCAGCAGCACGAAAAATTTGATCCAGCACATTGCTACACTTTGTCCTTTAAAGCAAAAGCAGATCCATTTAAAATTGTGGAAGAATCTTACATGTCTGGAAGTATCACTTTGTTTCCAAATCCTACAATGAATTATATAACTATTGGTGGAGTTGACCAAGAAGAAATGCCAATTGAGATGATTGTATATGATCTTGCAGGAAGCATCATCTTAAGCCAAAATATTAATGGTGCATCGCCAGTTGATGTAAGCTCACTTGTAAGCGGAAGTTACTTAATGAAACTACAGTTCAAAAATCATATAGTGGTAAAACAATTTTATATCACGAAGTGAATTGATATCTCCTACTGGCTCTTTCTATCCCTACGGGGAGGTAAAATTATTTTACTTTTATATGCAATAAGGTGACTTACTTTTTACCTCCACACCTTCTTCATTTTTTGTAGTTAATTTGAGTTACTTAACATCCATTTTTTACATAAAATATGTTTGATTTAAGCAAGGTCTGGATGACTATCAATGTCCGAATTGTGACTATCAGGATGAAATTCAATTAATTGATGCCAAATCTGAAAAGGTAGTTTTTTGTCACAACTGTAAAATCCAAATTCAGTTTCAAGATAGTGATGCATCTGTACACACCGGCATTGCGACAATAAACAAGGCCGCAGAAGAACTCGCAAATATTTTCAAAAAACTACGTTAAATAATGTACTACAACCACAATTTGAGAACCCAATTACAAGAATGGAAGAATCGGCTTTATAGGGCAACTTATGAGCAATTTGGGCATCAATTGAAATATTTCTACGCCGTTGGTCTTTGCTGTGATACGAGAAGCCAGACCAACAACTCAACAACAGTGCAGCTGAAAAGATGGAATTAATATCCTGACTGTCGCTGAAAAAGAATATACAATATCCACCACCATGCTTATTGCACGGTGAGTACTTTTCCAGTATTACAGCATTGTAAAAAGCGTTGTAGCTGATAGAAAATTTTCGCGCTTGTTGCAGGAATCACCGAAAGAGACAAACCGATATTTCCCTCCTTACGATACCCTGCTGCCTGCTTCATTCAGCAGTTTACGATAGAGTGCCGCTGTTTCTTCGATCAGCCGCCTGTAATGAAAGTTTGCGGTAACCGCATCCGCATTATAGCCTGTCATGTTTATACGCAGCAAATCATCTTCTATCAATAGCAATAACTTTTCGGCAAACGACTGCTCATCATTGGCTGCTGCCACTAACGCGTTTTTTCCGGGTACGACGATATCCATGATGCCACCCACATCCGTTGTCACAATCGGCTTACCGGCAGCCTGCGCCTCAATCAGGCTCACCGGCGTCCCTTCATTCAGTGAGGTGAGCGTCACGATATCGGCACCGGCATATACGTCTTCCACCTCCCTGATCCATGACGTGAAGGTGAGCAATGCGACACGTGGTTGACTGTGGAAATCAGTATAATCCAACTGTAGTGATGCGGCCACCGATTCGATATGTTGCCGCTCTTCACCGTCCCCCACTATGAATACCCGCAACTTTTTGGAGGTCTTGCTTTGTATCGACTTCAGTGCCTTCAGTAACAACACATGATTCTTAACAGGTACGAGCCTGCCAACCATCACCAATACAATTTCATCATCCTCCACCAGATATTGATTCCTGAATTTCTTTCGCCTGGCGGAAAGGTTCACGGAGAATTTTTGGAGATCGAACCCCAGCGGAATGACCGTTATCTTTTGCGGCGGACAGAGGTTATATACCCTGGCCAACTCCTCCTTTTGCTTGTTGCTGATGGCAATGATAGCGTCGCTTTTTCCTGCCAAATATTTTTCTATAGCAATGAAAGCGCTGGTTTTCCAGGTGGGAAAATAAGAATGAAACACATGGCCATGAAATGTATGCACAATCACCCGAACGCCGCAGGCTGTTGCTGCCAGCCGTCCTAAGGCACCTGCCTTTGCGGCATGCGTATGCACGATGTCAGGCTTAAAATCGCGTATTATTTTTTTGAGCCGCAGATAGGCGCGCCGGTCTTTGACCAGATGAATTTCACGATACATCTCCGGAATGTAAACGGGCTTCAAGCCCATTTCGTCGGTAATGAAGGATGAACTCTCTTCCGTTTCATCAATCATGCCGGCTACCAGCATGGTTTCAAATTCAGGCGCCAGAAATTTAGAGAGAAACGCAACATTAAAGGTGGGGCCTCCAAGGTTCAATCGGTTGATAATGCGGAGGATCCTGGGCATTGCGGAAAAAGTAATCAGGTGTGTATCATCCGGAAACCGGCTGTACAAAAATAATTTTCTTTTCAGGATCCGATATCAATCATGCCATCCACTTCTTCCACCAATGCTGAAAAACGATCAATGCCCAGATGCGCGCGGCGCTGTCGCCAGGACTGCCGGAGAACAGCCGGCGCTTTAATTTATTTACTTCCTCCCAATCAAAAACCTGTTGTGTCATAATGAAATCCCTCGACAGATACGTATTTTCTATCAGCGACCGCAACTCCGTGGTTAAGAATCCGTGCAACGGAATTTCAAACCCGCGTTTCGGACGATGATATAACTCCGGAGGCAGCAAGCTCCTGAAAGCATCATTGACGATCATCTTTCTGTACTGCTTGTTTACTTTATACGCCGCCGGAAGGGCGCAGGCAAATTCTACCACACGATAATCCAGGAATGGCGTGCGCACTTCCAGTCCGTTTGCCATCGACATGGCATCCACTTTATACAGCATGTCGTTGGGAAGCACCAGTTGTATATCGTTCAGCAGCACGTCATTCATGTCACCGTCTGCCTGTATGTTTTGAATAAGACTGCGTTTACGTTTCATAAATGCTCCTTCATCACCATCCTGTAACAGCAGCGCTTTCGATTCTTCATATCCTGCCACCGAACACCATCGCCAGTAGCGATCCTGAGGGTTCAGCTTCATGCCTTCCGCGAAACGCTGCAACTGCCGGACGCGGTTCATGTGCCGACTGTTCCGAGAGGAAGAAAACAGTTTGAGCAAAGGGTGAGCACTTGCGATGGCGAGTTCTGTAAGGCCGGCATGCCGTGCACGATATTCGGCAGTGTGTTTAATGTACCCGCCAAATAATTCATCTGCACCATCACCTGACAGGGCAACCTTTACCTGCTGACGCGTCAGCCTGCTCAGTATAAATACAGGCAGAGCGGAGGAATCGGCAAAAGGCTCATCAAAATAATCCAGCATGTCGAACAATGATTCGTAGAGCAGACTTCGTGTAACACTAAACACCGTATGATCGGTATTAAAATGCCTGGCTACCGCTTTGGCATAGTTTGTTTCATCAAAGAACCCGTCTTCGCGGTAGCCGATTGAAAAAGTCTTCAGCTTTTTGGTATGCCGCGCAGCCAGACCCACTACCACAGACGAGTCGAGGCCGCCGGAAAGGAAAGCGCCTAACGGAACATCGCTGATCAGCCTTAAGCGAACCGCATCATCCAGCAATTCAAATAACTCCTTTTGCTTTGTTGCATAATCCGCTTTCGCCGGCAGGTGATGTTTTGCGGGAGGAAAGGAATAGTAGCGTTGCAGCGTAACCTGATGGTTATGCCAGAATAGAAAATGACCCGGCAGCAATTTCTTCACTGAAGAAAAAATAGTAGCTGGCGCCGGAATGTAATTCAGTTGCAAATATTCCTGCAGGGAAACGGTATCCATTGTTCTTTGCCATGGAAATTGCAAGAGCGCCTTGATCTCTGATGCAAACAACAGGCAATTACTATCCTCATAATACAGCAAAGGCTTGACGCCGAAACGGTCACGGGCGATGAAACAGGACTGCTCCCTGTGATCATAGATGGCAAAGGCGAAGAATCCATTTAGCTGCTGAAGCATTGCCTGCCTGTGCTTCCTGTACAAATGAAGCAGCACTTCGGTGTCTGAATGTGTACGGAAATGACATCCTTCTGCCTGCAGTTGCTCCCGCAGCGCATGAAAGTTGAATATCTCCCCGTTGAAAATGATGGTGAACCTTCCCGTCTCATCCATCATCGGCTGATCGGCCGCTTCAGAGAGGTCGATGATGGACAGTCTGCAATGACCGAATGACACAAGTTCATCTGTAAAAAAATGCTGTGCATCAAGACCGCGCTGTCGCAATGCGCCGGCAGCAGCGGCCATATAGGGCATCCACTGCCTGCCCTGTTCATTTTTCGCAATCAGACCGGCAATGCCACACATACCTGGTACTTATTTATTGACACGATGAGGAAGTTGAAAAGATCGTTGCGCTATTTTTTATTGAGTGGTGTCCTTTTCTTTTTTGCTGCACTGCTTTTCTTTGTGAAGAGAATGTTGGGAATAAATTCATGCGCAGGATCCCAGAATAGTTCTCTGAAGTTCCGGACCTTATCATTTATCACCGTTATACCTTCCGCCTCCAGCAATTCCTGCATTAAAGTGGGCGTTGCGAAATGATGTTTACCGGTAAGCAGCCCGTTCCTGTTTACTACACGGTGTGCCGGAACGGGTTTTTTAGCTGATCCGCAGCTGTTCATAGCCCAGCCTACCATTCTTGCCGAAAGACCGGTGCCGAGACAGTCGGCAATGGCTCCATAGGTAGTTACCCTTCCACGCGGAACTGATCTGGCAATATCATATACCCTGTCAAAAAATGAATCCTTCTTCATAGCATCATGCCTTGAATGAAAACCGAATGTACTTAATCGTTTTGCCATTTGCGAGATGCTGCTCTTCGTAAAATGTTTTTACGGAAAGTATCTCATCAGGCAGATCGGATGCATAGAGGTCGCTGGTATGAAACAAAATGCTGCAATGGTTCTTATGCAGCGAAGCCAGGCTGAACTCATACAGTGGCTGATCATCCGTCTTCAGGTGCAGGATGCCGCCGGGCTGTAGTATTTGCCGGTACCGGTTGAGGAATTCGGTGGACGTTAGGCGCTTGCTTGCCTTGCTGTTTTCATGGTAAGGATCAGGAAAGGTGATCCATATCTCCGCCACTTCACCAGGCTCAAAATACCCGGTGATATGATCGATATATGTCCGCAGAAAAGCTACACTCTTTATATTTTCCTCCAGTGCCGTTTTTGCGCCCCGCCAGATTCGCGCTCCTTTGATGTCGATGCCAATAAAGTTCTTAGCAGGAAATTTACGGGCCAGGGCAAGGGTGTATTCTCCCTTTCCACAGGCCAGTTCGAGCGTAATCGGAGCATGGTTACCGAAAACCTCCTCCTGCCATTTACCCTTCAGCTCATTGCGAAGCTGAAAGACATTGCTAAACGTCTCCAGTTCTTTTAAACGTATCAGTTTCTTCTTGGCCATTTCAACAGCGTGCGGATCGCTCCTCTTTTCTGCGCAATGATTTTGAAGTGGGTAAAGATAACGGATTGGATAAACCGTGGAGAGGGGGAAGAATAGGTTGTTATGTTGACTGTATTGCCCATTGATGTGTTTTCTTGGTGGATTGAATGACTTTCATTTTTTTGCTCGGTTAGTAAGTCAGATTGCAAAAAAACGAATGAGTGATTTTTCTTCCGATTTGCTCAATTCATTATAAAAACTAACCACTACAACCAAATTGGGTTTCTGGCAGAAAGCAGCTAACAGCTTTCTTACCAATAAGCCTGATTCGAAGCTGCTTCGTTTGGTGCAAGCGTCCGTGCCTTCCAATTATAAAGTGTCCCGTTTCTTTATACAAAAAATCTTTGTTTACTATAAAGTTATGACAGAGATCAATATTTTTAGGTTGTATCCTGTATCAAAAATAAACTATAATATTTTTCGGCTGATAGACTGGCAAGCTTAAATCCGATAGTTATCTTTGCTTAATGAGAAAATAACCCTAATACTTAAAAAACAATTTTATGAAGTTCTTCTTCATGTTTTTTATTAGCTGTTTAGTTTCCCGTGTATTTTCACAGTGTAATGTATATCTTGATGGTAGTACATCTTCACCCCTAAACACTCCGGGTTGGAGTTTAATTTTTGAAGATCAATTTAATGGCACATCCTTAGGGTCTCATTGGCAGTTAAGTGGCGGAATTGAAGGCTGTGGAGCAAATAATCCCAATAACATAAGTGTCTATGGTGGCCAGTTAGAATTGACTGGAAATAATTCAGATTGGGATGGTCACGCTTGGTCTGGAGCACAAATCGAGTATTGGCAGTTTAATAGGGATATATATGTAGAGATCAATGCTAAAAACCCTACTTATTCTCCTGGGGTGTGGCCATCTTTCTGGTTTTGGGGTTGCAGCGCAGGCCAATATCAGGAAATTGATTTTTTTGAATATGACCAGACTCTAAACCCTTTTGCGACAAATTTGTACAGAAACACTGTGAGTTGCGCATCAGTAACTGATGCGGATAAATGTCAAACTACAGTTTACCCTAATTCTAACGGGTCGCCCGTTGATTTAAGCCAGGCATTTCACAGATATGGCTGTGAGTGGACCTCCGGGTACATAAAATTTTACATAGATGATCATCTGATCAGGACGATCATGCCTGGCGGAGTAAGTATTCCTCAGAATCCAATGTTGCTGATATTAAGTGTCTTAGACCCCTGTAAAGTTGGAAGAATAATCTAAAACAGATTAGGTCTACTAAATTTACAGGACGATGAAAAAAAGACGAACATTCACTGCTGAAGAACGCTTAGCGATCCTTCAGGAAGCAGAGCGGGAAGGACGCCCGCAAACACTTCGCAAGTACACTTTATCACCTTCTTTATTCGACCGGTGGCGGAAGAAGTACCTGCTTGGAGGGGTTGATGGATTGAAGCCCCAGTATAGACGAATAGATCCTCAGGTAAGACAGTTAGAAGAAGAGAATGAGCGGCTGAAAAGGATCATTGCCAAACAGGCCCTGGAACTGGAAGTGAAAGGGGAGCTTTTAAAAAAAACACCTATCGGACCCCGGATAAAGTGACATTGGTAAAAACATATTGCAATAAAGTAGCGTCATTAGACTTGTGCCGCTGGCTGAACCTGTCGGCGAGCACGTACTATTATGTTCATCGCGATGGTAACAGAGGTGCCAGGCCAAGCACGCATACCCTTAAGCAGAATGGAGAACGGGTGAGTAATGAAGCCGTGGTCGAAGACATTCGCAAACAATTGAGCAGGGAATTCTGCTGTTATGGGTATCACAATATCACAGATGATCTGCGTGATATGAATTATGTGATCAATCACAAAAAAGTATACCGGCTGATGGATGAACATAACCTGCTCTTAGGAAAAGTCATCCGCACCAGCGGTAAACGTGAATTTGTAAAACACCGCAAGATAGCTGCGCGCTATCCTATGGAATATATCTGCCTGGATATAAAATACGTATGGGTAGAGGGCGAAAAAAAGACGTATTACTTACTGACCATTCTTGACGTGTTCAGCCGCAAAGTATTAGAACAGCTTTTTAAGAGCAGTATCCGCAAAATAGATGTGTTGGATTTATTCCGCAAAATCAACAGCGAATTTGGCATCAAGGGCGTAACGGTTCGCAACGATAACGGTTCACAGTTCATTGCCAATGAGGTGAAACAATTTCTTCTTAGCGCAGAAGCAAAGCAAGAGTTTACACATATCGCAACTCCGGAAGAAAACGCTTACATCGAAGCTTTTCACAGTATCGTTGACCGGGAAGTAATACAGCGTTTTGAATTCAGCAGTTATTACGATGCAAAACTGACTTTTGAAGCTCATCGCCAATGGTACAACTATATTCGCAAGCATGGTCAGCTCGGCAGAATAACACCTCAACAAAAATGGGATGAATACGAAAACAAAAAGCTGATCGATAAATCTATTTTTGCACTATCGGAAAAAGCGGAAGCGGGCAATGCTGGAGAGCAACCCGCCAGGAATTATCCGATCAACGGAGATGAAAAGGAAGGAACGTTGCAAACCGTTCCTTCCAATCTTCCTTCATCTTTGTTGCCAATGCCTTCAAAAACTCAAAACCCAAACGAGCAAACAGACCTAAACTCTTTTGGAAATGGACTCCAACTTATAGGGGTCTAAGACACAGGATTCTATCATTTTATTGGAACACCCACATTAAACCTCTCTACTGGAAGCGATGTGGTTTGGATTGGCGCAGGTAAAGGCCATAAGATGGTTGAATTAGATGCAGG
>JBGAWA010000114.1:0-11653 GCA_044227805.1 Chitinophagales bacterium | reverse complement strand
GCGCCAATTGCAAAATAGGCTACGGTGGCGGCCAGCACCATAGGCCAGTTAAGATGCAGTACTGCGTTTTTCATTTCTTTTTTTTTGACCAAAGTAGTAAAAGTTCTATAAAATGGTATTGGTTGTTCACTGTTAGCGGACATTGCTTAGCGGAAACCTCCTCCTGCATAACAATCTTTCATACTATGGCCAAAGCATTATACAGCTGTGAGGAAATTCGCTCATGGCGATACGTAGTGTATGCTTCACATTCCCATTCAAAAGTGAAACAGGCCAATTCTACGAATTAATAATTTAACCTGTTTTTTTACCTGACTTATTTAGTGGTGTCATTCTTCCTTACAACCTCATTCCTTACATTTGCTTTATGTCTTCTTCAACTATTCCTTCATTCGAAAACACAGAAATTGCGTTTTCCTACAAATCAGACAAAGAGCTGAAAAAATCTTACTGGCTTTTTTCACTCATGAATCAAAACTGGCTGGTAAAAATCGGAACGCGTGCTACGCCCATGGCTTTCAGGCTGCATTTGCCGATTCATGGATTGGTGAAATCTACCATCTTCGAACATTTCTGTGGCGGTGAAACACTTACAGAATGTTCTGCGGTCACCGGTAAACTTGCTGCCTTTCATGTTGAAACGATTCTTGATTACGGGGTTGAATCAAAAGAAACAGATGAAGAATTTGATATTGCTGTTGGCGAGTTTCTGAAAGCGATTGCCTATGCGAAGGAAAACAGGCACATACCATTTATCAGTATTAAGATCACCGGCATCGCCGCTTTTGGATTACTGGAAAAGCTGCATGCTGGGGCTACCCTGACAGATGGGGAAACGCTGGCCTGGAACAGGGTCAAAGGCAGGATACACAAGATTTGTAAAGCAGCATATGATGCGGGAATCGGTGTAATGATGGACGCCGAAGAAACCTGGATCCAGCAACCCGTTGATGACCTGGCGATGGAGATGATGTCGTTTTACAATAAAGAAAAAGCAATCGTTTATAACACACTGCAAATGTACCGTGTGGACCGGCTGCAGTTTCTCAAAGACTCGCTCGGGGGGCAGGCGAAGGCCGGCAAGTATGTTTATGCGCTGAAACTGGTGCGTGGCGCATATATGGGAAGAGAACGCCGAAGGGCCGCCGAGATGAACTACCCGTCACCAATTCAACCCGATAAAGCTGCCAGCGACCGGGACTTTGACGCTGCTGTGCGCTTTTGCCTCGATCATGTTGAATGGGTCAGTTGCTGTGTAGCATCTCACAACGAAAACAGTGCTTTGCTCGCTGCGGCTTATGCTTCCGAAAAGGGCATTTCGCCATCACATCCGCATCTCCATTTCTCACAGCTTTATGGAATGAGTGACAACATCACTTTCAACCTCGCACATGCCGGTTATAATGTTACGAAATATGTTCCCTATGGACCGGTGAAAGATGTGGTGCCATATCTCATGCGGAGAGCACAGGAAAATACGTCAGTCGCCGGCGCAACAAGCAGGGAATTGCTGTTGCTGAAAAAGGAAATGAGCCGGAGAAAAATCTGATGAGATATCGGGCGATGGTTCAGGCGGCACATCCGGTCACGGACTTCTGTATATCCTGTGGATATCGTTTTTCTTCCTGCTGTTTATCACTTTGTTATTTTGACTTTTTTTAAAAAGCCCTTTACTTTTTCTATGAAGCAATATCATGATCTCCTGCAACATATTTTGGACACCGGCGTCCGTAAAGAAGACCGCACGGGAACCGGTACGCTCAGCGTTTTTGGTTACCAGATGCGTTTCAATCTGGCAGAGGGGTTTCCGCTGCTGACTACGAAGAAGCTGCATACCAAATCAATTATTCATGAGTTGCTTTGGTTTTTACAGGGCGCTACCAACATAGCCTACCTGCAGGAAAACGGCGTGAGCATCTGGAATGAATGGGCGGATGAAGACGGTGAATTAGGGCCCGTGTATGGAAAACAATGGAGGTCATGGGTTACACCAGATGGACAAACGGTAGATCAGATCAGCAATGTGGTGGCGCAAATCAAAAAAAATCCAAACTCGCGACGGCTGATGGTGAGCGCCTGGAATGTGGCGGATGTGGATAAAATGGCTTTACCGCCATGTCATACTATGTTCCAGTTCTATGTGTCACCGGCTGATGTAGCTACCGGCAAAATGAAAGGCAGATTGTCGTGTCAATTGTATCAGCGGAGTGCAGATGTTTTTTTAGGAGTGCCGTTTAACATCGCTTCCTACGCATTACTCACCATGATGATGGCGCAGGTTTGTGACCTCGAAGCAGGTGATTTTGTGCATACCCTGGGCGACACCCACCTTTATCTTAATCACCTTGAACAGACACAATTGCAGCTCACACGCGATATCCGTCCATTGCCGAAGATGAAAATCAATCCATCGGTAAAGGATATTTTTGATTTTAAGTTTGAAGATTTTGAATTGCAGCATTATGATCCCCATCCTTCCATCAAAGCACCAATTGCTGTATGATTATTTCGCTGATTGTTGCGGCTGCTGAAAACAATGTGATCGGCGTGGAAGGAAAGTTGCCATGGCACCTTCCCGCAGATATGAAATATTTTAAGCAAATCACGGCAGGCCATGCGGTGATCATGGGTCGCGGCACTTATGAATCTTTAGGCAAGCCACTTCCGGGAAGAACGAATATCGTCATCACCAGGCAGCAAAACTATACGGCTTCCGGTTGTTCAGTGGTTGGAAACCTTAAAGCTGCCATGGATCATGCCGCGGCAATAGGAGAATCGGAAGCTTTCATTATCGGCGGAGGCGATATCTTTTTACAATCGGTTTTGTGGGCAGACCGTATATACCTGACCCGCATTTTTCATTCATTCGAAGGCGATACATTTTTTCCGGTGCTGAATGAGGAAGACTGGGTGATGGTAAATGAACAAAAACATCCGGCTGATGAAAAAAATAAATTTGCATTTTCTTTCCAGATTTTTGAAAGACAGCCACGATAGTTCAATCGCTGCCCGGTAAACTACCGGCAGATACAGGTCATTGCGCAACGGAATTATTCTATGTTGGATCGATGTTCAGTGCAAATTCATCCTGGCTAAAATGCCCCACGTCTAAATAATCGTTCTATTTCCTCTCATTTTTTCATCTTTGCCGAAGCATTTGCTTACACATTTGAATCATAATTCATTGTACTTCCATTCATAACCTAAACCAGCTTCCTTACATGAAAAAGCTATTTCTTTTAATGGTCGCACTGCTTCCGGCGGTTTTTCTGGCCAATGCACAAAATGCAGATGAAATCATTGGCAAGTATGTTAAAGCCGTTGGCGGCTTCGAAAAAATAAAAGCCATCAATACGATAAAGATGACGGGCACGGTGGATGTCGGAGGAGGTATCCAGATTCCTTTCACCAATTATTTCTCACGTCCTGAAAAGATGAAAATCGAAGCCACCTTCCAGGGAATGACACAACAAATTGTGGTGGATGGCAACAGCGGATGGCAAATCAATCCTTTTATGGGTTCGAAAGATCCCGAACCCATGAACGGTGATCAGCTTAAAGTTATGAAACAGCAAGCCGATTTCGAAGGCCACCTTTTTAATTTTAAAGAGAAAGGCTACACAGCTGAATATTTAGGCAGCGAAGATTTTGAAGGCACGCCGGTGAATAAAATTTCCCTCACGGGAAAGGATGGCGAGCAAACTACTTACTTTCTCGATGCCGAATCCAACCTGATATTGAAAGAAGCACAAACGATAAAAATGTCGGATACCGAGATGCAGACGGAAACGATCTATGGCGATTATAAGGATGTGGGAGGCATGGTCATGGCGCATTCCATTGAAAGCAAATCGCCGGGACAGGAAGGCTCGCAGAAAATTACACTGAACAGTGTTGAATTGAATGTGCCGATTGATGCAGCCATTTTTGTGATGCCACCCAAAACGGCTGAGCCTACGAAATAGTGCCGATGTGTAACAGGCTGAATCAGCTTTCACCTGGGAGGCTGAATCAATGGCGCACCGGTTATACCTCTGCATACACTGTGTGAATTGTTCTTCACTGCAGCGAAAACATTTTATTTTCTTTTTCCATTTCCTGATCTTCCCTCTGAATTAAAATCTATTCGTGCTATGAAAAAATCTCTGTTGCCGGTTGTTTCCTTTTTAATCTTGGCTGCCAGCCATAGCAGTGCGCAAAAAACCGCTGTTTCCTCTGCCACTTTCGGATCTCTTGAAGCACGGCAGATCGGTCCGGCTGTAATGGGTGGAAGAGTGTCCGCCATTGATGCCTTGAACAATGATCCGAAAATAATTTATGTGGGAAGCGCTGCAGGCGGTGTTTGGAAAAGCACCACGGGTGGCACCTTCTTCAAACCGGTTTTCGATAAATACACGCAGAGCATTGGCGACATCAGGATTGATCAGCGCCATCCGGATACGGTTTGGGTGGGTACAGGAGAGTCTAACATGCGCAACAGTGTCTCCTATGGAGATGGATTGTATGTGACTTTTGATGGCGGTGCCAACTGGCGTAAGATGGGGCTGGATAGTACAGAACATATCAGTAAGATTGCTATTGACCCTTCCAACTCCAGTGTAATTTATGTGGCCGCTCCCGGACCATTGTGGAGCGACAGCAAGAGCAGGGGACTCTATAAGTCATCCGATTGCGGAAAAACATGGACTAAAATTTTATATACGAATGAAAAAACCGGTTGCGCTGATATTGCGATTGATCCATCCAATCCCAATATTATTTATGCTTCCATGTGGCAATTCAGAAGAACTCCCTGGTCGTTTGCATCCGGAGGACCAGGAAGTGCACTGTACAAATCGACAGATGCCGGAAAATCCTGGAAGAAAATTCAGAACGGATTTGCGGTAGGCGATCTCGGCCGGATGGTAATTGCTGTTTCGCCCAGTGCACCACAGAATGTGTACACGATTGTCGAATCAAAAAAATCAGGACTCTACTTATCAGCTGATGGGGGAGAGACCTGGAAAGAACAAAGCACTACCGCTAATGTTACGGCACGCCCTTTCTATTTCAGTGTGCTGAAGGTGGATCCGGAAAATCCAAAACGAATTTATCGCCCCGCCTTTACCTTGTCCATCAGCGATGATGGCGGCTACTCTTTTAAAGAAGAATCGGCGGCAGGCGGCTGGGTACACAGCGATCATCATGCATTATGGATCAATCCCGCCAATACCAATCAATTGTATCTTGGGACAGATGGTGGCGTTTATATGTCGCTCGACAAAGGCAATAACTGGATATTTCTGAATACGTTGCCGCTGGCGCAATATTATCACGTTGCCTTCGACGGCAATGATCCATACAATGTCTATGGAGGATTACAGGATAATGGCTCGTGGAAAGGTCCATCGGCCAGTGCAGGTGGAATTAATAATGATGACTGGACGCCGCTTGGATTTGGCGATGGATTCTGGGTGCAGCCCGACAGAAAAATGACGGACTATGTTTATTGGGAGTACCAGGGCGGAAATATTTTCCGCAGGAATATGAAAACAAATGAACAAAAGGACATCGCGCCGTACCCGATGCCGGGAGAAGCTAAGCTGCGGTGGAATTGGAATTCTCCGTTGTATCTCAGTCCGTCCAATAAATTGTATGCAGGATCACAATTTCTATATGTCACCTCCAACCAGGGTGATACCTGGTCTAAAATTTCACCCGACCTCACCACCAATAATCCTGATAAGCAAAAGCAGGAAGAATCGGGCGGAGTTACAGTAGATAATTCATCAGCAGAAAATCACTGCACCATTTTCACGGTTGCCGAATCAGCATTGGATGAAAATCAAATCTGGGTTGGCACCGATGACGGTAACCTGCAGGTCAGCACTGACGCTGGAAAATTATGGACCAACGTAGTGAAAAATATTACCGGTCTGCCTGCTAATACATGGGTAAGCAGCATTGAACCATCCGGGTTTGACAAGTTGACCTGTTATGCAACCTTCGATGGCCATGCTACCGGCGACATGAATTCCTACGTTTATAAAACAACGGATGGCGGCAAAACGTGGGTACGGTTAGGTCCGGACGGATTGAAAGGGCCGGCTCATAAAGTGAAGGAAGACCTGGTGAATAAAAACCTGTTATTTGTGGGAACCGAAACAGGTTTGTTTATTTCCATTGACGGCGGTAAGCTTTGGGCACAGATGACTGGAAATATTCCCGCCACACCTGTTCGCGACATCGCTATTCATCCGGTTAAAAATGACCTGATTCTGGCAACACATGGCCGCGGAATTTTGATTGTCGATGATATTACACCCATCCGCGCATTGAATGATGACGTGCTGAATGCGGAAGCGACTATGCTGCCGTCGCGACCTGATTATGTGGCCTTATCCGCTTATGGCGGTGCCTATCCTACCACAGCGGGCGATTTTTCCGCGCCTAATCCGAATGAAGATGCGGCGATTACTTACTACCTTAAGGAGCGGGTGGTGACAGGTGCCGTGAAGCTGGAGATCTATGATGCTGCAGGAAAACTGATGACAACTATTGATGGAACAAAACGTAAAGGTATCAATCGGGTTACCTGGCCCATGAGAATTAAACCACCAAGAGCGGCGATAGGAGCGCAGATTGAAGGCAATACCACCATCGGACCCTTGGTGGAAGAAGGAACCTATACCGTGAAACTGATAAAAGGTGATAAATCCTTTACAGGTACTATCACTTTGCAGGCGGACCCGAAATCTATTCACAGCGCCGCTGATCGCGCTCTTCAGCAAAAAACAATACGTGAGCTTTATGCAATGATTGAAGAACTTGCTTATATGAATCAGCAACTGATTGACCTGAACGATTCCGTTTCCAAAATTAAATCACAGGTGAGCGATAAAAAATTACAACAGTCACTTACTGTACTATCGGATAGTCTCACGGCAGCAAGAAAATCACTGGTCGCCACAAAAGAAGGAACAGCCATCACCGGCGAAGAGCGGCTTCGGGAGAGAATGGGATCATTGTATGGATCAGTAATGGGTTTTGAGGGAAAACCGACTGATTCGCAAATGGACCGCTTTAGAGGATTGCAATACGATATGGATGCTTCCCATAAAAGGATTGATAAAATATATGCAATGCAATTGGCAAAGGTCAATGCATCATTGCAAAAGAAGGGTATGAATGAATTGATACCATTGAGCAGGGAGGCATTTGACAAAACAGGCAAGCAGTAAATTCTGGTAAGAAAGGATAATTTGCGATGACTGCGAGGAATTAATCATATCTTTTGATACATACAAATGCCATGGCTTCAAGAAGAAGATTTATAAGAAATATATCGATGGCTTCTGCCGCCGGTCTAATGATTTCGCCTTTCTCGAAGGGAGCGGCAGCAGGTAAAAAATCGCTTGTGGTGAATGGCAACATCGTGGTGTCAACCTGGAAGCATGGGCTTCCTGCGAATGAAAAAGCCATGAATATGCTGAAGGCGAAAGGTCGGCCGGTGGATGCGGCGCAGGAAGGTGTGATGGTGGTGGAATCTGATCCTAAAAACTTGTCTGTCGGCCTCTCTGGTCTGCCCGACCGCGACGGCCATGTGACACTTGATGCCTGCCTGATGGACGAATTTGGTAATGCCGGTTCGGTGTGTTTCCTGGAGGGTATCGATCACCCTGTGGCAGTGGCAAGGCTGGTGATGGACCGTACGCCACATGTTATGTTATCCGGTGATGGCGCGCTGCAGTTTGCTATACAGAATGGATTCCGTCCGCGAAAGGGATTGTCGCAGGAAGCAAAGAAAGCTTACGAAGAATGGTTGAAAACATCCAACTATAAGCCTGTCATCAACGTGGAAAATCATGATACCATCGGATTGATCCTACGGGATGAGCGCGGCAATTTTTCAGGTGCGTGCACCACCAGCGGCCTGGCTTATAAAATGCATGGCAGGGTGGGAGATTCACCGATTATTGGTGCAGGCTTATTTGTTGATCCTGAAATTGGCGCCGCTACCGCCACCGGCCTGGGAGAGGCGGTAATAAAGATCTGTGGCAGCCACCTGATAGTGGAATTGATGCGAATGGGTTCATCGCCGCAACGTGCCTGTGAAGAAGCAGTGAAGCGTATCTCCATCAAGCAGAAAAACTTCAGAGAAATTCAAGTCGGATTTCTCGCTATCAACAAGGCCGGCGAAGTGGGTGCATTTGCTATTCAACCCGGCTTTCAATATGCTTTGGCCACTGATGGGAAAAATGAACTGATTAACGCTCCATCACTTATTCCTGCTGATAAAAACTAAACCCATTGCAATTCAAACTTGCACCAAAGAGTGACTTTACCGTTTGAATATCCGGGTTACACTTGTTTTACGCGTCCGTTTTCTATCATCATCACAGCCGATCAACCAACATTTATAATTCGTGCAGGGCCTGTTCAATATCTTTAATCAGGTGGTCAGTATTTTCCAGTCCGATGTAAAAGCGTATCATCCTGTGCGAAAGGTTATCCTGGTTGAAATCTGCCGGTTGGATAGTAGCGCAGGAAGGAAAGATCAGCGACTCATGTCCACCCCAGGAAACAGCCATTAAAAAGTGCTGCAGCTTATGGCAGAATCTTTCAATAGCGTGGATGGAATCTGTTTTTACAACAACTGTAAATAATCCGGGTGATTGCTGCATCTGTTTTTTTGCCAGTTCAAATTGTGGAAATGAAGGTGAAAAAGGATAAAGGCATTTCTCCACCTGCGGCAATGATTCCATCCAGGCAGCTATTTTTATAGTGCTTTGTGCGATCTGCGCCAGCCTTATTTCCAAAGTGCGCAAACTACGTATCAGTAACCAGGCATTAAATGGCGCAATCACTGAACCTACGGTGAGTAAATCTGATCTGAATATTTTTTCAATCATCTCCCGCTTGCCTGCAATCACGCCGGCAATCACATCGCTGTGTCCGCCAATATATTTTGTAGCTGTTTGCACAGAGAGGTCGATTCCGAAATCAAGTGGCCGCTGATACAAGGGAGAACAATAACTGTTGTCAATGATGGTCAGCAGATTTTTTGACTTTGCCAGCTTTGCCACGGCTTGCAGGTCCTGCAGCTCAAAAGTGAAGGAGTTGGGTGATTCGAGGAAGATGATCTTCGTGTTTGATTGCAGGGCTTGTTCAAAATTTCCGATATGTGTTCCATCCACAAACGTGGTGGTAACACCGAAACGCGGCAATAAATGCTTAAAGAGCTTATCTGTCCAGGAATAGGGTTTGGCGACAGATACAATGTGATCACCCTGTTTGACATTGGCAAATACTGCCAGAAAAACAGCTGCCACACCACTGGACAGCACAAGAGCATCTTCCGCATGATCAAGTGCGGCCAGTTTTTTTCGAAGCAGGGTGACCGTTGGATTGTTACCACGGGAGTACAGGGTGGCTGCCCATTCATCCTGCATGGCATGACGTAAATCGTTTACGGTGTCAAATGCGAAGTTGCTGGTTTGCATGATCGGTGGCGATACGGCACCGAAATACAATTCACGGTCTTCTCCCAATTCATTGATGATATAGGACAGATCCATAGTAGGGTATTGTTTGTCCGAAAGTCAGGTTTTTAACCCACATTTTGCAGTACATCATGATTGTGCCACGACGTTTTTGTTTTTAAGAATTCCCGGTCAAATGAAATCGGAGTCATACAAACCTCTTCAAAAGCAAATATATCGGGTAGCCGCACAGCATCACCACAAAGCCAATCAGTGAATTCCCGGGATCGCTGTACACAATATTGGCGGTGACGGTCAGTTGCATGAGAATAAATACTATCGGTAAAACCGGGAACCACCTGATACGGAACCCATTTGTTTCATCGCCGGTTTTTTTTCTTCTTAAAATAAAAATGCAGAATGCGGCAAACGCCAGCGAAATCGTATCGTTGAACATAACGTAATTCAACAAGTCGTTATAAGTCTGCAGCAGCAAAAACATACCGATAATCAGTACAGTGTAAAAGAGGAGGGTGAATTCCTGTACTTGTTTTGAGGCATGCACATTCATAAAAATCGGGGGAAGAATTTTTTCTTCCGCCATGGCATACATAACCCTTGGATTGTGCAGCAACTCCGAATTAATGAAGCCCAGCACAGAAATAAAAATGGCCACTGAGGCGAAGGCTGCACCGGCATTACCAAACAAAACTTTCCCGAGATCGGCGGCGATGAGCGGAGAATGCTGAACCGTATCAAAGCCCAGCACTTTTACATAAGCAATGTTGATCGCAAAATACAGCAGGAAGACAATGCCGATGGCAAACAGTATGGCTTTTGGTATTGTTTTTTGCGGTGACTTCACATCTGCACCGAGGTTGACAATATTCTGATAGCCACCGTAGGTGAAGAAGATGGCAATCAGGCTCATCCCAACTGCCTGAAGGAAAGAAGGAAGCGGGGCAGCGGCAGTGGCAGAGTCAGCATGTGCCATTGGTTGGATGTCAAATGACGGAATGAAAAAAATGGAGGAGATGAAGACCAGCATCAGCCCAATTTTGACCAAACTTAAAATGTTCTGTGTGCGTGCTCCCATGCGGATGCCGAGAAAATTAAGCAGGAACAACACGCCAACAATCAGCAGAAACATCAGCCTTTCGCCGGAGTCATTTTGCCAGGCTGCGGGTAAAAGAACGGGAGTGATGTACTGTGCGCCGGTGAAGGCAACTACGGCAGTTGATCCTGCATTGAGCAGAATGTAGGTCCAAATAAGCATAAAGGCAACAGCAGGATGATAGCAGAGCTAAAAAAGCTTGTAATAACCTCCTGCCGTTGGAAAGCGTGCGCCAATTTCCGCAAATGTGAGGGCACCACAAATGCTGACCAAAGCGCCCAGCACCCAGGCTAAAAAAAAGACGGAAGCGCTCCCGGCATGCAATGCTATGATGGCCGGATTGCGAAAAATGCCAATGCCGATCACCATCGAAACGATGATCATCGTAAGATCAAAAAAGCCGAGTTTGGGTTTTATGGACAAGATGGAGTGCTTTCTTTTGAAAGATACAAGAGTTTAGAGAATTGAATTAAGTGTTGCTATTTGTTCCGGGTTACAGGGTCCAACTGTTAAATTGCTATTTTGCCATGCTAACTGCAAACGTCTATGTGTAAGGACGAGAATAAAATTGCTTACCTGTTGTTGTCGGTGGATTATGTTGCCATGGTTGCAATGGCTCTTATTGCCAACGGAACCGGTGATGACGGCGATAGCATAGCCCATTATCTCTTTTCAAGGTATGCATTTATACATCCTGAAAACTTTATTGATCATTGGGCCAAACCGGTTTTTGTACTCCTTTCTGCACCCTTTGCACAGTTTGGTTTTATTGGTGTAAAAATTTTCAACGTCACGGTTACCACCCTGGCTATTTTATTTACCTATCGGATTGCGCGACAGCTACAAATCAGGAACAGTTGGTTTGTGATTGCAGCACTTTGCTTCGCTCCCATGTATTTGCGGCTCACGCTTTCAGGACTTACAGAGCCATTATTCGCGCTGGCAATCACCTTCGCAATTTTTTTGGCACTTCGAAAGCATTTCCTCGCTTCGGTTTTGATTGTTTCATTTCTTCCGTTTATTCGTTCTGAAGGTTTAATAATTATTGGGGTATTTGCTTTCTACTTAGTAATCACCC
>JBGAWA010000113.1:0-11755 GCA_044227805.1 Chitinophagales bacterium | reverse complement strand
CACTTCATCATTGTCATCAGCACCAAAGTAAGTTCCCCAAACCCTTGTCCCGTCAAACATAAATTTAGCAATGAAGCCATCCGTAGAACTTCCATACACCGGCTGATAAGCTCCGGGAGTCGCCATATTTACTGAACTGGATGTTAACCCGCCGCAATAGACAAAATTGTTATCATCATCTACAGCGAGTGCGAATGTCTGATCCTTTCCATTACCGCCGTAATAGGTTCCCCATTCACGGCTTCCGTCGGGATGAAATTTTGCAATGAAACCATCATGCTTGGGATCGCCGTCATTTTCATAGGCTTCATCTGTTGTTCTGCACCGTACCTGTTGATACCATGCCAGAAGAACTAATGGAAGCCAGCCGATAATGTCGCCGGATCACCAGCCGCATCTGTTTTTACACCGATATGATCTTCATTGGCATATAAAGGTAACTGCGCAGTAAAAATTTCCGGTTTGTCGTTTGGCTATAGTGCGTCATGCCGCCTGCACCATATACAGATTGAAAGGCACCTGCCGTCGCAAATTCTGTGAGGCTCTCACAAGTACCTTCAATGTATAAGTCGCCATTTTCCTGCGCAATCATGAGCACGATCACGCCACGGTCACGCTAAATAGGGCGCCATTTAGCGCCGCCAGCGTAAGTTCACCTAAGCATCGCCATTGTTGCCCACCAAAGTTGTTGTGGTCTCCCCGATGAGCTCCAGGAGTTGCAATCTGATCAGGACTGATCGTATATCCGGCAAAATAGAGGTTCCCCTTCTTATCGCAATCAAGGTCGAGGATTTCATCCTGTATGGAACCGCCAAGATAAGTAGCCCATATTCTGATACCCGAAGCATCGAATTTTGCAACGAATGCATCCTGATAACCTGCAAATGCGACCTGGTAGGCACCGGCTGTAACTATATTGGTTTTGCTGGTGGTAAGTCCTGACAGGTAGATATTATTATCACCATCAGTAGTGATGGCATGTCCCTCATCTTTGCCTGTTGAGCCATAATATGTGGCCCCAGGCCAGCTTCCCCGACGGTGGTGAATTTTGCAATAAAAGCGTCATGATAACCACCACCATATACAGTCTGATATGCGCCTGTGCTGGCCACGTAAAGCGTGCTCAATGTGCTGCCGGCTACAATTACTTTTGATTGCTTGTCAACGGCCAGTTCCCCGTTATTAATATCTTCCGAAAGGTTTCCGCCGTAATAGCTCAACCACAAAATATTTGGATCAATCACAATTGTATTTTCGTGATCTATAGCCACATCATATCCAACTTTGTTATTGTCATATTTATAAGCAGCAGCAACTGGTAGTTGGGTGTTTGCCTGGAAAGCGATCACCTTGCTTTCGTCAATATTGCCGATGCGGGTAATAAGCCTGAATCCATCTACCGGGGAAGGGATCAGTGCTACCGCACCTTCATACCGTAATTTTATTTTTGACGCATCAGCGCCCGGATGCAGTATCCACTCGTATTTTAAGGTGGATCCGGTTGCTTTATCCGGCGCTGAAAATACAAGGTCAATGCCCGGATAAATGTTTCGGTAGATCACTTTTTGAAATGTGGCGACACCGGTAATGCCATTCGGAACTGCCGGTGATGTATAAAAATTTAGTAAAGTTTCCGCAGGATCAATGCCTGCAACAGCAGCATGACGGTTGGCGCCGCTGAGTTTCACATCAATTCGGTGAGAGCGCATTTCCCGGTTATCTTCCACCAGGTTTGAAAACTCATCGTCCGCAACTTGTTTCATACCTGCTTCCGACATGGTTTCTGACGGTGGTGTAACCTCAAACAATTCATAGCTGAACCCATCTCGTTTCAGCTGAAGGTTGAAATGACCGTCAGCATACATAAACAACACATCGCGATTCTGATTTCCCTGTTGATCAACTACCTGGCCTTTGTTTTCAACAAAAGCCAATTGATTAAGCGGGTTTGAAGGCCATGACTGTTGTGCATTTACATTTCCGGCATAGCCTGTCAACAATAAAAGGATGGTGAGGTGTAAGAGTGGTGATTTCATGCTTCGCTAAGTGGTTAATGGAGTAAGCGGTAAAAGAAATACAAAAATTAAAAATGCCAATGTTCAAACGGTCAGTTGCCCGTCTTAATAAAAGATGACGCCCTGTATCTATCATGACTCTTCAGCACCAGCCTGTAACTTCCATCCGGAAGAGATGATACCGGAAGGTGAATGGTTTGAAAGCCTTCTTCCAGAGCAATCTCTTTCGATAAGTATAAACGGCCAAGCATATCATAGACCTTAATGGTTCCCTGTTCTTCCGTCAGCGCATTGATGCTGAAGGAAAGTTGTTCCGAAACAGGGTTGGGAAAAATAGTCAGGTCGGAATATGGATTTTCAGACTTCAGGTTTTTGTTGGTGCTGCCGGCCAGATCAAATACAGTACTGCTCTGATAAATGATAACACGGTAGCAACTGATGGAATCGAAAACTGTTTTTCCATGCGCTATCCGGATATAATAATAAGCAGCAGGAGCATTGTTAAAAATGATGGTATCATTCATGCTGGGTGGGTTCGCTGCGCTCTGTAAAAGTTGCTGTTGCGCATTATATAGTTTGAGATTGTAGGCCGCGGGTTTATCCGTTAAGATGACCATGAAATTATTCAGCGAAGACTTTACTTTCAACTTAAACCAATCCTGGTCAAGTCCATTAACGATACTTCCGTTGTATCCATAATAAAAGCTATCCAGCGGCGCCCAGCCTACAACCTGTTTACCGGCAGACAATGTATTGTTGGGTTCATTATAGTCAAAACACTCAGTGCCGGCGTAAAATCTGTCGAGCATGGCTTCATCGCTGCCAGAGGTATGTGTTTGATAAACATTAAGCGTAACAGGCATTCTGTTTTGATTAGTTACCCCCAGTACGTAAATGAATCCATCACCATCCGGTTCAATATCCTGCAAATGATCTTCAGACATGCCGCCCCAGTAACTTCCCCAAACCAGCTTCCCCTCATAGTCCCAGCGCGCAAAAAAACCTTCTGTTGTCCCATTGATCCGTTTAGTCATCCAGGCTTTGGGTGTAGCAATGGAATCATCACTTTGCGTGCCTCCTGCCACAAATATTGCTTCCAGGTTCCGGTCAACGGCCATGCCCCAGATACGGTCGTAACCAGCTCCGCCATAATAAGTACCCCAGACCAATTGCCCGGTGGAAGTGAATCGGGCAACATAGCCATCTTCCTGCCTCACGCTGTTCACGTATCCGGGAGTCCAGTGTTCCTGGTGGGCGCCGGCAGTAGCAATGCCTGTTTCGCTTTCTGTGAGACCGCCAATGTAGATGTTGCCTTCCAGGTCAGACTCCACACCTCGTCCACGATCAGAATATTCGCCACCGTAGTAGGTGCTCCATATCCTGAAGCCGCTTGTATCAAACTGAGCCAGTAGTACATCTTCCTCACCCCCGCCATACGTGGTCTGGTGTACACCTGGTGTTGCCATGCCGGTGGTGCTGCCGGTAGTTCCTTCCAGCAGCAGGTGGTTAAATAAATCGAGGTTGATTGCATGAAACCGATCGGAACCCGTATTGCCGAAATAAGTGGTCCACAACTCTACGCCATCCGGTGTGAATTTAGAGATGAGACAATCGCCGCTACCGCCATATACCGTTTGAAACGCACCCGGAGTTGAAATGTGATTGATGCTTTCTGTATAACCTGTACAATAAATAGTTCCTTTAGAATCAACACGGACATTCCGGTAGTGATCATCTCCGGCACCGCCCTTATAAGTGCTCCATTGCAGCAATCCTTCGGGATTGAACTTCACCAGTATACACTCACCGGAACCATACACAATCATCTGGCCTGTGGTTGCAAGGCCATCGCTGGCTGCCTTCCCATAAAGAATGACATTGTTGTTTTTATCAGCCACGGCTCCGTATCCGAGATCCTTGTCGGCGCCACCGAAATAAGAAGCCCAGTCAAGTTTTCCGGTGGTCTTGAATTTGGCAACGAATAAATCAGCGGGGCCACCGCCGTAACTTGTCTGAAAAGCACCTGGCGTGGCGATGTTAATGGTACTAACAGTATTGCCTGCTATGATCGGTCTTTTTTGTTTGTCAATAGAAACCTTAGCAACATCTTCCACATTGGGGCCGCCATAATAAGTAGCCCACATGAGCGTAGGATCAATCACCAGTTTTTGAGTTTTATCATAATTGGCAACCTGGAAGCTTACGAGGTTTTTATCAATCCGGTAAGCCGACTGAATTTCAATTTTTTCATCCTGCTGGAATGAATATGGTTTTCCTTCTTGCACAAACCCCAAGGCAGTGCTCAGTATGATGGAACCGTCATGCTGGAGATCCATGAGCGGATCACCATTGTATTTCAGTTGAATCAATGACGGGTCAGCACCCGGATGTACAATAAAATCATAGTGTAAGGCTGTACCGGTTTCTTCATCGGGCGCCTTAAAAACAAGGTCAATGCCCGGATAAATATTCCGATAGGTAATGGTATTAAATGCCGGTACTTTTTCAATCTTGTTTGTTTTAACCGGACTGTAATAAAAATTGAAATAAGCTCCGGTAGGATCGGAGGCTTCTATAACCGGTTTCCTATTCGACTGATAAAGTTCAACATCAATACGGGATGATCCTGTGATAGTGGCATTGAAATAATCCGGATCGTTCGGCTCCTGATTAAAACCGGCTTCATCTATCGGGCCATGATCATTTGCAATACTGAAAATCTCATAGCTGAATCCATGCTGCGTAAGTTCGAGATTGAAATACCCGTTATTATAAATGTATTTCACTCTATCATTCTCCTTGCCGGAGAAAGATTTCACCTGACCGTCGTTTCTGATAAATCCTTTTTCAATAAGTGCGATACCATGAGATTGAGGTGCCTGTTGGGCTGAAACATTTCCGAGACACCAACAAAATAGTACTGGCAGGATAAATTTTTTCAAGGGAGATGATTTTAAGGATTAGGATGAACCATTCCTCCTCTGCGGTGAGAGTAGAAAATTAATCAGGTGGCAAAGATACTGCTTTCTTCAAAATGTAGCGTAAGGCAGGTCTCCTCGTTCAGGGTGTTTTTCATCAGTATAAAAAGTGAAAATTCAACCTGAGTAGCGGACATGCATGTAAAAATATGTAAGCACCTAACTTCCGTTTAGCCTCCTGAAGGGTTCGGCCATTCAATGCCGGATGTGATAAAAGCAATGCTCTATTGCTCAATCACGAAGCTCGCCCTAATACAAAACTTTTTTATGGAAGTCAGAGGCCGTTTAACCCTTGTACGGTTATTGCCGCGAAAAGGTCTCTGAGTACATTTTATTTCCCTGTTGCATAATGACGTGATAATTTCCGGAAGGTAAACTGTTCACGGGCATCATGATTGATAATTCTGATTCAGGTTCTGGAAACATTTTTTCATACACAGTGATGCCGAGAGTATTTACAACGCGCAACGATGCAGGAGCAGTTGCTGAAGAAATAAAGTGAATCATCACTTCCAGGCTGGCCGGATTCGGATAGGTGGTAAGCAGCGTCAGCGGAGTGCCTTCCGCATGCGTAAGCCGTTGAGGATTGCTAAGGCTGCAAACGTAAAGTGAATCCCAGGTGAAGTCCTGGTAATAGTTGCGCCAATAAGTGAGCTTGTCGCGGTATTGCTGCAATATGGTTGCGTAGGCCGGTGTATTAACGAGGTTAGTGGTTTCAAGTGGATCGCCATTAAGGTCAAACAGTTCTTCCGTGATCTGTGAGCAATTGTATATAACATACTTGTAGCCCAGCGAACGGACTGCCCGGATATCGGGAACACAATCTTTATTAAAGAATTCGTAAAGCATTTCCTTACGCTGCACGCCATTATTCATCATCTTTAACAGGGAAACGCCCTGCATGCCAAATGTATCGGTGATGCCGGCAAAATCAAGTATGGTAGGAGCGATATCAATATTCATCGCGAGATTATTGTTTATTTCTGTGCCGGCGGTGATCAGACCGGGATAACGCATGAATATGGGAATCTTAATGGATTCTTCATACGACATTTGCTTTTCAAATAACTGATGTTCGCCAATAATGTAACCATTGTCGCTCATAAAAATTATTAGCGTGCTATCCATAAGACCTTCATTGGTCAGCTCCTGGAAAATATTACCGAGTCTTACTTCAACACCGTACAGCAATTCAAAATAACCTTCATAGTAATCTGCAAGTCCGGCAGCATTGGTTGCGTTGTGACAGTTGTAGAGAAAACCCGGATAGTTTTGTGTGTATTTGGCAGGGCTTAAAGGTGCCGGCATTATTTCATTATCGAAAATCCCATTGTCTTGCGGGCGAGGAACCTGCGGTGTATGTGGTGCTGCGAAAGCTAGCCACAGATAGAAGGGTTTATTGGCAGGCACTTTTTTAAGAAATCCAATTGCGCTGTCGGCTACCACATCAGTGGCATGACCGGGTATGGTGACTGTTGTTCCATTAAGATTATACTTTGTGTCGGTATAATCATTTCCATGCATTTCCATCCAGTAATCATAGCCGGGCTGCGGGTGTTTGGAGACGTGATATTTTCCGATCAGGCCGGTGTAATATCCGTTATCGTGTAAAATCTGCGGTAATGTGATTTGTGTAATCGTATCGGAATTCGCCTGTGTTGGGTTATCGGTTACTCCATGCAGGTGAGGGTAGAGACCGCTGGTAATAGATGCACGGCTTGGGGCACATTGTGATTGAGCAGGAAAACTTAATGAGAAATTCACACCTTCATTGGCAATCCGCGACATCGAAGTATCGTGGAACCATGATGGAGCGCCAGTTGCTGCGTAGGAGTCAAAACGGGCATCATCAATGATGACTAGCAGTACATTCTTCCTGGAAGGAACAGCCAGTTGCAAGGTGCTGAAAGAGACGATAGCGGAGTATTCAGAAGGTTTTGATCCGCATTTAGCCCGAACACGCACCTGGTAAGCAGTAGCCGGCAAGAGATTGGTTAATTGATAGGTGGGTGATAGAATGTTTGACAGTGTTGTCCACGCCGTTGTCCCTGTCTTGCGGTAGCGCAGGGTAAAATTTGTTGCCCCGCAAAGTGCAGTCCAGTTCACGGTTGCTGCGGAAGCAGTAATACCTTCTACTGCAAGGTTGATGGGTGTGCTGCAGGCACTTGTCACGACGGTAAGAACAGAAGAGAAGCTGCCTTCTTCATTAGATGCACATACCGCTACCACTTTTACATCATAGGATGTATTGGGGGAGAGGCCGGTAATGGTATAAGCAGTAACATTGCCAATTGCATTTAGCGGAATCCAATTGACAGCCGTGCTTGACTTATATTGCAAATGATATGCAATTGCGCCATTTACATTTTTCCATTTAACTGAAAGCTGGCAGCTGGCAATGGCTGTTGTTTTCAGGCCGTTTGGCGCGGGAAGCGTACAGGTCGCATAACTTTGAAAACTATAGAAAAAAAAGAAGAGCGGTAAAATGTATCTCATGCGTGCATAATGGTTGAAGTATATGTGAATGTTATTTGGTGACCGGTCGCAAACCGAAACGGGTACTGTCTGCTGCAAACAGATTGGCAAACCATCAGGCGGACAAGCGGGTATTAATTTAAGGCGCTAAAAATACTTGTTTCAATGGAATGCCCAATCTGTCAACTTCAATTTTGTTTAAGCATTCTTTGCTGCATCAACTTTTTGCCGGTGATGATACGCAGTAAATAAAATCCAGCCGGTTCATTGCTGAGTTCCAGGACAATATCATTCTTGCCGGAGATAATTTTCGTTTGCGTTTCCAAAACGGTATTTCCGTAACTATTGAAAATCTGAATAATGCACTGCTCTTCTGTTGCAGACCTGACTACTGCGGTGAATTGATTTTCAAATGGGTTAGGAAGGATTGAAAGAGCGTACTCCTCGCCATATAATTCAGCGGGGCCCATAACTGCTTTAAGCTGATCTGGACAATCATATTGTTTACCAACATCAACATTGATGAGTTTTGCTAAGAAGGCATCAGATCCTCCATTGTAATTATTAATCAGGTGCTGAAAGCTGTTGCCTATCACATTGTTGAAGTCTGTGCTGGTGGTGGCTACACTGAAGTATAATTCATTGCCCGGTCCAAGTGCAATCACAGGATGATAGCTCGCTCCTGTTTTCTGTCCTTCTTCCGCAGAGCCTCCCAGCAAAGTGGAGAACATCAGTTTTTGCTGTGCGGTAGCCGGATCATTCAGCACCGCTATATATGCGTCATAATAATCTGTGTTGTTATTGCCATTGAGCAAAGTCTGCATGGGCTCTTTAACCGGAAATTGACTGCCCGGAGTTTTTGTCAGCCCTGCAATAACGATATACTGTTTCAGCTGTTTTCTGAATATTACAAGCCCATTGACGGTTTCATCGCGATTACCTCCGAAATAAGTGCATGCCAGCAAACTTCCGCTATTGCTGACTTTAAAAATGGAAGCATCACTGCCATCATTTTGTTGTCCGGGAATGCCAAAATTTTTATCAAACGCTTTTTCCGTAACAGGCAGATCCATACTTTGTCCCCAAAGGGTAACGAATGCATTTCCATCCGCGTCAACAGCCATCTGACGGCCATGGTCATACATTGTTCCGCCCAGGTAGGTGCCCCATCTTTGTTTGAACACACCCTCCTGATCATCATCATCCCATTGGCATAAAAAAGCATCTGTGCCCGCATTATACGTTTGGTCGAAGCCTGTACCGGAAGCGATGGCTGAAGGGCTGTCAGTGGTGCCGCTGATAAAGACATCAATTGGATCTATTCCATTGTCGTAAACATGTATGTCATGGCAACGATCATTTCCGCTTCCACCGATGTAGGAAAAAAATTCCAGTGTACTTAATAAGCTGTCAAACACTGCGAAAAAAGCGTCTCCGCCATCATCTAAAGTTGAATCTCCAACCTGCTGTGCAAGCGTATCCAGATGAATGCTTTTGGTTGTTCCAACCGCAAATATTTTGTGCCGGTTAACAGTGATGCCCAGTATATTATCGGGAGCAAGTTTATTGCCGCTGAGTGTCTTTCCACCAAAATACGACCACCGTAAGAGGGTCGCAGAATTGCCATTATCGATGAATTTTGCTATAAAGGCATCGTCTTTATCTGCGGCTTCCGGCTGAAATACGGGCGCGCTGCTTCCATCACAAGCTGCTGCCGTTACAGGATCAACCACGAATCCTTTTTTCCCGGCCACATATAAAACCGGGCTTCCGTTTTCTTTATCCAATGCAATGCATTGAATGAAATCACCAATGTAAACAGACCAGACCAGGTCGCCGCAACGGTTATATTTGGCTACATATCCATCACCTCCGCCGAGGTCCATGATCTCACCCGAACAAAGGGAAACATCTATTTTGGGAGGGGCTTTGCTTTGACTGACCAGGTAAATATTCTCCGGCTTGTTATCATCTACTATGAGTTGATCCACCAGGTCATCCAGTTCATACTTATACTCAGGATAATAAGTGTTGTCATTAAAATAGGTCCCCCAGTCAACGGCATTATAGGTTTGTGATTTCGCTGCATGACCAAAAAGAAGCAGGCATAGCGCCGTACAATACAGTATATAAATTCTCTGATTTGTGTATTCTTTCAATATCATAGAAATACTATTCAAAAATTAACTGATACGTTTTTTTCAAAATTAAGCAAAAGCCAGTTGATAAAATCTGCACGTACTATTTGGAATGAAATCCTGCTTCAACTGCCGCATGCATAATCCAGCTGCCCTGCATTTGTTTTTGTTTTTTCACCGGATTCTTTATGGGGCATTCCGGCAATGGAACTGCGTGGCAGATCAATCATCTGCTTTGTATGACAGCGGTCATTGCAAATTTTAGAATTGCCGGGAAAAATTTATTGCGATGTATCTACCACTAAAAACCGAGGGCTCTGATGAATAATTACGCGGACTTACTGCGAGTGTTTATATTTGCCCTCTTTATTTTTTTGATTTTCAGATGAGATAATACGCTTTGGCTTCACCGGCAGATTTTCTGTCGTAAAGTTGCATGCTGTAAATGTTGTCAATATGAAGTCGCGGGAGAATTGAAATTGAAAAGGAAACATGGGGCAGATTTGCCTCTTGCGTTACATAGATTTCTTACAAAAATTATTTTGAAGTTATGATTTATAGACGATTTTTTTACCAGGTTATGCGCTGTCTCAACATTGCTATAGTAATGTATTTATTGCCCTTGCCAGCGGCAACAGCGCAGATATATTATCCGGGATGGGGAACCTATCTTGATATGGGGAGTACTACCCACAAGAATGAATATATCGAACAAATCGTTGTTGATAAATCTGTGTTTCCTGAAGAAATCTATGTGGTTGGCCGTTCCGCTTCCGTAACGGATAGTGTGATGATGTGTGACACAATGGTTAAGACAGGGGATGATGATGTTTTTCTGGTGAAGCTGAATCACTGCGGTGATATAATGTGGAAACGCATATTCGCGACCCGTTTCTTTTCCAACGGCCTTCCTGTTCAGGGGAAGGAGCGTGCTTTTACGATTGCGCTGGATAATTACAATGGGCACAACTATATTTTTGTGGGAGGAGAAATCCGCAATACCGATGCCTCAGCAAAGGCAACGGTAGCCTGTGTGAATGAACCAGGTTGTTCTGCACCCGTTTATCAATCGCCCAAAGGTGACAACTATGATGGTTTTATCGCCAAGTATGACACGGCCGGTAACCTCCTGAGATGGATAAAATTGGGTGGTAATAAATTTAACCAGGGAGCACCCGACAACATATTGGCCATAGCGATTGATCCCTATACCAGTGAACTTTTTGTTACGGGAAGAGCAAAAAGCAATAACATGGGAAGCAATGCGCTCTCAAAATATGACAGCACTTTTAACTCCACCGGCAGCACAGGCGATTGTTTTATTGCCAAGTTCGACAACTGCCTTTCCAGTCTTGAATTTTTCAGTTACTACGGCGGATTCCAGGATGATCGCGGACATGATATAGTATTGGATACCAGCCAGGGCAGATGCATACCCATCATCTCCGGTACAACAGAAAGTTTTGATATCCAGATCAGCCCTCCCAATTTGCCGTTAGATTATAACGGAAATGCCATGCATTGCTCCGGTTCGGGAGTTTGTATTGATGCGTTTTTGATGCGGTGGGATAGTGTATTGAAGAAGGGCCCGGATTGGTTTTTATATTTTGGAGGAAACAATACTGACCGCGGAAGAAGGCTGGCACTGGATCATGAGGGTAATATTTTCTGGACCGGCTGGACGCAGAGTTCCAATATGTACAAGACCGGAAATGCATATGATAAGACCTATGGCGGTGGCGGGGATAATGATGCATTTGTGGCCAAGGTGACGCTGGACGGTGACATTCCCTGGTGTACCTTTTATGGTGGCAATTCAATTGATGTTTCCAATGCCATTCTCTGGTACAAAGATCAGGTAACCGCAAAAAGTTATGCCATCATAACCGGTCTCACCACCAGCACTAACCTTGGATGCACTGCCTGTTCACAGCAACCGTTTCTGACTGATCTGAATGGCCCTGGAAATGATGGCCCTAATATGGATGCATTCATCGCTAAACTGACTGACCTGCCTGTTGGCCAGAAACAGAAACTCGACTTTTTTACTTTATATGGCGGCACAAGGATGGAAGATTTCGATAATACAGAGAGCCATGGACCTTACCTTGATTTTGGACATAATGATCAGTTTTATATTTCGGTAGCC
>JBGAWA010000112.1:0-12561 GCA_044227805.1 Chitinophagales bacterium | reverse complement strand
TCCAAAGTTGGAACGGATGAGTCCGGGTGCTTTATTACTGGCTATCAAAGCAGCTTCTATAGCTAAAGTGCCACTCCCGCACATTGGATTAACAAAAGAAGAAACAGTATTCCATTTTGTAGCCATGATCATGGCAGCCGCCAGGGATTCCTGCAAAGGGGCTTTCATCGAAATTTTGCGATAACCATGTTTTGTCAGCGGCTCACCGGAAGTATCCAGGTACAGATAAGCTTCATGGTCTTTCCAAAAAATAAAAATCACCGCGCGTTCCTTCCCCGAGCCGGAATCCGGGCGTCTTCCCGTCACCTTCATAAAACGATCCGCTATCGCGTCTTTAACACGAAGATTCAGAAACATAGTGTTACCCGCCTCTTCATGATCGCTTACATTATGCACACTGAAGTATCCGTCTGATGGCAGAATTTTTTCCCATTCGATGGCAGTAATCTTGCGATATAATTCATCCATGGTGGCCGCCAAAAAATTTTCAATCAGGAAATACACATGGTTGGCAGTCCGCAAGTGAACATTGAGCAAGATGGTATCTTCAAACGTTCCGGTTGTTTCCACAGTGGTGAACCCTTCGGAAATTATACTGAATCCTAATGCCGTTACTTCCTGCTTCACATAAGTTGTAGTATAGGGCGAAGTGGAAATGAGAATGGTGCGCCGTTCATGAAAAAGAGGATGGATATCTTGCATTGCTGCAAGGTAAGTTACTTCATGAAGAATCAGGAATTATGAATCGCGGCTCTTCCTTCCCTGGCCGTCTGTTTCCTGCGTAATGAAGTCAGCTTCGGGGTTAAACTCTTTGCGGTGTTGCATTGCCCAATGGCTGATTAGTAATTTTTCAGAAGACAACAGATAACCATCCTGTCATAAATGCAATTCATCTGTATTCACTTTTGTGAAAATATGGCAACCCTGCAACAGCCATGTGCTGCATTAGGCGAACTCTTCCATGTAAATAGATTCATGCCTATCTTCGTTATCTGACCTAAAAACCTACAATGAAAAAGTACAGCCTTTCATGTATTATTCTTTTGGCGCTACAACACCTGATGATGACTGTTCCGGCAGCCGCACAACTGAAATATCCTGACACAAAGAAAAGTGAGGTAGAAGACATTTTCTTCGGCACCCGGGTTCTCGACCCTTATCGCTGGTTGGAGGATGATAACGCGGCGAACACTAAAGAGTGGGTGGCTGCACAGAACAAAGTAACTTTTGAGTATTTGGCGCAGATACCATATCGTGATCAGATCCGTTCACGCATTACTGCTCTTTACAATTATCCGAGAACAACGGCGCCCTACAGGGCAGGTGAATATTATTTCTACAGCAAGAATGACGGATTACAGCCGCAAAACGTTTATTATTCTCAAAAGGGTTTAACAGGCGAACCAACTGTTTTTCTTGATCCTAATATGATGAATGCAGCCGGCACTTCCGCTGTTAACTTTATTGGATTCTCCAACGACCGCAAGTATGTGGCTTATACCGTTGCGGAAGCGGGTAGTGACTGGCAAAATATTTATGTGATGGAGGTGGCAACTAAAAGGAAGCTAGATGATAAACTGGAATGGACAAAATTTTCTGGTGCGGCATGGTACAAGGATGGTTTTTTCTATAGCCGTTATGATGTGCCGGAAAAAGGTGAAGAATTGTCGCAGGCCAATAAATTTCAGAAGATCTATTACCATAAATTAGGTGATCCTCAAAACAACGATGAACTGGTTTATTCCGATCAGGAACATCCGCTGCGTTATATGGGAGCGCAAACCACAGAAGATGAAAAATTCCTGATCATCAATATCGCTGAAGGCACTGACGGGACAGAAATCTGGTATATGGATTTGCGCAAAAGGGAAGAGGGCTTTAAGATGTTGTTCGAAGGATTCAAATATAATTACACTGTGCTGGACGATGAAGGAGAAAACCTGCTCGTACTCACCAATAACGGAGCGCCGAATTACCGTGTTATCTCTATTGATTTGAAGAATGCGGCGCAGGATAGCTGGTTATCCGTGATTCCGGAAAAACAGATGTTGTTGAAAAATGTGTTTGTGGCAGGAGGCCAGTTATTTGCTGAATATCTGCAGGACGCTACATCCCGTATTTACCAGTTCGGCCGTGACGGGAAACTGGTACGGGAAGCGAAGATGCCTGGCTATGGTACGGTAGAGGGGTTTTCCGGTGAGCGGGATGACAAGGTGTTGTTCTATGCTTTCACCTCTTTCACCTCACCCTCTATTATTTATAAATATGACATCGCCACCGGTGTATCAGCTGTTTATAAGAAACCGGATGTGAAATTCAATCCTGACAGCTACGAAACACGGCAGGTCTTTTATCCATCAAAGGATGGTACGATGATTCCGATGTTTATCGTCTATAAAAAGGGCATTAAGCTCAACGGCGACAACCCGACATTACTCTATGGATATGGAGGTTTTAATGTGGCAAAGACGCCGGATTTTATTCCCTCGAGGATGGTTTTGCTCGAGAATGGAGGGATCTATGTATTAGCCAATATCCGTGGCGGGAGTGAATATGGAGAAAAATGGCATGAGGCGGGCATGTTGCTGAAAAAGCAAAATGTGTTTGACGATTTTATTGCTGCAGCGGAATACCTCATCAAAGAAAAATACACATCGCAGGAAAAGCTGGCTATCATCGGGCGTTCCAACGGCGGGTTGTTGGTTGGCGCATGTCAAACACAGCGTCCTGATCTTTTTAAAGTATGTTTTCCCGGAGTAGGAGTGATGGATATGTTGCGCTATCATACGTTTACTGTTGGTTGGGGTTGGGCGGTTGAATACGGCGCGAGTACTGATTCGGTTAATTTCAGAAATCTGTACAAGTATTCACCACTGCACAATGTAAAACCCGGAACCAGTTATCCTGCCACACTGATTACTACTGCCGATCATGATGACCGCGTAGTGCCCGCTCTCACTCATTCAAGTATGCCGCCACTTTGCAGGCTGCACAAGCCGGCAATGCGCCCATCTTGATACGGATTGATACGCAGGCAGGTCATGGCGCCGGCCGGCCGGTAGCCAAGGTGATTGAGGAAGACACCGACATTTATTCCTTTATGTTGTGGAACATGGGAATAAAATCCCTGAAGGTATCAAAATAGTAACAATTGTTTGACAATGTAATTTTAATAGTGAATCAAAATAGACGACATGCGTAAGATCCAATCACTGTTAGATGAATATGGGGAGAGTCATCAAAATCCCACCAACAAGGTGGTGCACTGGATTTGTGTTCCTGCCATCATGGTTAGTTTATTTGGCTTGTTGTGGAGTATTCCCACGCCGTATTTATTTATAGAAGTTCATTTTGGACCGGTAGCGCTCAACTGGGCGGTTCTTTCCTGGCGCTTGCCCTGATTTACTATTTGCGGTTATCGGTTTCGCTTGCAATCGGTATGTTGTTCGCCGGTATCTTGTTTCTATGCATCATTTATCAGTTATCACAAATCACCTTGCTGCCACTGTGGTCAATATCACTCCTCATTTTTGCAGCCGCATGGGTTGGTCAGTTTTGGGGGCATACAATTGAAGGCAGGAAACCATCCTTTCTGAAAGATGTTCAGTTTCTGCTGATAGGACCTGTTTGGTTGCTTCACTTTATTTATAAGAAATTGGGCATTGGCTATTAAGTTTAGCATGTTGTCTTCAGCAGCCGGCGCTTTATAGTCAAAAACACGGATAAAGGACGACGCATAATAAAGATTCATTCTTTCCTCCAACGATTTCTCAGAATTCAATCTTGTAGTTCAACACAGGAATCAGTGTGGCCTGGTAAACGGTCACGATCCGTTGCTGCTGAGGATCATAATATTCGCTGAATACATTTTTCCGGTTGGTCACATTCTGAATGTCCAATGACCACGTACTGGTAGTCTTAATCCGGTTGCGTTTATAACTTACTCCCACATCTGCCCGGAAATAATCAGGTATTTTTTCCGTGAAGGCCAGCTCATCCAGGTGTACAGTTGTACCACTTTCCATGGAAGCCTGCAAGTCAATCGGCGTAGAACGAAACCCACCTGCATAAATTAATTTTCCATTTACACCCACCTCACGGTTTTTAGATTTTCCTGATAAGATAAAATCTTTGCCGGCTGTAACGGTACTGGCATATTGTCCATTGTAGCGCGTATCGCGTTCTATGCCATCCGAACCTTTATAGCTTGACTGGTAGAGTGATCCGGAAAATAATGCGTAATAATTACGGCTGAGGAATTTTTCAAACGTAATCTCCACGCCATAATTTTTGCCGGTACCGGTGTTCACCAAAGCCTCGGTTACATAGTCTCCGCCAGCATAATTCAGCATGGAGAATGAATTGCTTTCATTGGCTGCAACAGGAGCATGGTACAGCGCCTGGTAATACACTTCCGTCTTGAGATGTAAATCGGCGCTGAACAGATAGTCGTAGGATAACACAAAGTGATGTGCCTTCGTGAATCCAATATCCTTATTCGGAAATGTGATGGAACCATCTTCATGGTAGGTTTGTGAAAAATAAGTGCCGATGGGCTGCAACTGACTCACCAGGCCGTAGGCAACACTCCATGTCTGTCGTTCACCTATCTGATAACTGATGGCAGCCCGGGGTTCAAGGGAACTGGTATTGTTGAGTACCAAGTGAAGATAATGGAGGCCTGCATTAATGGTTAACGCTTCGTTGAATCGGTACTGCCATTGAGCATAAGTCTGCAGCGTATGAGTTTTGCCTGTTGTGTTGATGGTCTCCTGCAGCGAAAGGGTGCTGTCATTACCCGATTTGCCTGACAGGTCATAATAAAGTTTGGAAACAATAATACCCGTTCGAAGGGCATTCCTTGTATCTATTTTATAGTTCAACACTGATGACAGCGTCATTTTTTTCTGAGCGTAGCTAAGATCCTGATCGGTGATGGTGGTGTAATCGCTGGCATAATAATCTTCTTTGTATCCATTGCCGATGTAGGAATACAGTAACGCTGATTTGAGATACGCCTTTTTGCTGAGCAGGAGACTATGGGTTGCACCAGCAGCACCCGTATTGGAATAAAACCTGCTGCTGTATTTCTGATAGTCATATTCCCATGCTGATGAATCTTTTTTTGCCTGATTGGTCTGATCACTCAACCCGCCAAAGCCAAACAACGTAAAGTATCCTGCTTTTTTCGTAGGCAGGTAAATGTTATAAGATAGATCCTGAAAGTTGGTGACATAATCATCCGGCAGTACACCTACTTTTCCCAGTATGCTCAAAGTAGAGTAACGGTAATTGACGAGATATGAACCTTTGTATCGGTCAGAAAAGGGGCCTTCGGCAGCTACATTAATCCCCAGTACACCTGCACTCAGTGTCCACTCTTTTTGTTCGTTATTCCCTTTTCTCAGCCGGAGGTCAAAAACGCCTGACAGCGCGTTTCCATATTCGGAAGCAAAGGCACCGGTGATAAAATCTGAGTTGGCCAGCAGTTGCGAACTGAGAATGGAAATTCCACCGCCTGAACTTCCTGCATCGGCAAAGTGATTAGGATTCGGAATATCAATACCTTCCATTCTCCATAATACACCGCCCGGCGAATTGCCGCGTATTACAATCCTGTTGTTGCCATCATCAGCACTCACCACACCGGCAAAGGAAAGCGCCATGCGTGCAGGATCATTCACCGCTGCTGCGTATTTCTGCGTTTCCGCAACCGAAAAGGTGCGTGCACTGACTGTTGACATTTCGTTCAAGGGTTTTTCTCTCGGACCATCGGCTGTGATCACTACCTCTTCCCCTTCTATAATGTTTTCTTCCATTTCAATGGACAATACCGTTTCCTTACCCGAATTCACAACAATGTTAGGCAGTGTCAATTCCTTGTAACCTACATAGGAAATTCGCAAAGTGTAAGTGCCAACAGGCACCTTTTCCATCTTAAAATTCCCAAGCTCATCAGCATAGGTTCCCATCAGCGGATTTGTGTTGAGAATGACAATGCTGGCATCCGCCAGCGGTGTTGCCACATGCTGTGCAGTAATGGTTCCTCGCAAGTTCTGTGTGATCAGTTGCGAATAAGCATTTTGTAAAATCAGTAAATAATAAATGATAATTGCAGCTGTGCTTTTCATGAATTCGTTTATTACACAACGCAATTGTTGCAAAAAGTAACAGCCAGATAAAAAAAAACAGGATGAAGAATAGCAATTGCCGTCACCCATGTGATGAACAAATGATATGGTGCGGTGGTTTTTATAACTTTATATCGCGATTTAGGTGTTGATTGAAAAAAGGATGTTTCGGCACTCAGCGCTTCATGGTTGTAGTGTATCCGAAGTTTTCATTGGCAATTCCAGGGTTTAATGTTAAAAATATGATGGAAAGAAAAATCACAAAAAAGTATTCCAACGGTGAAGTCACTATTGTTTGGAAGCCTGACCGCTGCATTCATTCCGGCAGATGTTTTACAGGGTTACCGGAAGTATTCAACAATAAGGAGCGTCCGTGGATTAAGCCGGAAGGCAGCACAACGGAGAAGATCATCCAGCAGGTGCAAAAATGCCCGTCTGGTGCATTGAGCTATTATATGAATGATGCCAAACAGCCTGATGGATCCCCAAAGCAACAATGAAAAAAATGTATTGCCTGATCAGGTTGATATCCTTTGCCGGTATTGATCAGTTTCCTGTTGAGCAATAATCAGCTTTCAGTAAAAAAAGAATAGTTTGCATGAAGATTATCATCGTTTCAGGAAGCATTCGTGAAAATGCCTCCACGAAGAAGGTTGCGCTGAATCTTTCGCATCATTTTCAGCGACATCATGACATCAGCGCAGAAGTAGTGGACCTGGTTGATTATGATTACCCGATTTGGAAGCAGGTTTTTGATAAAGAAAGGGAACCACCTGAAAAGTGCATGCAATTGCATAAGAAGCTGATGACGGCTGATGCCATGGTATTTGTGACGCCTGAATACAATGGCAGTTATTCACTGGCTTTGAAAAATATGGTTGATTATTTTGGATTGAGTGTTTTTGATAAGAAGACCATTGGTGTTGCTGCAGTTTCCATTGGAGGGCTTGGCGGCATTCGTGCCGGCCTGCAACTCCAGCAACTGATCCTCGCGATTTTTGCCATTCCGGTACCTCAGATGCTGCTGGTGCCTAACATTCATCAGCGATTTGACCATGATGGTGTGTTGCTTGATGCTTCGTTTGAAAAAAATGTCACCCTGTTCACCAAAGAATTTATCTGGCTCGCTGAAGCCATCCATGCAAAACGCAGCACAGTATCGTGATGAGTAGAAGAATGAATAAACCGGAATGTTGTCATGTAGCGCTGCGATCTTCGTTCATCGCTTGATCTAACTTTCCATTCCTGCACATACAAGGGAATGGAAAAAACCGGCCAAAGGCCAGACTGAATTCATCTGTTTTATGGCAAAGCTGAAAGGGGGTTACCTCAGCGTAGCGCCACATAGGACTTGCGAAGTATTTTTTTGTATGAAATCAAAGAGTAGCCAATGCAACCTTGAGCCATAGCCTGACGGGATTTCTCCATTGAAAAATCCGGATTAAATTTATGGCGGAAAAGCAGCTGCAGCAATAGATTTTCCATTATTCAACTTCACTTTATCAAGCAACTTCCTACATATATCAGAATCCCACTAAGGATTTTACTTTGGCTGCTGTCTGTCATTACAGTGTTGATCATCACCTTGGTTTTGTTATTGCAAACGTGCTGGTTCCAGAACTTTGTGGTTGATAAGGCAACCACCTGGCTCTCATCAAAGCTGAAGACCAACGTTCAACTGGAGGAAATCAATATCTCATTTCCAAAATCCATTTATCTCAGGAATTTGTTCGTGGCTGATCAGCGGTCAGACACACTGCTGTATGTTCACGAGTTGTCGGTTGATATCAGTATGATGCGGCTATTGCAAGGCGAAGCAAAGCTAAATGCGGTGGAACTGAATGGTGCGACGGTGCATGTTAGTCGTTCCTTGCGCGACAGCAGTTATAATTTTGATTTTATCGTTACTGCCTTTGCTTCCTCTCCGGAAGAGCCTGCTTCAACCGATACGGCAAGATCTTCGTTCAACGTATCAATTGGCAGTGTGATTACAGATCAGTTGCATTTTTTACTCGACGATGAGGTAGGAGGTATGAAAGGTGAAGCACGTATCGGTCACCTCGATGTGGACTTTGATGAATTTGATCTGGCAAGGCAGAAAATAGTGGTAGATGAACTGAACTGGAATAATTCCAAAGTTCATTTCCGGCAGGAAAAGCCCATGGCCTCTGTCACCGAATCATCTGCACCTGTTAAACTTCAGCTGGGTGCTCATCATCTTAAGTTCTCCAACCTCGATCTCCTGTATGCTGATACCACGACGCAGCTGCGTATAAGCAGCAAAATTTCCTTTCTCGAAGCGGATCCGGATACCATCGACCTTTCCAGGTTGATTTTTGACTTCAAAAAGTTAAGTGTAGTGCAATCTTCATGTTCTATAGCTACAGGTATTGCAGAATCGGGGGATAGTCTGCATCCGCAGATGGCTGAAACTAACTCATCATCACCAACAGTACGTTGTGATCATCTGTCGGCATCGGGTTTTGATTTCAGATTTGATGATAAAACTGTGTTGCCGGTAAGCAGCGGCATGGATTACAGTCACCTTGATGTGAAAGGTATCACCGGTGATTTCAGCGATATCTTTTACCAGGGCACCAATATCCGTGTGGATATACACTCCATCAAGGCATCGGAGAAGTGCGGGTTGATCATTAAAGAAGGAAATGGCCGTTTCCGAATGTCTGAAACGGGCATCAGCTTCGACAGTTGCCTGCTCGTTACTGAAAGGAGCACCATACGGACGGGAGCAGGCATTTACTATCAGTCACTTGCCTCCATCAGCGAGCACATTGGAGATATGGGTGTATATGGCAATTTAAGAAATGCCACGATTGCCGTAAGTGACCTTCTCTATTTCTACCCGCCGCTGGCTGAAAATGAATATGTAAAACCAGCGATCAACAGCGTGCTGACCATTGATGGAAAAATTAATGGTACGCTGAATAACCTGCTTTTTAAAAGCCTGAAAGTGCGTACAGGAAATACCGATATGCTGTTGAGCGGCAGTATCAAAGGATTGCCGGATGCAGATAAACTGCTGTTTGATGTACAGCTTTCGCGCTTTGCTTCCACCAGGACTGACTTGCTTGCCTTGTTGCCGGATAGCCTGTTGCCGGCTTCCATACAGTTACCGGAATCCTTTACGCTGTCCGGTAATTACAGCGGGACAATGCAACACTTTGACGGTATTTTGTTTCTGCAAAGCTCCATTGGCAATGCGCTCGTGGAAGCTAACATGCAACCGGTGACCGGTACGGAAGCCACCACTTACCATGCGAAAATTGATCTGGAAAACTTTAATCTTGGGAAGCTGCTGAAAAAGGAAGAAACTATCGGTGTTGTTAACCTCACGGCAACAGCGGCAGGTGAAGGATTTACTGTTCAGGACTTGAATAGTGTCATTAACGCCAATGTCAAAAGTCTTGATCTTTTAGGGTACAACTACCATGATATTGCAGTAAACGGAAAAATTTCCGGACAGCAATTTAACGGCGACGCGTCAATTGATGACGATGCAATTGCATTTACGTTTGTTGGCGAAGCAAGCCTTGACCCAGACAGTGCTGACTATAAGTTTCTGATGGATATTAAGTATGCCGATCTGCAGCAACTGCACCTTTATGGAAACGACCTGAAGATTGCCGGTAAGATAGAGGGTGATTTCACGGGCGATGACCTGAATACCCTGAATGGTTCCATCTATGTGTCTGATGCAGCCGTATCATCCGGTGATCAAATCGTTGCACTGGATTCTATTAGTCTGATAGCAACTTCAGTGGAAGGCAAATATGACTGGAACCTCTACACACCGGTGGTAGATGCACATTATACGGGTACTTCGAGCGCCGCAAATGGTATTTCTTTGTTGACTAACCATTTCAATTATTATTTCAGCCGTAAGGCTTATCGCCAGGCAGATACGCTTGGTCTTCAGGCATTTGATTTTATTATTAATATTCATGATCAGCAAAAACTCTTGCCAATATTTATTCCCGGACTCGAAGAGATCGCACCCTTTCAGATCATAGGTTCATTTAACAGTGCGGATAAACATCTCAGGATAACTTCCACACCAGGGCAAATGATTTTCGCCGGCTTTAAGGTAGACTCCTTAAACCTTTTTGCGGAGTCATCATCGTCTCAGCTTGACTACCGGCTCGCTGTAAAACGACTTAAAAAGGACACCTTGCAGTTAAGTGGAGTAGCATTTTCCGGCTTCGCTCGAAATGATTCAGTTTATGCAACCCTTTCTGTTAAGCCGGATTCGAATCATGTCGATCTGTTGATAAGCGCAGCCATAACGAAGGCAGATGACCTCTATCGCTTACATCTGATACCAGGCCAATTGATCTTTGACGAATACCCATGGATGGTGCCTGAAGATAATTTCCTGGCCATTGGCAAAGAGGGTATGTATGCCCATCATCTGAGAATTGCCCATGACAGCAGTTTTCTGCTTGTTCAAAGCGCCGAAGATGTGACGAGCGCGCCTCTCAACTTTACATTCCACGAATTTGATTTATCCGTTTTTGCCGGCATCATTGACTCATCCGCACAGGTGTTAACCGGTGTAATGAATGGAAATTTTCTGCTGAAAGAATCCAAGACATTCACTTTCAATTCAGCACTGACGATCACAGACTTTTCTTTGCTGCACAGTAACTATGGAAATCTTTCGCTGTACGCTTCGAATGATGAAGCGGGGAAATACGATGTTCGGCTGGTATTACTTGGTGCAGGTAATGGAATTGTTGTGGAAGGTTATTATAAGAGTACGACAGAATCAGACGAGTTGCATTTTGATGTACAGGCCGACAGCGCTAATTTTTCCCTTGTTGCCCCTTTTGCCAGGCCTTATCTCTATGATCTGAGAGGTTCCGTGAATGGAAACTTCAAGATACGCGGCACTACAGATGTGCCTTCCTTGTATGGTACCGTTCGGTTTGATTCGGCGAGCATGGTGCCTTCCTATACGAATACAATACTACGGCTCGGTCATGAACCCGTTACATTTGATGATTCGGGAATCCACTTCAATTCATTAACGCTTCGCGACCTGCAAGGGAACAAGGCTTCCCTGAGTGGTGACCTGTTGACGGCTGACTACCGCAATTTTAAGTTTGGCCTCGACCTGAAAGCCAGTGACTTTGTTTTGATGAATGCTTCGTCATCTGTTACCACTGACTACTATGGCATGCTGCGGCTCGATTGCCTGGCATTGTTGAGAGGCGATATAGACCGGCCTGTGGCGGATGTGAAAATTAAGTTGCGCGAAGGAACTGATGTCACGTACATCTATCAGCGTTCTGATACATCATTCAGCACGGAAGAAGGCATGGTGGAATTTATCAGTATCGGCGACAGGCTGGACTCAATACTCACTCAGAAGAAGGATTCCTTGCGACCTGTTTTTTCAGGATATGACATTACGGCATCGGTGGAAGTGGATGACAAGAGCCGTTTCAACATTGTGCTTGATCCCACAGCCGGTGACAGGCTACAGCTTAAGGGAAATGGTTCGTTCAACTATGATGTGAATCCTTCAGGAAAGATGACCCTCACCGGCCGGTATGAAATTACCGATGGCAGTTACAACCTTACATTGTATAACGTGGTTAAGCGACAGTTTCTGCTGGACAAGGGGAGTTCCATCAGTTGGACCGGCGATTTATACAATGCAGATATTGACCTGAAAGGCCACCTCGCAGTTCGTACTTCACCTTATGCGCTAATTGGTGCGCAGGCTGCTACAGCGAGCGATGAACAACAGGCACAGTACAAAAACCCGCTTGACTTCAACGTATTTCTGATGATGCAGCAAAAATTGCTGGCACCGCAGATTTCATTCGATATAGAACTGGATGAGAAAGATAAGGGTGCTATGGATGGAATAGTGGACGCGAAACTTGCTGAATTGCGCGAGCAGGAAGGAGAGATGAATAAACAGGTATTTGCACTCATGGTATTTGGAGCATTTGTAGCGGCAGATCCGCTGGCCGGTACCGGAACAAACTACATCAGCGACCTGGCAAAAAGCAGTGTGAGCAATATTTTGTCCAGCCAGTTGAATAAACTCTCCAGCCAGTATGTAAAGGGAGTTGATCTGAATTTTGACCTCAAGTCCGTAACTGAATATTCCAATGGCGTTGAGGAAGAAAAGACCAGGTTGAATGTGGGAGTGAGGGAACAACTCTTCAACGACCGCTTATTAATATATGTAGGAACAAATTTCGATATCGGTGGCAGCAGTGCTTTCAGTGCGGCGCCGAGCGACCTCAGCGGAGATTTTTCGCTCGAATACCTTGTGCGGCCCGATGGCCGCCTGCGGCTGAATCTCTTTAGAAAGGGCAGTTATGAGGGAATATTTGAAGGGCAGACAATTGAGAATGGTCTTTCCGTCATTTTCAACCGAGACTTTAATACTTAT
>JBGAWA010000003.1:0-85861 GCA_044227805.1 Chitinophagales bacterium | reverse complement strand
ATCAACGTTGAACAAATCATGCCACAGACATGGTGTGACAGTCAGGCGCCGATCGTGTTATCGTTTCATTGATTGTGGCAGAGTAGATACTAACCCGGATCTGATAGGCTTGCTACAGGCTAACGAAAAAAGGATTAAAGAAGTTTTAATCATACGCTACATGCATGTACTGATGTTCCTACGAAGTGGTTATGTTCGTGTCCGCACTACTTGTCTCGATTTTCTTCGGGGCGTTTTTTTCAAAGCGAATTAAATTCAAAGGGATGTCTGTGCGATTAAATGTATTTTTTTGTGTGTGGGCTTTTCTTTTCATGAGTTTAAATTGTCTGCTAATAATTCTGCTTGTCGCAAAACTGTTTCAATTGCCTTCGCTTGTTTGTCTGGCGGATAACCGTATTTCGTCAATGTCCGTTTTACTAATACCATCAACTTTGCTCTTGCACTTTCTCTGATTGTCCAGTCAATAGTTGCGTTGGCTCTTACCTTGTCTGCAATTTCCAAAGCAAGTTCTCTCAACTGTTCGTCACCCAAAACATCAACTGCACTTTCGTTTTCTGCAAGTGCATCATAAAACGCAACTTCATCAACTGTCATTTTCAAAGTTGTTGTCCGTGCATATTCGTCTTTCACTTTCTTGGCAACTTCGTCAACAAGAAACTGAATTATCTCTACCGTTGTCAAAAGATTGTTCTGATATTTTTTCAATGCTGATTCAAGCATTACCAAAAGTGCTTTTCCTTTTGTCAGGTTTCGCTTGGTTAAATTTTTAATCTCATCATTCAGAATTTTCTTTAGCAATTCCAACGCAAGATTTTTGTGTTGCATTCCTTTTACTTCCAACAAAAATTCGTCTGACAAAATTGATAGTCCCGAAATTTCGGGCTTGTCAATTCCTGCTGCATCAAAAATGTCAACTACTTTATCGCTACTCAATGCTTCGTCAACAATTTGTTTGATGGCAGTTTCAATTTCAATATCTGATTTGCCACCGCCTGTTCCTTCAAACTTTACCAATCGTGCTTTCACCGCTTGGAAAAAAGCAATCTCTGTTAAATGTGGTTGCACTTCATCTTTTGAAATACAAATTGAAAGTGCCTGACTTAACAAACTCACTTCTCTCACAAATCTTTCTTTGCCGTCTTGCAATCCTAAAATGTGTTCTTCTGCTTGCAGAATGATTGAAAGTTTTTCTTGCGGACTTCCTGTAAAAAATCTTCTGTAATTAAATTTCAAACTGTTCTCATAATACGCTTCGGGTTCTTCCACTAAAATATCACTCTGCGTTTTACTTTTCTCATTGAACATTTGTCGCACCACTTCCAATTTCTCCAACATCACTTTCACCGCAACATCAATTTTTTCTGTCGGGTCGCCTTTGCCACCAGCATCAGAATAAAATGAAAGTGCTTTTTTCAAATCGGTTGCAATGCCTAAATAGTCAACCACCAAACCACCTTTGATTTCTTTGAACACACGATTCACTCTTGCGATTGCTTGCATGAGGTTGTGTCCACGCATGGGCTTGTCTATGTAAAGCGTTTTCAAAACGGGAGCATCAAAACCTGTGAGCCACATATCACGAACTATAACCAACTTCAACGGGTCGGCAGGGTCTTTCATTCTGTCCGATAAATTTCTTCGCTGTTGTTTTGATGTATGATGTTTTGAAATTTCAGGTCCGTCTGCACTGTTGGTTGTCATCACCACTTTGATTGAACCTTTCGTTAAATCATCATCGTGCCACTCTGGTCGCAATGCAATTATCTCTTTGTAAATGTCGGCTGCAATTCTGCGGCTCATGGCTACAATCATTGCCTTGCCTTCAAAAACTGTTTGGCGTTTTTCAAAATGCGTTACAATGTCTTTCGCCAAATTTTTTATTCTGTCTTGGTTTCCTACAATGGCTTCCAACTTTGTCCACTTCGCTTTTGCTTTTTGCTTCTCTGTAATTTCTTCGTCTTGCTCCAACTCTTTATCAAACTCCTCAATCAATCTTCTTCCATCTTCGTCAAGATTCACTTTTGCCAAACGACTTTCGTAATAAATTTTTACGGTTGAACCATCTGCAACTGCCTGTGAAATATCATACACATCCACATACTGTCCGAATACCTGCGGTGTGTTTACATCTGTGCCTTCAATGGGTGTGCCTGTAAAACCTATGTAGGTAGCGGATGGCAAAGCATCTCTCATATACTTTGCAAAACCAAATGCAATTCGTTTTCCGATTACATTTTTATCAGTGTCTTTTACATCAAGAAATTTCGCCTCAAAACCATATTGCGTTCTGTGTGCTTCGTCTGCAATAACTACAATATTTTTTCTGTCGCTTAACTGGTCGTATTCCGATTTATTTCCTTCGGGTAAAAATTTTTGAATGGTTGTAAAAACAATTCCACCGCTTGAAACTTTCAGCAAATCTTTCAAATGTTCTCTGCTTTCTGCTTGCGTTGGTTCTTGTCGCAACAATTGTTTTGATGCAGCGAATGTGTCAAAGAGTTGTTCGTCTAAATCGTTTCTGTCGGTGATAACTACAATGGTTGGGTTTTGCATTTCGGGTGCTGTAATCAGTTTGCCCGAATAAAAAACCATTGACAAACTTTTTCCTGAACCTTGTGTGTGCCACACTACACCGCCTCGTTTATCTCCATTCAAACCCGATGCTTTGATTGAACTTTGCACCGCTTTGTTCACTGCATAGTATTGATGATACGCTGCAAGTTTCTTCTCTGTAAAGATTTGTGTCAGTCTTGTTTTGCATCTTCCTTTTTGTTTTCTCAAACACAATAAAGTTGCGAACCAAATCCAAGAGGATAGAAGGGTTCAACATTCCTTTCAGCAAAGTTTCCAACTGTGGTTTGAATCGTGAATTCTTCTCACACCATCAGAAGTTTTCCATGTCATGTATCTGCCGAAATCTGCCGACACTTCCTGCTTTACATTCAAGTCCGTCACTGATAATGCAAATGGAATTGTAAGTGAACAGTGATGGAATAATTGCTTTTGTAAGTTTGAATTTGTTTGAATGCACTCCGCATGTCTGCGTTTTCATCGCTTGCATTTTTCAGTTCAATTACCACCAACGGAATTCCATTTACAAATAGAATTACATCAGGTCTTTTGTTCTGATTGTTTTCAATGATGGTGTATTGATTCACAACTAAAAACTGATTGTCGTTTGCATTTAAAATCAAACAATGCAACCTCATGGCTGCGTTCATAGCCGTCTTTCTGATAGGATTTTTACTTTCTCAACTAAGAACTTGTGAAACTCTTCGTTGTTGAACAACAAATCGGTTGAAGAAATACGCAACACTTTTTGAACGGCTGCTTCCTGTGCATCTTGCGGAATATCGGGATTGAGTTTTGCGATTGCATTTCGCAAACGATTGATTAAAATTATTTGCTGGTAATTTTCTTTTCACAAAACAAACCTTCGGGAGAAATTTCTTTTCCGTTTGCATACTCCCAACCCTGCGACTGTAAAATTTCAATCGCTGATTCTTCAATGATATTTTCCGAGATGGGTTTCAATTGAAAGTTGCCAGTTTTAAAATTGTTTCAACCGAAGTATGCGGAACATCATAAAGCACATTTCTTTCTTTTTAAGGTCTATCAAATTGAAGTATCCAATGAATTCCATTTTGCCATTTAGTTTTTCAAAATATTTATATCTAAAAACCATTCGTTGCAATAAACTTTTTGCATCCTGATATTTTTCAGCATAAGTTTTAATTTGTTCGCCTGTAAATGCAAGTCCATTTCCAAATGTTTTTGCTTCAATAATTATTTCTGGTGATGTTTTTTGTAATTGCCCTTAAAAGGTAAATGGAATAGGGCAACATCAATATTGTTATACTCAATTTTTATTTTTTGCTCAGACCATCCAAGAGCAATAAGTAACGGTACAACTAAAAAAAACACGATCTCAATTTCCAGACTTTCTCCGTCATTTGCAAGATACCAGTCAGTAAGTCGCACTATTCTATTTAAAGTAAACCCGATGTTTTCTGCATCCTGAATTCTGACTCCACTATCAATTAAAGCACTTACAATTTTATCTATGCTAATATCAGCAGGCAAGATTAAATCTTCAACATTGAATTCATTCTTCGCTTCTTTAAATTCGGTTTTATAAATCTCATCAAAAACAACAGCATTATTGCAACCTTGTAATGTGCTTTGTCCTAAAGGAAGATTGTCAAACTCAATTATTTCATTCTTTGTATCTGGTTTATACCATTTGACTTTTACAAAATGTTGTAGGTCCCATCCTTCTACATCAGAAAACAGATTTGAATAATCGTACTCCTCTGTGACCCTTCCAATAGCAAGAATCGTTTGTTTCCCCTTTCTCGCAATAAGCCATTCATCTTTTTTGACTTTTTTTAGTTTTTCTCCCCAATTATTTCTGTAAGGGTTTGCAGCATAAAATAATTTTGCTTCAGGCGAACCTTCCATGCCGGGGTCACCAGGCCCAACAAGTGCAACTCCGTATCTTAAGAAAATATCAAAATAACTTCGTGTTCCATCCCCTGTTCCAATTTGCCAGGTGTTGTTTTTACATATTTCTGTTGCTGTAAACTTCATAGTTTTAATTTTTTACCATCACCTCCCTAAATTTCAATCGCTGATTCATCAATGATATTTTCGGTGAAGGGTTTCATTTAATTTCTTTCACAGAATCCAAATAAAAATCGTGGCATTTCTTTTTAAGAAACTTATGCATTGGTTTGAAATACCTAATCAGACCGATTCCTTCAAGAATAATTGTCAGAGTAAAACTTATCAAACCAATTGGAGTATCGCCACTGGTTTTGATGTCCTTGATTAAATACCAAACTCCAATTGCAACGCCTATAAGGAATGAGGTGAATACAAGAATTGAACTGTAATAAAAAACCCAAGTGCGAATTTTCTTAGGATACCTTTTCTTGCGCTTAGCAAGCGATTCAATCTTATTTAATTTTTGAATTGCAACTTCGCCTTCTCTTGCTTTTTGTTCAAGAGAACTTTTTTCCCGTAGATGTTTTTCCAAATCATTTTCAAAAATAAATTCAACTGATTCGTTCAAGTTACTAAGATTAATCTCCTCTGGCTTCTTAGCTCTTTCTCTTAAATTATAATATAAATCTTGGGCTTGTTTCTGATTTATTTTTCCTGTCTTTAAATCCTTTTTTAGCTCGTCATACTTTTTATCAATTGATTTATTTACTTGAGATGATAAAACAATTCGCGCTTTGGTAATTACATCAAGAGTGGAAGGCAAAATATTTCCTTTGGTTAATCCTTTGTTCAGTTTATACCAAAGTCGGTTTGTTATGAAGTAAATATCGGTTGCAAATGGAATATCTTTTTTCTCATTTTTTATATCCAAATCCATACTAAGTTGCCGTGTAATCGTTCTCCCAGTAAGAATAATATGCTTACACCTTTCAAAACTTGTTCTGTTAACTCCTCGTCTTAAAAAATTTACTTTGGTAAAAGAACGGAGAACAAACTCGATATATGCTTCATCAAATTGGTCTTTGTATTTTTTAAGTAAAGAGGCATCTTCAATATTATATTTAGGTGTTTCATAAGAATCAAAAACTTCTTTAATTGTTATTCCTCTTGTCCTAAGATTTGTTTCAAAAATTGTTTTCTTCTTTATCACATCACTAACTTGAATACAACCCCTACAGATTTCTTCCATTGCTGCATTTTCAGGTGAAGTGTTGTCTTCCTGCCGAATTATTTTTTCTGCTACATGGAAAAATCTGTTTACTTCTTCATTCACTTCCTCAAAATATTTGAGGTGAATTAATTTCTTTGAATACTTTTTCTGTGCAGCACTATTTATTTCATTTACCAATGCAGAAAAGTCATTAAAGAGTTTTTGATATAATTTTCCGTTGTAACCTTCGGAATTAAAAAGATGCTCTGTGTCAAGGTAAATTGTTAACTCTTCCGACCATGAACCAATATTGTTTAAATCATCAGTGTAACCTAAGCCAGTTAGAAGAACAAGACCTTCCTTAATCTGATTCAACTCTAAAATAAAATTGCTGCTTACTGCTTTGTCAAGAACAAATGAGCTAATTATCGTTGAATATTTTTCAGACACACCTGTATCTAACAAATAAGAAATGAATCCATCAATTAATGCTTTTCTCTCCGAATCACTAACCTTTGTGTTCAACAAACTTTCATAGTAAGAAACAAGTTCACCTTCAACAATTTCTTGCTTGCCTTTTTTGGCTGAAAGTTTGTTTGCGAATGCAACAGCATCATAAGAAGTATCAATAACGGAATACTTGCCAAGGTTTCTAACAGCAAAACCATTTTTCGTTAAACTGTTTAAACAAGTTCTTACAACTGCTTCGGGTAAATCAAAATCAAAATGCTTCTTTAAAAGCAAGGTCACTTCTGTTGAATCAAGCGTCCAAGATTTTTCAAACGCAAATGTTGACTTGATAAATTCAGTAAGGATTCCTTGAATATCCTTTTCGGTATTGCAGAGTTCAGCGAAAACTGCAATTGAAGCTAAGAGATTATTGTTGTTTGGCTGTTTCATCAGTTAGTAATTTTCCCACCCTCACCTCTCCACTCATCAACTTCGGCAATAGTGTATCACGAAGTTTTGTGAGGGTTTTGATTTGGTTATCGTTATTTTCTTTTTTCAAGTAAAGTGCTGTAATCTCAATTCCTTTTTCTTTCTGCAATTCCATTGTAGCAATTATTATATCACAATCTTTAATTGCATCAGTTGAAAGATTTACCTGAACACCACTGTTTGCTTTGCTTTGAAGCGTAGCAATAAAATCTGAATCCTTTAATTGAATATAGAGAAGATAATTGTTGATTAATTTTTCATTAGATGAGAGATAAATTCTTGCTACCCGTTGATTCAAAACATAATGCTCACTTTTATCAATCATTGCAGGCACTCCAAGAATTACAACATTGTCTTTCATGTCAGTCATTGCCATTACAATATCCGTTTTATTCAAAGTCCATCTCTTTAATTTTTCATCTCTCGGAACAAAATCTCTTTTAGGGTCAGTTCTCAAACCACCACCTTTTTCAATATGCCCCATTTTTAAAACCTCTAAATGTGCCTCTTGATAAGAAACATAATCTTTGCTACTAAAAGCATAACCATTTTGAACAACTGCAATATCTCCTAACTTTTCTGTTTTGACTTCCTCCGCTTCCTCCACAAACCACTGCCTGAAAAGCGTTTCGGCTAATTGTTCAAGGGTTTTGTTTTGGCGGTGCAGTAAATCTATTTTATCATCTAAGCTGCTAAGGGCTTCTGCAATGGATTTTTGTTCAGGGAGAGAAGGGAGGCGAAATTCAAAGTCAGCAAATTGTTGTGCATTCGCACCAGGCTGTGCTGAACCGCCTGCAATTGCATCAACATAATCTTGAAAACTATTTGATTGCAAAACGCATCCAACAAAAAAGGGGTCAGCTACCTTTTTGTCAATTTGAAATCTTATTAAGTAAGAAGCATAAACTGCATTGACTTCTTTTTTAATGATTGCATTGTAACCAGTAGTTGCACCCGTTCTTGCAATTACAATATCTCCAACACCTAATTGATACTTCTTTAAATCTCTGACAGAAATTTTGCAGTAAGGAACAGTTTCCCAATTTATTCTGCCACTTGTAATATCAGTGATACGTAAAAATTTAGGTCCGACATTTTCACTTGCTGCACTTGCAGTGTATCCGTATGAAATATCTGAACTAATATCTCTCAATTGTATTTCTTTCCATTCACTCATGCTTACACTTCAATTTTAATTTTGGAAAGATTATTTACAATGCGTTTGTTCAATGCATCTTCTTCGGCAATTTGTTTTTCCAATTCTGTTTTTAATGAAGCAAAGCGTTCTGTAAAATTGAAATCATCATCATCATCAGGCAAACCCACATATCTGCCGGGTGTAACTACATAGTTTAATTCTTTTACTTCTTCTACGGTTGCTTCTTTGCAGAAACCGGAAATGTCAGTGTAATCGTCATGGCTTGTTCGCCAGTTGTGGTAAGTGCTTGCAATTTGGTTAATGTCATCTTCGGTAAATTCTTTTGTTCTTCTGTTTACCAAAAAACCTAAATTCCGTGCATCAATAAAAAGTATTTTGCCTTTGCGTTTGGTTTTGTTCTTACTCAAAAACCAAAGGCAGGCAGGTATCTGCGTATTCAAAAAAAGTTTTGCAGGAAGATTTACAATGCAATCAATCAAATCATTTTCAACCAATGCTTTTCTTATTTCTCCTTCGTTGCTTGTGTTTGTAGTGAGAGAACCTTTAGAGAGAACAAAACCTGCTTGTCCGTTTGCAGACAAGTGAAAAAGAAAATGTTGTATCCATGCGTAGTTAGCATTGCCAGCAGGTGGCACTCCATAAACCCACCGTGCATCTTTTTGTAAGAGTTCACCACTCCAATCGCTGTCGTTAAATGGTGGGTTTGCAATTATGTAATCGGCTTTTAAATCTTTGTGAGCATCGTTCAAAAAACTTCCTTCGTTGTTCCACTTCACATTGCTGCTGTCAATTCCTCTTATCGCCAAATTCATTTTAGCCAATCGCCAAGTTGTTTGGTTGCTCTCTTGTCCGGAAATAGAAATGTGGTCGGCAGGGTTGAGAGAAAGTTTTTTTCTCCCGATTCTATCGGGATTCTTTTTGTAGTGGTCTTGGTGGTGCATGATAAATTTCTCACTCTGCACAAACATTCCACCGCTACCGCAACACGGGTCAAACACTCTGCCTTCATACGGCTCTAACATTTGCACCAATAATTTTACAACACTGCCTGGCGTATAAAACTGTCCGCCTTTTTTTCCTTCTGCCAAAGCAAACTCACCCAAAAAATATTCAAACACTCTGCCCAACAAATCTTTGCTCTGTGCTTCTTTCGTTCCAAGTGTGGCGGTGCTTACTAAATCAACCAAACCGCCAAGGTTTGCTTTGTCTAATTTTTCCTGTGCAAAAACTTTTGGCAACACACCTTTCAAAGAAGGGTTGTCTTTTTCAATGGCATCCATTGCATCGTCAATGTCTTTTCCAATGGTAGGGAGTTTGGCTCTGCCTTGAATCCATTTCCACCTTGCAGATGGCGGCACATAAAAAACTTTTTCGGCTGTGTATTCATTCTTGTCTTCGGAGTCTGCACCTTCGCTTTTCTGTGCAGTGAGTTGCTGAAACAGTTCTTCAAACGCATCAGAAATGTATTTCAAGAAAATCAGTCCCAACACCACATGCTTGTATTCGGCTGCATCCATGTTCTTACGGAGTTTGTCAGCCGCTTTCCAAAGTTTCCTTTCTAAGGGTTCTTCAACTGCTTCTTTCTTAGGTTTTGCCATTGATAATCAATTCAAATAATGTTTTTTAAAAGTATTCAAAGATAGGATTCTGTCTTGGGGTTTTTGTAAAGCGTTGGTGAAAACACTCTTTCATTTTTTTTCGGGTTAGGTTTTCGTGTGTAAGCAAAAAAATGAATTTATTTTCTGCGTAGGCATTCAAAGCTGTGTCGGTTGTTAACCCAAGTAATCCAAAAAACTGTCCGTTCAAAGCCCGTCAGTTCAAAGTTGCACGGTATTAATTTATATCTTTATTCAGTAATCCGATAGCTCATGAAATGCAAGTTGCTGAAGCTGCTATTTTATTCGTCGCCCGTCATTTTCTTGCTTTCTTTTTCCGGCAAAAATCTCACGGCTCAACCGGTTCCCTGCTGCCAGGACCCGGCCTGTACACAACAGGCAGCCGACTATGCAGGTAAGTTTACGCGTGAAGTACAATTGCTGGGGAAATACTCCGATGATGATCAGTCGCGTCAGCACATGCTGGATTCCGTGCGCCGCGAGAATGCCGGCGGATACAAAAAGCTCATGCAGCAAGTCAGCACCATTCATGACTGGTCGGTGGAAGATAATTCACGGCTGGATTGCATGCTGGAAAAAATGCCGGCAGATAATATGGATCCGACGTATTGGCTATCGTACCTGCTGGGAACCCAATATGCTTCCACGTTTAAATCTCCCGAGTTTGTAAAAGGGCCCGGTATTTTCATTCACCTGAACCAGGGGGCGCTGAACCTGTTTGCGCAACAGGAAGGATATGCACTCACCGGAGGCGCGTTGCTCTCTTATACCTTTACCAAAAAGGGGGAAGGCGCCGGAGGAAGGATACGGGCCATGATTGGGGCCTCCATTTTTTACAGCGGACAAACGGTCAACCTGCTGGTGAATCCAAGGCTGGAATGGCGCCTGTTTGACATCGGTGGAGAACTGACGAGCATCGGCTGTGTCAAACTGATTACCGAAGCCAACCTGAATGACAATCTGCAAATGGCAGGTATGGGATTAGGCGCTGACATCTCAAAATTCGCGTTGCAGCTCAGCGGTGGGTATGAATTTTCAAACAAAGATTACCTGGTCCTGCTTGACATAGGTTATCATATCCCGGTGAAGAAATGAATTAATACAATAAAATTATGAGACGAGCTTTAATCACAAGCGGAGGCGGCGCCAAAGGCGCTTTCACGATAGGTGCTTTAAAATGCCTGGTGGCTAATAATATTGATCAGTTTGACATTATCAGTGGTACGAGCACCGGTTCGCTGATAGCCATATTAACAGCCTGCCGTGAATTTACCCTGATGGAAACGATCTATCAGAATGTTGAGAATGATGACATTTTAAAAAAGCAGAACATCGTTGACAATATTCTCAACGACCGCCCTTATATCTATGACACCGATCCGCTGCTGAAAACCATTGATCAGAATTTGTCTGACGCGATGTTCGCACGCATCAAATCATCGAACACCCTTCTTTGCTTAACGGCCATCAGCCTGCAATCGGGAAAAGTAACGGTTTTTTGTACGAGGAATATTCCTTCCGGGCCCTACTATGATGTGAAAGTTATCAATACACGAAGTCAGCTCATTGACGCGGCAATGGCCAGCAGCAGCCAGGCAGGATTCTTAAAACCGGTAGTGATGCAAACCGGCGTTGCTGCCGATGGTTCAAAAATTATGGAGCAGTTTGTTGATGGCGGCAACCGTGAAGTGATCCCAACGCGCATTGCGACCACCTTGCATCCGGATGAAATCTATGTACTCAGTAATAATCCGCCGGTTTTATTCCCGCACAATCCGCTTTATACAAGTGTGATGCAAATTATTCTGCGTGCCATTGCGATATTCATACAGGATGTAAGAGAAAACGATATGGCCGTTTTAAAACAATACCGCGCGGAGCATCCCGATTGCCGGATCTTCAGAATAGAACCGGAACATGACCTTGATCCTGAACATCCGACCGGACTTAATTTCAGCAAGCTGCAAATGACCATATGGAAAAGCCTCGGCGTGAAAGCTGCTCAGGCGGCCCTGCAGACCGGTGGCAATCTTTTCGTTTAGTGCTGTCATATCGGTTGCATAGAATTGCAGTGGAGCCATCTGGCGTCTATTGCTTTTATGGTTCTTTCCGGGAACAGGCATCCTTCGTATTACTTTTATTACTACCTTTTGTTGCCCGCATACGGCTTTCCCAAACCTATCCCCCAAACACTAAAATTTCCGCTATGAAAAATCAACACGCATTGCTTTCGCTATTGGCATGCTGCCTGCTGGCAGGTGTCCTCTTGCTGCAAACAAGATGCAGTAACGAGCAGGTAACCCAACCACTGTCGAACGAACAGCTGGTAGCCCGCGGAAGATACCTGGTAACCGTGGCTTCCTGTAATGATTGCCATACACCGAAAATATTTACGCCTTCAGGACCCATTGAAGATACGAGCAGGAAGATGTCGGGCCATCCGGCTGACAGCCCAATGCCAAAAGTTGATACCAATGCCTTGCATCCTGGCTACTGGGCAATGGCAAGCCCCGACCTTACAGCATGGGTGGGTCCGTGGGGAATTTCCTACACTGCCAATCTCACAGCAGATTCAACAACCGGCATTGGTGCATGGACGGATGAAATGTTTATCGGCACACTTCGAACCGGTCATCATATGGGCCTTCCGGGTGGAAGAGCGCTCTTGCCGCCAATGCCCTGGCCCTATATCGGGCAGATGACGGATGACGATTTGAAATCCGTATTTGCCTACCTGCGGTCATTGCCCGCAATTAAAAATGCGGTTCCACCACCTGTGGCACCACCTGATGTGTTGAAAATGTAGTTGCGGGCTGCCATTCTTCGGCTATATCTGTTGCCTTCTTAACCCCGACGTAGAACTGGTTGGGCTTGCGAAACATTTTCTTTGCTGGACAAATTGAGCAACCCCTTAGCAGTTATAAGTCGCAGCGAAGCGGGATTTTTCCACTGAAAAATCCGGGTTGAAAAGATGTGCAATCTCTTGGCAGAGCTGAGTCGTAACAAAGTGGGATTTTTTTCATTGAAAAATTCAGACTGAAATTGCGTAGTGATCTTTCCGTGCCGCGGGAGAGACATTTTTATTTTATTTTGCAATATGTCAAATAAAACAGCACAGCATATCCTCAGTACGGCTGCCAACCTCTTAGGGTTTTGCCTTTTTGTGATTACCTCTGTGCATGTTTCGGACTTCTCGGAAACCAGCATCATTGATGAACTTACTTCTGTTGTCGCCTTGTTTCTCATCATCTCTTGCCTGTTCTCCTTTTTTTCCATAAAAACTTCCAGTGAAAAAAGAGGGGTGCAGGCAGAAAATATTGCCGACGTGTTATTTGCCGCGGCACTGATAGGCATCCTGCTGATTATTGTACTCATCGCTTTTAATTTCATACAATAATTGCATAGAATTATCAGCTTGGAGAACGATAGCCGCGACCAATTACATGCTCAATTGTGAAGGTCGTCACTGTCACAAAAAACTCCCTTTTACCGCGCGATAGGTCATTCAACACCATGGCGGATGAACTGACTGGCCAAATAATAACTCATCATGATAGAAATGAAACATCCGATCACCACCTGCCTTTGGTTTGACGGGCAGGCAAGAGAAGCCGCAGAATTTTACTGCACTGTTTTCAGCCATGCTAAAATAACGGCAGTGAACCCGCTCGTGGTAACCTTTGAAATTAATGGATCAAGATTGATGGGCCTCAACGGCGGACCTAAATATAAATTTACGGAGGCCGTATCCTTTGTGGTGCATTGCGACAATCAGGAAGAAATTGATTACTGCTGGGAGCGGCTCACGGAAGGTGGAACAGAAAACATGTGTGGCTGGCTGAAAGATAAGTTCGGCGTATCGTCGCAGATCGTACCAACCATCCTCGGCGATCTCATGAGTGAACCGGAAATAGCGGCGCGAGTTATGAAGATCTTCATGAATATGCGCAAACCGGATATTCAGAGCCTGCAAAAGGCATAGGTGTTCACGCTGCGTTTTCAACCCGGATTTTCCCAAGGAAAAATCCGGGTTGAGAACCTGCTGTTGCAAAAGCTGCAAATAGCACCGGCAGTTATCTCCAGCTACTCTAATACAAATATGTTTTTTGCAGCGCAGATTTTTTTCAGCTTGTCAGGCCATACCGTTACACTTACTTCCCCGAGGTGTGCTTTCCGCAGCAAATACATAATGGTTCTTGACTGACCAATGCCACCGCCGATACTCAACGGCAGCTCGTTGTTGATGATACCGCTGTGATAAGGAGTAGTCAGCAGATTCAACTGATCTGACATAGTAAGCTGCTGGCGTAATGTTTCCGCATTCACCCTTATACCCATTGATGAAAGTTCATGTCTTCTCTGTGTCAGCCCATTCCAGATAAGGATATCGCCGTTGATGCCATGCGCAGGTTTGCCATTACCGGTGATGGTGGGTGTTACCCAATCATCATAATCAGCAGCTCTCATCTCATGCGGATAACCATCAGCAAGCGGCCAGCCGATACCAATAATAAAGATCGCAGGATATTCCTGCAGTATGGCCGTCTCTCTTTGCTTACGGGGCAACTCAGGATACCGCTCCAGAATTTCTTCCGCATGCATAAACACGATTTCCTTCGGCAGGTTGGGATACTTCGCATTTTTGAGTGCCGGAAATAAATCCTGTGCAAACAGTTCTGCATCCGTAATCACCTTCCAGATTTTACGAACCACCATCTTCAGGAAGTCAAGGTTTCTTTCGTTGGCAGTAATGGTACGTTCCCAATCCCATTGGTCAACATATGCGCTGTGGTCATGATCCAGGAAATAATCCTTTCTCACGGCCCGCATATCGGTACAAAGTCCTTCGCCCGGTTTCATCCCGAATTGTTGCAGCGCTACTCTTTTCCATTTGGTGGCAGCCTGCACCACCTGTGCCTCCACCGGATTTTTGTCATTGTCGTTTTTGATATGAAATGATACCGGCGTCCGTGAACCATCACGGTCGAGCATGTCATTCACACCGCTTTCCCTGCTCACAATCAGCGGAACTTCCACCATCATCAGGTTCAGTTCTTTGCAGAGGTTAGCAGATATGAAATGCTTCACTTCATAGATTGCTCTTTGCGTGTCTTTTTTGTTCAGCAAGGAAGTATAGTTTGCGGGTAAGATGCGCTCGATTTCTTCATAAGAACCGATCCCGGGCCCCGCAAGGTCCGCTCTTTTTAGTTCTAAGGTATTCATGTTGTCAGGTTTTAAGAAAAAGTTGCGTAAAGCTATCCAGCAAAGACATCCGGGTTCATGACTTGCATCAGCAACAGAGTTGATTTGCGTCATCGTTAGGATCAACAGGTCAGGTGCAGGATTTACGTGCTCATGATCAGAACAGGATTTCCCGTCGTAGGACTGCTAAAGCCTGCCTTTATGGTACCCAGTTGAGGAAGAAGGTAATGATGATGGCATTGGTGAAATCAATAAAAAATGCGCCCACCATCGGAACAATCAGAAATGCTCTTGGCGCAGCGCCGTATTTATGAACGAGTGTTCTCATATTCGCTACGGCATTGGCAGTGGTACCCAGCACGAATCCAATAAATCCGCTGGCCATAACGGCCGATTGGTAATCTTTTCCCATTAAACGATATGAAACAGTTAATGCGAATAAAACAACCAGTATCACTTGTGTAAGCAATATAGCAGCAAGCGGTATGGCAAGATGCACGAGTTCCCAAAGTTTAAGGTCCATCAAGGCCACCATCAGGAAAATATTCAGCGCAATGCCTCCTACAAAATCCATGATTGACTGATTGATCCTGAACCATTGCGTATGATCATCCATGTAGCGCAGCAGCGCACCAATAATCATTGCGCCGATATATGCCGGCAGCGTCCATCCTATTGATTGAAAATAATAACTCACAATACTTCCCAATCCCATAGCAAAAGCGGCTATCATGATAGTCAGTACAAAGCCTGAATCTTCCCGTTCGGTATCAATGGTAACGGTATGTGGTGCATCCGTAACTTCATTTTGCAGTTCGCCGGTTGCAACATCTTTAGGCGATTTCAAATTAAATCGTTTAATCAGGTAGGTTCCGGCAGGCCCGCCCAATATGCCGCCGCAAACGATGCCAATGGTTGCCGCCGTGATCGCAATGGTGGACGCGCCGGTAACGCCGGCGTTTTCGAACAGTGGTGCAAAAGCAAGCCCGGTTGCCGGGCCGCCAACAAGGGTCACAGAACCTGCAATGACACCCAGCAATGGATTGACTCCAAAAAGGGATGCGATGCCCATGCCGGCAAAATTCTGAAGGAAGCAAAAAACGGTTGCCATTAATAGAAAGAGCACCACCTGCACGCCTCCTTTTTTCAGCAACGAAAGGCTGGCACTGATACCAATGGTCGTGAAGAATAAAACCATACAGAGTGATTGCATGGAAGTGTCGAACTTAAGATTGAGGTACCGGTCGTGAAGAACAAGATTGATCCCGGCGAACAAAAGTCCGCCAATTACCGCGGAGGGAATATTGAGTTGTTCGAGTATGCTGATATTTTTCCTGAGTTGCATACCTATGAAATACATGATGCTGGCTATGGCCAGTGTTTGGATGAGATCAAGTGGCAAGGTCGTAATGGCAACTCCGGATACAGGCATATAAATTTTGTGTGGGGCAAGATCGAAATTGTTCGGCGGAAAAGCGAAACATAACGCATCCGTCCATTATATTTTCCGGCGAATTATTATTTCATCAGTTTATTGATTGAAGATCCCTTTGATCTTACATCCAGTTCCTTTCACTGGCACAAAAAGTTGATCGCGTTAAAGAAGGCAGGATTATCGCGGAATAAGTTTAGCGCGTTTCGCTTCCCAGCGGCGTTTAAAAAATTTCCTTTCGATATATTTCCAGGTGACGCGTTCCTTCCAGTTGCCCCATCCCAGGTGGATGCCCTTTGATTGACCGTTGTTTTTAATGGCCAGGTATCCCTTCCTGGTATGCGGGCTTGGCGGATGGTATAGTATTCTTTCCGGCACATAGATATCCGGATAGGAATGTGCATAGTAAACGCGGGTTAAAAGCCCGGGGCCGGTGGCTTCCGCCACATCATACTCATCTCTCACCCTCGGTTGATTGCGCAATAATTCATCAATCACATCACGCCAAAAACGATGACCGGGAACAGAAGCGAAGAATGCATTACCGATACCTTCATATCCATCACCAAAAGCGATACTTCTCTCTCTTGGAAGCACAACAGCAGCCTGCCCGACATCAAAAGGAACGAGTAGTTCATAGTCGAGGTCAAGGTATAACCCACCGGTTTCATACATTAAAAGGTACCGGATGACATCAACCCGCATAATATTGTAACGGTAGTTGGAAAATGATTGAAAAAGGTCAGGGAATTTTTGACTGACAAATTCCATGATGTCCGCATCCGTCCACAGTTTGTATTCAAAACCCGGCGACAAGGCCAGGTTCTGCTGTTGAATCTTAAGCCAGCGCCTGGGAATCACATTCGTTTTCCAGGTCTGGTGTATAATTTTAGGAATAGCCATCACCTGCAAATATGAATAAATTATGCAGTTAGACGCAATGACGTTTACATACCGCTGGAAAGCGATTCAAATTAAAGTACTCATCTTATCTGACCTTTTCAATGTAATAACTTCAATGCATAACGACATAGAACCCATTCAAAAAATAATACAATTGACGTTTCTTCCTGCCAAATAAAATCAACATCGCATGTTGCTTATGGCAGTAACATTACTTCAGCTTTTACTAAGCAGGACTATTGCGATGGTTTGAATGAAGAAAACCCGTGGTACTGATCGACATAGTAAAATGCTTAAAAAAACCTTAACTTTCCATTATCATGTGCAGATGGCTGGCATATACAGGCGCTCCTATCTTGATGAGTGATCTGATCATTAAACCCAAAGACAACCTCATTCAGCAGAGTTTGCATGCAAGGGCACCGCGTACACCAACCAATGGTGACGGCTTTGGAATGGGTTGGTATGATAAGCAACCATTTCCAGGCTTGTTTCGCAGTATACGCCCGGCCTGGAACGATGCCAACCTGCAGGACCTGGCGGCACACATTGAATCGCCGTTGTTCATGGCGCATGTACGCGCTACCTCGCTCGCCACCATACAGGAAACCAACTGTCATCCTTTCCGCTACAAACAATGGTTGTTTTTGCACAATGGCCAGATCGCAGAGTTTGGTAAGATCAGGAAGCCCTTGCTGGCCATGGTGGATGAGAAATATTTTGATAATATTTTAGGCAGCACCGATTCGGAACTGATGTTACATCTCGCCCTCACCTTCGGATTGGAAACGGACACGGTGGGCTCTATTTCAAAAATGGTACAGGTGGTAGAAGCTACCGCGAAGGAGCATGGTGTAGAGGAATCGATTTGGATGACACTCGGAATTTCTGACGGGAAAAGTCTGTGGGGTTTCCGATATGGAAGCAATGGAAAGGCACCCACTTTATATATAAGTCCCAGCGTTGAAGAACTTACGCAGGTGAATCCGGCAGCAGAAGGTAAATTTGGTGACTTCGCTGCCTGCCTCGTCTCGGAGCCCATTGGCAATTACCAGGAAATCTGGGATCTCATGCCGGAAAGTTCTCAAGTGATTATCAGTAATGGAGAAGTTGTATCCGGCGCGTTCGAACACTGACTTCACTAACGCCATTGATTTCTCCCGGATTTTCTTTCCGAAAACAGGATTGGCTGCCCTTCCGGTTTCACCATAAAAATCAAGTCGTCTTATGATTTTCATCAGCATTTTCGGGTCTGGTCGCGATTAAATTCGCTGCAAGTTTTAAGGTGTCTGATCATGACAATAAACAATGTGACTTTCAGTAAAGGTGTCGTGTTGCTGTATGTTGCTATGTTATTGGCAGCAGGCTTGTCTGCGCAAACGATCAGCTCCTTCTCCCCGACCTCGGGTCCAGTGGGAACCGTTGTTACCATTTCCGGCACCGGCTTCAACACCAATACTGCCAGCAACATTATATTCTTTGGTGCCACGATGGCTACAGTTTCCACGGCTACGGCCAATTCACTCACCGTAACTGTTCCGTATGGCGTCAATTACCAATACATAACAGTTACGAATCTCGGCACCAACTTAACGGCGTATTCTGCCAAGCCATTTAATGTTACCACATTATGCAGCACCGCGTCTACGTTTGCTGCCGCCGTAAGCGTGCAGGGCGGCTCTCATAACGTCGAAATTTGTGATATTGATCTCGATGGAAAGCCCGACCTTATCATTCCTGACTATTTCAATAATTACCTGACTGTTACGAGAAATACCAGCACTGCAGGTGTCATCTCTTTTGCCACAAAGGTCACTTTTGCCTGGGCTTCCGGCGGACAGCCCAATGAGGTTTCTATCGGTGACTTTGACGGAGATGGCAAGCCTGATGTGGCATTGGGCGGAAATGGTGGCGGCACCTTTGTCTCCGTTTACAGAAACACGAGCACACCCGGTACTATTTCCTTTGCACCAAGGGTTGATTTCACGGCATCTTCCGGGCAAGGAAATGGAAACAAAGTAATTGATATTGATGGCGACGGTAAACCCGACCTGCTTTCTGTGCATTGGTCGGGCAACTGCCTCTGGGTTTTAAGAAATACGAGTACCGGTGTCGGAAATATTTCGTTTGCCTCAGGCCTAAGCTTCAGTACCACTTCACAACCGCACAAAATTGATGTCGGTGATCTGGATGGTGATGGAAAACCTGATGTAGTGATCACAGCCTTCACCAGCAATACCATGTCGGTTTTCCGGAATACCAGTTCTCCCGGAGCTATTTCATTTGCAACAAGGCAGGATTATTCACCCGGAACAGTACCTTATTTCGTACACATCGGCGATCTGGATGGCGATAATAAAGCAGATGTTGCGGTAGTCAACCGTGATGTTGCAACTTTGGCCGTTTACAGAAATACCAGCACTGCCGGCAGCATATCTTTCGCGAGCAAGCAGGATTTCGCTACGATGGCTGGCACAATGACGCACTATGGCGTAGCTTTCGGCGATCTCGATGGTGACGGCAAACTGGATATTGCCGTTGGAAATTATACCCTCAACAAAACCAGTGTATTTAAAAATACCAGCACGCCAGGCGCTATTTCCTTTGCAACACGAGTGGACATATCTTCCGGTGTTTCGTACGATGTTGGCATTGATGATTTTGATGGTGATGGCCGCCCTGACCTGGCCGTCACCAACAGCGGCAGTACGGTTTCCATCCTAAGAAATACCTGCCTCACACTCCCGATCGAACTTTTTTCATTTACGGCAAAGCTTCAATCGGAAAAGGTGTTGTTGGAATGGAGTACGGCATCAGAAGTGAACAACGATTACTTTACTATGGAAAGAAGCCACAATGCCATTGACTTTGAAAACATTGGCGAGGTGAACGGCGCGGGCACATCCGGTATGGCATTCAGTTATTCATTCATTGATGAATATCCTGCTGATGGGCTCAATTACTACCGCTTGAAACAAACCGATTATAATGGTCAATTCACCTACTCGGAAGTGGTGGTAATTGAGGTCAGTGCCAATCCGTATGCATTAGTTGCCTATCCTAATCCTTTTCACCATGAGCTGATGATTCACGGCACGACTGCAGGTGGCAGGGTGATGCTGTATGATGTGGTGGGACAAGAAGTATATCGCGGCGAAACAATGGAGGGGTTAACTAAAATAGTACCTGGTACTTTGCGATCCGGTATCTATTTACTCAGCTATACCCTGGGAAACAAAACGAAGCAGTTTCGCATCGTTAAAAATGAATAAGATGTTGGCAATAAAATCCAGTTGAAGCTACAGGAACGCCGGTATCAGTACTCAAACTTTGTACAGGCATCCGGAGATACCACCTTCTGTAATAAGGATAATTAACCCGGATTTTTCAATGGAAAAATCCGGGTTTAACAAAAACAGGTTCATGCAGTAATTACATGATACGGTCGTGTCAAAACTTTCTGCTGTTAAATTCATTCGTGGTATTGGAATGCGGGAAAGGAACTGATGGAACCGGCACATTCAAAAAACGGCAAAGAGGATCCCAACCCTGCTTTGCATCAAACACCAATATTTTTTCTTTGGGTATGTTGGCCAACACCTGCCTGTTCCATTCATGAAAAGCCGCGATGGTTTTTTCTTTGTTATGAAAGCCATCCGGTAAAAAAGATTTCATAAAAGCGCCTGCAAACTTAAACACACGGAGCTGCCCGCGCAGTTTGGCAGAGAAAGGCAGTCGTACGCTCATGCTTAAGATTTTCCCGATAGAAGGTTTCGATTGACGGATGATTGTATCGCCAAAACTCTTATACCAGCTCTCCGCATCGCGGGTAGTGTGAATGATCTTCGCGTCCGGATACTTTTGCATCAGCTCTTTGTAATAAATGAATGTCGGTATATCAACTGCCGCCGTGTATCCTGAAAACAAAGAATCCCAGTCCACCGGCTGACCAGCCATGGCCGCTTCCCAATGTACAATGTCAGCCGGGTGTTGCAAAAGCGTTTCCATGTGATAACACTTTGTAAATCCAAGTTCTTCGAGCGCCAGTTTCAGTGAATGGGTTCCGGTGCGCCCAAGTCCGGTGCCAATGATTTTCAGTGCCATGATCTAAAAATTTATTACATCACAAAATAATAAATTATGTTGTGTCTATGTTGCATTGATCGGTTGTTTTTTTCATCATAAAAGGGTACAAGTTAGTGACCGCAATGCTTGCAAATGTGGCTGATACGGTTTGAAGCTGGCCGGCAACTCATTCATTTTGTCACCTCGGTCCTTCACCCCGGATATTTCAATTGAAAAAAAGCGCCTCACTACCACTTGCTTGATTCACATCAAATGCTAAAATTTACAACTGCTTCAGCTTATGATTCAATTCAATGCCATCATATTAAAGTTTGATCAGCAGGGCGAAAAAACCGGCTGGACTTATATAGTTATCCCCACCGTAGTGGCTGATAAAATCAAAGCCGGTAATAAGAAATCCTTCCGTGTAAAAGGGCAATTGAATGGACAAGCCATCAAACAAAAAGCATTGTTGCCGATGGGCAACGGTGATTTTATTCTTCCATTAAACAGCACGCTCCGTAAACAATTGGGCGTTCGCAAAGGGGAGCAACTGAAGGTGCAATTAGAAGAAGATGCAAAACCATTGCGCCTTTCGCCCGCCCTTCTAAGCTGTCTCGCTGATGAACCGGATGCATTGTCTTACTTCAACACTTTGCCTCCGTCACACCGCAACTACTATTCTAAATGGGTGGAAGAAGCCAGGACGGCACCCACAAAAGCGAAACGCATTGCACAGGCTATCAATGCATTTGTACGTAAACAAAGCTTTTCAGAAATGATGCGCTCCGTGAAAAAAGAGAGAGACGAATTGCGGTGATGATGCACCAAGGATTTCGTGTAACAAATGATTCACTATTGCACTACCACCATCTTCACGAGCAATTCATCCGTCAACTGAACCTTTAAGAAGTAAGTGCCCGGCAGGATGTTGGAGTTGAACATAAGATCAAATTGCAGCTTGCCGTCTGCTGCCATCACCCTTTCCGACTGCACCTTGCGGCCCGTCATGTCAGTCAGTTCAACGGTTGCTTCCTCCGCATTCAATTGTCCGAACCTGGCATCTATCACCAGGTGGCTGCTGGCAGGATTAGGATAGATGGAGAGCATTCCTTTATCAATATTATCATTCCATACGGATTCCTTACAGGATGTAGTCACGGTGGTGATCGTGGATGTTTTAACACAGCCTCCTTCATTAGTAACGACCACGCGATAACTGCCCTTGGAGGTGGCCGTGTAAATACTATTGGTGGCGCCGGCGAGTAAACTGCTGCCTTTTTTCCATTGGTACTGAAGCGATGCGCCGAGATTAGCCTGCAGGTCAACCGACCCTGTTCCGCAAATATCAAGATTACCCAGTGGAGTAATTTCCGCAAGCGGCTTATCAATACGACTGATGACCGTGGTTGCCGATGTAGCCTGGCAGCCGGGAGCGGTACTCACTTTCACGAGGAAGCTGCCGGCTTTAGTTGTAGAATAGGTGTTATTTGTTGCTCCTGTCTGCAAGGTATTGGCTTTGTACCACTGATAACTTAAAGCAGGATCGAAGGTTGTGGTGAGCAAAACATTAGCTCCGGTGCAGGCAATGACAGTTCCTGAAGGAGTTACAACGGGAATGGGCAACGGATTTTCATCGGTGATAAAATTGCAGTTGTCATCGATACCGTTGCACTGATCATATGCGCCAGGGTTCACCGACGCATTGCTGTCATCACAATCCCCTGCAGACAATGATGAAGATGCGGGTTGAATACAGGCTATGATTGCAAGACCCGTCCCATAGGTGTCAAGATCATTATCAGTATAATAGGTTCCCTGACCTGTAACAGCCGGATCAGCATCGTCAGCCAGTCCATCGCAGTTATCGTCCACATTGGCATTACAAATTTCACCTGCACCAGGATGAATGGATGAGTCGTTATCGTTACAATCTTTATCCAGTAAAGCAGTGCCTGGAGGCTGGATACAGGCATGTATTTCAGCGCCGGTTCCATAAAAATCAAGATCATTGTCGGTATAATAACTGGCTTGTCCTGTTACCGCAGGATCTCCGTCATCATCCAATCCATTGCAATTATCATCAATGCCGGCATTGCATATTTCGGGAGCATTGGGATTGATGGCGGCATTAGCATCATTACAATCGGTGTTGTTAGTAGTATAACCCTGCGGCGCTGTCAATGCGAAAGTGTCCACTGCTGCATCACCAAAGCCATCACTGTCGGCATCAGCATAAAAGATTTCGTTGTTGGCTCCTGCGGAAAGTTTTACTATCCAGTAATCATCAATACCATTATTAGCCTGAGACTTATCGCCGTTCTTTCCGGAATATGAATGGCCACCAATAATAAATCCACCATCACTGGTTTGCGGAACATCATGGAGCCGTTCTTCATTGGATGCGCCAAAATCAAGATCCCAAAGTTTATTTCCGCTATCATCCATTCTCACCAGCCAATAATCAGTTGCTCCCTGGGTATCCTCCGACTTGTCACCGCTGATCAAAGATTCAGACCATCCTCCCATAATAAACCCACCGTCACTGGTTTGGAATATGGATTTTCCTTTTTCATCAAGATGTCCACCATATCGTTTATCCCACAGTTTAACACCATTGCCATTTGTTTTCACGATCCAAAAATCAAAGCCGCCTTTCCCGGGAACGGAAACTTCACCATTAACATTAGAGCGTGTATATCCTGCCAGTATAAAACCGCCATCATTCGTCTGATCAAGCGCATATAAATACTCATTGTCATTACCACCATAGCGGCCATCCCACTGTTTCACACCATTGCCATCGGTCTTGATCAGCCACATGTCTGACGATCCTCTTCCGGGTTGGGTAACATCAAAGCCAACAGGGGAAATTGTCCAGGCACCGATGATATATCCGCCATCAGCGGTTTGCTGAATGGCATTCAGGCGGTCATCCAGTTGTCCGCCATAGGATGCATTCCATTGCATGTTTCCGTTAACATCCGTTTTCACCACCCACACATCAAACTCACCGTGGTTACTCTGTGATTTTTCTCCGCCAATACCGGATGTTGATTCGCCTGCGAAAATGAATCCTCCATCGGCGGTGGTTGTCATGGAACGCAACTCATCATCACCGGGTCCGCCATACCGTTTATCCCAGAGTTTATTTCCACTCTTATCTGTCCTGATGATCCAGTAATCGCTGCCGCCCCGGCTGGTTTGAGTCTGATCACCATTTACATTCGACATCGACCATCCTCCCAGCAGGTAACCGCTGTCAGGCATTTGCAGAACAGTGAATAATTCTTCTTTTGAATTACCGCCAAAACGCTTGTCCCATTGCTTGTTGCCAAGTGCATCCGTCTTCACAATCCAGTAATCACTGTAACCCTGGCTGCCTTGTGATTTTTGTCCGCTCACGGGTGAATCTGAATCACCGCCAAGCAGGTACCCGCCATCATTGGTTTGTAGGATGGTGTACATTTCATCGGTCTTGGTGCCGCCAAAACTTTTATCCCATTCCTTTACCGGCACATTTTGACCCGGAAGGGTAGAAACAGACAGTAGAAACACAGCACAAAACACCGGCAGCGATTTAAGGTAATTGCCAATGCGCTGCGTGCGGTGATGGATGAAGCAGTGGAGATAAGGAGTAAAAGAATTCAACATGCAAATCAATTTAAGTGATAAGGTATTGAGAAATTTATCTTTTTGAAAATTGAACGGATGCCATTCGATCAGGCCGGCTGTCTGTTACGGTGCAGGATGCATTATGTTTCTTACAACATCAGGGTATCCGGGCAAATATAAAGCAATATCCAACTACTGTGCTTTTGCTTTACCGGTTTAACTTAATTTTTAATGAGCCTGATACAGGTTTTGGCGCAATTGTTTCCCGGCTTATTGGAGCAATAATTTTTGCTATACGCTCAACATACAAGGCTGCTTTTAGCTGGAAGTGTATGAAGGATGAATGAACAGGCAGCGTTCTTATGGCTGTAAATGAATTCATAATATTCGCGTTTCAAATTATCTTTCCACCATGCTTAAATATGCCATCACCCGCAGACCTTGCCTGAACTATGTAAACGGTATTACAACTGCCCATCTTGGAAAACCCGATATCCAACTCACCTGGATACAGCATCGGTTGTACGTACAAGCTTTGATTGAGGCAGGCCTGGAGGTAACCGTACTGGATGCTGATGAATCGTTTCCCGACAGTTGTTTTGTTGAAGACACCGCAGTGATTATTCCCGAAGCTGCCATCATTACCCATCCGGGCGCGCCATCACGAAAGGAGGAAATACTATCTATGCAGCAGGTTTTGCAACGCTTCCGGAAGCTTGAATTTATTCAATCGCCGGGCACCCTCGAAGGCGGTGATGTGCTGCAGGTGGACCGCCATTTCTATATCGGGCTCACTGCACGAACCAATGAGGAAGGCGCCCGTCAACTTAGTGCATTGCTTAGTCAATATGGATATTCCAGTACGCATGTCCCGGTGACCACAGCGCTGCATTTAAAAACATTGGTGAACTATATCGGCAACAACTACCTGCTGGCTGCTGCTGAAATGGCTGTGCTGGAAACATTCAGCAATTTCAAGGTGATCGTAGTGGAACAGCAAGATTTATATGCCGCCAATTGCCTTTCGATCAACGGACAGTTGATGATGCCTGCAGGTTTTGGCAAGGTGAGCGCTGCGCTCCGGCTTGCAGGTTTTAATCCCAGGGAACTGGAAATGTCGGAATTTGAAAAAATGGATGGCGGGCTCACCTGTTTGTCGTTGCGGTTTTAGACGTGTGCCTGATTCAACAATTTTAAATAAGCAGCACGGCTGATCTTTCTTGCCCCCATGCTGGCCAGGTGATTGGTTTCCACCTGGCAGTCAATCACCTTATATTTCCCGCTCTTGCAAAGTTCAATCAATGCCGCTTTTGAAGCGTTGGGTTGCAGCGCGAACATACTTTCACCACAAAATACCTTTCCAACGGCAATGCCATATAAGCCGCCAGCCAGCTGTTGCTGCTGCCAGCACTCTATGGATACAGCATGGCCCATTTCATGTAACCTGTTGTTAGCATGGATGTAGTCATCATTGATCCAGGTAGCGGATTGCTGCCGCTCATGTACCTGTGCACATAATTGAATAACCCTGCCAAATGCCTGATTGGTTGTTATGTGAAACCTGTCTGAGCGAAGTAACTGTTGCATGCTTTTGCTGATATGCAATTCATCCGGAAATAAGACCATACGCTCAGGAGGACAAAACCAAAAGATCATTCCTTCGTGCATAAACCAGGGGAATATGCCGCTTTCGTATGCCAGCAATAAACGTGCGGTGGAGAGATCGCCTCCTATGGCGAGCAGGCCATCTTCATCCGCCAGGTGCGGGTCGGGAAACCACAAATCCTTGGTGAGCAACAGCATGCTATCAGTAACCCTGATTTATTGATTAAACACTCCGGTAACGCTTCCGCTGAGCATTTACAGGTGGTGGTTCATTTCGTTAGACAAAGAAAATGTTTCTTAACTCTTGTGCATGGCTGCACCGTTAAAAATCACGTTGCATTGTTTTGCAAAATGCGGGATTCACCGATATTCAAACTTACCGCTAAGGTCCTATTAGAAAACGGTAGTGATAAGAAAGGAAGCAATTACCTGTTGCGAATCACTTACTCATCAAGATAAACATTTTGCCATCCGCAACCACTGGTGATCATGTGTAAGACCTGCACTGCCAATTGAAATTATGAATGACAGAACCTATTTCACTTTCACGCTCACATCTTGCAGCAAGAGCCCTCATCCTAAATAAAATTTCAAAAAAGCTTGCACAGGAATATTTTTATGTGCTATCTTTGTGATATCAATTTAATATCAACCACAAAAAATGATACAGGAAAAAAATTTTACCGCCATATCAGGATTCCTGATGATAGGCGTTGCGTCAGTTTGCCTTGCTGCATTGATCTTTCTGTTGATCAAAGAAATGCCAGTACCGGCCATCCCATTTATTCTTGCCTTTGTTTTCATTCTTAAAGGGATATTTATCGTCAACCCGAATGATGCAAAAGCACTCACGCTCTTTGGCAAGTACTCCGGCACCACCAAACAAAATGGCTTGCTTTGGGCCAACCCATTTTTCGCCCGTCAGCATGTTTCGCTTCGGGCACGCAACCTGAATGGCCAGCCACTTAAAGTGAACGACAAGATCGGCAACCCGATTGAGATCGGTGCCGTGATAGTCTGGAATGTAGTGGACACCGCTAAAGCGTTGTATGAAGTGAACAACTACGAACAGTTTGTTGCCATACAGAGTGAAGCGGCTGTTCGTCACCTGGCGGGCACTTGTCCGTATGACTTCTCTGAAGACGAAAGTGCCGTGGTTACCCTGCGTGGCGGCGGCGACAAAGTGAATGAAATGCTGGTGAATGAATTGAATGAACGGCTGTCGCAGGCAGGCATTATTGTGAGCGAAGCACGTATCAGTCATCTCGCGTATGCCCCTGAAATTGCCGGTGCCATGTTACAACGGCAACAAGCATCTGCCGTTGTTTCTGCCCGCAAGTTAATTGTGGAAGGCGCCGTTGGCATGGTGGAAATGGCATTGGCACGGCTTTCTGAAAAAGAAATAGTACATCTCGATGAAGAAAGAAAAGCGGCCATGGTCAGTAACCTACTGGTGGTGTTGTGCGGCGACAAAAATGTAAGCCCTGTGCTGAACACGGGCACGCTGTATGCTTAGCCCGGCTGTTATCACAGATCATGAACTGAATTTCAACCCGCATTTTTCAGATTGAAAAAATAAAGGGATCCATTGAAGTTCAGTTCATTTTAACGCCACATCCTTCTCAGAATTACTAAACGAATATGCCTGCCGATAAAAAAGCTTTTGTATTGAGGATCAATCCGGAGACGCTCAAAGAACTGGAAAAGTGGGCGGCCGATGAATTCCGAAGTGTTAACGGGCAAATTGAATATTTGCTGCAAAAGGCATTGTCGGATAGCGGGCGGAGCAAGAATAAGACTGCCCAGAAGAAATAATTCCTTTTCTGTGCTGAATGGACTTTACCATTTTCCATAACACCGGATAACCCGATTCAAAAATCAGGGATAAATTAGGTGGGCGAGAGTGGTGTTTATTTTTTCCTAAACACAATTATCTGAAATATATTTGCACGAAGCACCCTTGAATGAACAAATACCTGATCACCTTCTACCTGCTCGAACTGGATGAAAATTTCTGGAAACTGATTCCGGAGCACCGTGAAATGGTAAATGATTTAATGCTCAAAGAAGTAATTGAAACATATGGTGTGAATATGGAACGAACCAAGGGATGGATCACCCTGAATGCCAAAGACGAAGCCGAAGCAATCAACATCATCGAGTCTTTTCCCATAAGTAGTTATTATACCTACGATATCGATCAGCTTTTCATTTTTGATAATGCGCTTGGACTCATGCCAAAGATGGTTTTTAACTGATGCGTAACAACCCTCTCCTGTCAAACCCATCTTCTGTCTGCATAAATTATTTAATCACATGAAGCCAATTGTAACGGCGCTGTTATGTCTTTTTATCTTCATTGAATTTTCCTGCATACATTCAAACGATGCCGTGCAAAAAGAAACCATCGATTCCCTGGCCGGCAAAGACACTACAGACCCGCAGATACGGGCGCTCACCGTGAAAATTAATGCTGCCCCGAAAGACGCCGAATTGCGTTTCCTGAGGAGTAATGTCTTTTTACAACTTGGAAATATCAGCGCTGCTTTCCGCGATATGTCCGCTGCCATATCACTTGACTCCGCCAATGCAAAATATTTTTTCGCGATAGCGGATATCTATCTGAAAGGCGGGTCTGCCGATGGTGCGATTGATGCCTTTAAGCAGATCCTGCGCAATGACCCCGAAAATGAAGAAGCCCTTATTAAACTCAGCAAGGTTTACTTTTATAAAAAGGATTACAAAGCCTCTATGGAGCATCTTGCACGGGTGCAGGAACTCGACAAAGACAATTTCGAGACCTGGTTTATACGCGGACTCAATTTTAAGGAGATGGGAGATACTACACGTGCCATCACCTCTTTTCAGAAATCAGTGCAGGCCAAGCCCGATTTTTATGATGGGTACATGCAACTTGGACTACTAACCGGGAAAAATAATTCATCTCCCGCGCCGCAATACTTTGACAACGCCATCCGCATAGACAGCACCCTCGCAGAAGCTTACTATGCAAAGGCCATGTACTACCAGGAGCATGGAGAGAATGAAAAAGCAAAGGCAACCTACCAGTCACTGATAAGCGTGAATGCCCAATTTGAATCGGCATATTTCAATCTGGGCTACATTTATATCCTGCAGGACTCCATTGACAAAGCCTACCGCATGTTTGATTTTGCCATTAAGGTGAAACCTGCCTATGCGGAAGCCTATTACTATCGTGGACTGTGCTCCCGAGAAAAAGGAAATGCCGATCAGGCTATTGCGGATTTCCGCCAGTCATTAACTTTGAGGCCCGGCTATGAACCGGCACAAAAAGAATTGAATTCGTTAACGCAATCATCCAAGTGAGGAACGCTTCAGCCTGATTGAGCATGGCATGCAGCCAACTCAGTTGCTGAAGCTTACTTCCAAACATCTATGATCAACATCTCTTTCCCCGACGGCTCCATCCGTGAATTTGAAAATGGAACCAATGCGCTCCAGGTCGCCAAATCCATCAGTGAAGGTTTGGCAAGAAAAGTATTAGCGGCAAAGGTGAACGGCAAAGTAGTGGATGCCTTTCGCCCGATTGAAACAGATGCTACGCTTGTGCTCCTTACCTGGGACGACCGCGAAGGCAAAGAAACTTTCTGGCATTCTTCCGCCCATCTGATGGCTGAAGCGCTCGAATCCATCTACCCGGGAATCAAGTTCGGCTATGGCCCTCCGGTTGACAATGGTTTTTATTATGATGTGGATTTGGGCGGAAGAGATATTGGTGTGGACGACCTGAAAAAGATAGAGACTAAAATGGCGGAGCTGGCCGAGAAAAACAGCAGCTACATACGGTCTGAAGTTCCTAAAGAAGAAGCATTGAAATTTTTTACCGATAAGGGTGATGAGTATAAAATTGAAACGATCCACGAGCTGAATGATGGTGAAATCACTTTCTACCGGCAAGGCAACTTCACCGATTTATGCCGGGGCCCGCATATTCCGAATACCGGGTTCATCAAAGCCGCGAAGCTGATGAACATTGCCGGAGCTTATTGGAAAGGAGATGAAAAAAACAAACAACTCACCAGGATTTATGGTATCACTTTTCCTAAACAAAAAGAGCTGGATGATTACCTCCAGCAACTGGAAGAAGCAAAAAAACGTGATCACCGTAAAATCGGTAAGGAGATGGAGATTTTCGTTTTTGATGACGACGTAGGTCCGGGATTGGCTCTTTGGCTACCCAATGGAGGTGCAATTATTGAACAGCTGGAAAGCCTTGCCAAAAAGACGGAAGAAGAAGCCGGCTATTACAGGGTAAAATCACCACACATTGCCAAAGAATCGATGTATCTCACCAGCGGCCATCTGCCTTATTATGCCGAATCGATGTTTCCGCCCATGGAATTAGATGGCGGCAGGTATTACCTGAAAGCCATGAACTGCCCACATCATCATAAGATATTTTCGGCTTCGCCGAAAAGTTATAAAGATCTTCCACTTCGCCTCGCTGAATATGGCACCTGTTACCGTTATGAGCAATCCGGTGAACTCTTTGGCCTCATGCGGGTGCGGGCGTTGAACATGAACGATGCTCATATTTATTGCACAGAAGAGCAGTTTGAAGAAGAATTCAGGGCCGTGAATGAGATGTACCTGAAGTATTTCCGGATTTTCGGAATCGAAAAATATGTAATGCGTTTTTCAACGCACGATCCTGCCAAGCGCGGGCAGAAATACCTGGACCTGCCGGAGCTATGGAAAAAGACCGAAGACATGGTGCGTCGCGTACTGATTGATTCGAATATTCCTTATATAGAAGTGCCCGATGAAGCGGCTTTCTACGGGCCGAAGATTGATGTGCAGATATGGAGTGTGATTGGCCGGGAATTTACCCTGGCCACTAACCAGGTTGATTTTGGGCAGCCACTCCGTTTCGGGTTGACATTTAAAAACAAGAACAACCAGGATGAAACGCCACTGGTCATACACCGGGCACCACTGGGAACTCATGAACGGTTTATCGGTTTTTTAATTGAACATTATGCGGGCAACTTTCCGGTTTGGCTGGCGCCAAGGCAGGTGGCCATTTTACCCATCAGCGACCGCCATCTTGCGTACGCAAAAAGACTCGAAGCTATCTTCAGAAAGCAACACATCCGGCTGGAAACAGATGTGCGAAGTGAAAAGATCGGCAGAAAAATAAGAGATGCAGAGATGAAAAAGATTCCCTACATGCTGATCATCGGCGACAAGGAAGAACAGGAAAGTAAGGTGAGCGTAAGAAGGCATGGCGAAGGTGATAAAGGACAACTGTCCATTGATTCATTCATTGAACTGGTAAAAAACGAAGCGACCATAGGATAAGCGCCAGGCGCACCGCTTTGGTTTTGAAATTTCAAACCTGTGATTTCTTTTGATCAAATGCCGGCTGTCCTATATCAATAACTAACCGTCGCCTGCTGAGGAAAATGTGTTTGTGGTACAAAGAATTATTCGCAACTATAGGTAGTAATTTGGAACTTGCTACCTTCGTTGCTTATCAATAAGCTATTCATCATTTTTTAACGAAAACATTAATCGATTGGCATTAGACCGCAGAAAACCCAGAGAACTCGAACACCGTATTAACCGCCTTGTGCACGCCCCGCAGGTTCGACTGGTGGGAGACAATGTTCCCAATGGCGTATTCACTTCCCGGGAAGCATTAAGTATGGCTGAAGAACAGGGCCTTGACCTGGTGGAAATTGCAGCCACCGCTAGTCCGCCTGTTTGCCGCATTATCGACTACAACAAATTTCTCTACGACAAAAAGCGGAAAGAAAAGGAGATGAAGGCGAAGGCCGTGAAGAGTGTATTGAAAGAAATCCGTTTTACCTCCAATACCGATGAGCATGATTTTGAATTCAAAACACGGCACGCCGAGCGGTTTCTGCAGGAAGGCGCCAAGGTAAAAGCCTATGTGCAGTTCCGCGGCAGGAATATCCTGTTTAAAGAGCGCGGCGAGCTGCTGCTGCTCAAATTTGTTGAGCGGCTTACGGAAGTAGGCACGCTGGAGCAACTTCCTAAACTGGAAGGTAACCGCATGTCTATCCTCATCAATCCCAAGTCTCAAAAAGGAAAATAAGCCTTCAGCAGTTAGCGGTGACTGCCAGAGAAGAATAATCCGATGTACGGAATATTTGCAGATTTCTTCCTTGTGAAGAGAATATTACTATCTTTGCCGTCCCTAATTTTGCAGCAATGCCTAAAATGAAGACAAATTCGAGTGCCAAAAAGCGTTTCAAGCTTACCGGCACCGGAAAAGTGAAACGCAAGAAAGCGTATAAGCGCCATATTCTCACCAAGAAGGCTCATGACAGGAAGAAGCAGCTCGGAAAATCCGGCCTGGTTGATTCCACCAATATGGCTAATGTGAAGAAAATGCTCTTAATCTGACTTTTTTAAATTTTTTATTATGCCACGTTCAGTAAATAGTGTTGCCTCCCGCGCCCGCCGCAAGCGGATGTTTTCCCAGGCGAAAGGATATTTTGGCAAACGGAAAAATGTAACTTCTGTAGCCAAGAATGCCGTTGAAAAATCAATGGTGTATGCCTATCAGGGCAGAAAACAGAAAAAGCGCGATTACCGGGCTCTCTGGATCGCCCGTATTAATGCCGCAATCCGTGAAGAAGGGATGAGCTATTCGGTATTCATTTCAAAACTAAAGAATGCCAATGTGTTGCTCAACCGCAAAACCCTTGCTGACCTGGCAATGAATGATATGCCGGCCTTCAAGGCTATTGTAGCTTCTGTAAAATGAGCGCTGATTTTTCTCTCCCCTGATCAGGAAGAGATGTTGAATATATTGAAAGATCCGCACGGTAAAATTTACGTGCGGATTTTTTTTATGTCCTGTGGCTGGCTGGTGTGATCCCCGGATTTTGCACTGGAAAGATGCTGCCGCGATACGAATTTGAACCCACATTTTGCAATTTAAACCCACATTTTGCAGTTCAAAGCGGCAACGGGTTTAACCCCGACGTAGAACTACTTAGGGTTTGCGAAACATTTTCTTTTCTTGACAAATTGAGCAAATCCTTAGCAGTTATAAGTCGCAGCGAAGCGGGATTTTTCCACAGAAAAATCCGGGTTGAACTGAAAAATGTAAGATGAAGAATCCCTTGTTCTGTCAACGCAACTTTGCAAAATCAAATAACACCTGAATATAGGCCATGCGTCCTACATACGGGCCGCCATACACCTCAAACTTTTTATTGTTGAGTATGTTCGATGCGCCAATCTTAAGGTTCATGTAAATCTTAGGGATTTCCTTATTCACCTGCACATCCACCTTGCCATAGGTGGGCACCTCTCCGGTAAATTGCGGCGACCCTTCATACAGGAATCCTTCCACCCATTTGTAATTGATACTGAATCCGTAATTGTTGAACGGAATCACAGGCAGTTTGTCCCATAGACTATTGAAAAGCCCAATATTAACGTTGATATCGCGACCGCTGATGCCCATGTTGAATTTATTTTCCGGCGTGTTGAAGGCCGGGATAATGGGGTCGGTAGAACCCTGCCGGTTCAGCTTGTTATAAGAATAGTTACCATTGATAGAATATGATTTTTGGAAGTAGTAATTCAGGCCAACAGAAAATCCGGTAGTGGTAACCTGGTCTTCGGTATTGGCCGCCACACGATAAACCTGGAAACCATTCAGGCGATTAAAAATCTCGTTGTAATCAATCACCGCTCCCAGCTTGTAGCCGATAAAGTAACGATACCAACTGTAATAATAACTCATGTCAACATATAAATGCTGAAACAATGATGCACGGTAACCCACTTCAATGCTTTTTACCTGTTCGGGCCGGATTGGGTTTACAGTAAAGAAGTTCAGCGTATCATATTTCTGGGTATTGATGAAATCAAGTAACGATTCAGTGGTAACCAGCGAATCAAATCCATTAAGATTGCCCACGAGGATCGCGCGGCCAACATTGTAGTAAAGATATTGATCCGCCAGTGTAGGGTTGCGGATCGCGGAGGAGAAAGACGCCCTGAATACACTTTTATTCAGCGTGTAAACCGCGGAAACGGCAGGAGAAAACAAGGCATCGTAATTCTCATTCTTATCCATACGAAGTGTTGCGTTAATCTTCAGGAGGCTGTCAAGGAATCTTTTTTCAACCCCTGCATAAATGCCATATTCTGAATTAGTAATCTTTATTCCGCCCGTATCACTGAAGATTGTACCATGCGAATTCGGCCGGTACATTCTGTAGTTGGCACCGATGGTAATGTGCATGAAGCGTGGAGTGAATTTATATTCACCATGTACATGATAAAGTGCCGACTTATCAAAGAACTTTGAGCCGCCTTCTGCATAAGATTCATGCGAGGTGATGTAGTTGAAAGCTGAATCAAAGGCGGCAGTTCCCGGAACGTAAAAGGCATGCTGCCCCGGGCTGATGCTTTGGTTGTTCGCATAATTCTCGGCGTTGTTATGCAGTGAATCAATCAGCGGAACATAATTGGTAAGCAGGCTGCTGATACTGTCAATGTATTCCTGGTAGCCATTTGGGTTATCAGGATCAAAAACATACGTGGGATAGCCGGGAAGGTTCCTGATAACAGGCACGCCCTGTGTTGAATAATTTGTAAAATAGTCTGTGCCCCAGTCAACGTCACCCTTGGCTCCGCGCTCGAGCAAGAGTGCGGTAAAGTAGGCATCATAAGACTTTCCCGCATTTTCATTTGTGGCATAAGCACGGATAAAAAATTTATCCTTCTGCTGCAGCTCAATCCTGTTTTGAAAAAACAAGATTCCTTTCAGTGAATAACGGTTATCGCCCTGGTACACCGTAGTACCAGACCCGAAGTTGGATGCGTAAATGAGCTGCAGATCTTTTCGCAGCCGGTAATGAAATGCACCGGTCAATTTATAATTACGGGTGTCGTAGTCCACCATATCTGTTTCGAGATAACCTGTCCTGTAAAATCTTCCCAGCCCGGGATAGGCAGCAATACTTTTTGAATAGTCATGCGCAAAATAGAACTCATCACCATAGCGGTTCACGGCATCGTATCCGCCCGGATTATCCTGATCATCCTGCGTTCCAAAGACAGGATCGAGGTTAGTGGCTTCCCAATCGTTGGCCCGCAGAAAAAACCCATTGATCTTGTAGGCGAATTTTTCGATGCCGATTTTATTCCTGATCACCTGGTCCCATCGTATAGCGCCTTCAAACAAATTGCGCTCGCCTCCTTTCAGCGAAATGGAAAATCCGGGTGTCTGAAACGGATCTTTGGTGGTCATGCTGATTACGCCGTTAAAGGCATTCGGGCCATAAAAGGCAGAGCTGGCGCCCACCACAAGATCCACTTTCAAAACATCAAGGTCAGGAGCGCCTAAAAAATTACCGAGTGAAAAACTGAGCCCCGGTGCCTGGTTATCTACACCATCAATAATCTGCAATGAACGCACCGGTGATGTGGAGTTAAAGCCGCGCGTATTGATGATTTTAAATCCTAAACTTGCTGATGTAACATCCACTCCTTTCAGTTGCCCCAGTCCTTCGTAAAAATTAAACGCCGGCGTTTGCCGGATGGCAAGCTGATCCATGGATTCAACAGTCAATGGCGACTCCTTTTGCTTTTCTGACAGGCGGCTGCCGGTGACCTGCACCTCATTTAATATCACCTTGTCCGCCATTAATTTAATGGTGATTGTATTGTTGCCATCTTTTACCGTAACATCATTATGCAGGTAACCGAGATAAGTAACGATCAAAGTAACCGGAAAGGACTGAGCAATATCCAGTGAAAATTTACCGTCTTCATCCGTCACGGTTCCATTGTTTGAACCTTTCACCACCACATTGGCTCCAATAAGGGCCTCTCCTGTTTGTGCATCCTTAACAATACCGCTTATCGTTTGTGCGATAGTCTGCTGTGCCAGCATTATGATGAACAGGAAAAGCGTGAGGCGTTTGTACATAATCACCGTGTTATGATTTGCTCCTGTTAATATAGGTAAAGGAAGATTATTTCAAAATTTTAGTGCGGAAGAGAATAAATCCCTGGAGAGGTTAACCACGCGCAGCAATATGCCTATTTCTCAGGAAAAATACGGCCTCACAGCCAGCAGGCAACACCGTGTTTTTTTACCTGCATCGAATGGTCTCCGATGAAGCTGCATTATTCTTTTTAACAACCCGGGTTAATTACGGTGTCACGGCAGGATAGTATTGCAACAGCATTAACCCGGATTTTTCAGTGGAAAAATCCCGCTTCGCTGCGACTCAGAACTGCTAAGGGTTTGCTCAATTTGTCGAGAAAAGAAAATGTTTCACAAACCCTAAGCAGTTCTACGTCGGGGTTAAACCCGTTGCCGCTTTGAACTGCAAAATGTGGGATTAATCTAAACGGGAAGCTATTCATAAAATGGCAGGGCTAATTTTTTATAAACCGCTGTTGGAGTTCGTGAAACTGTATGTCCGACAATTTTTCCTGCAATTGCTGAAAGAAAATTCTTTCTTCTTTACGGATGTGTGTTTCAAGCAACCGGCCAATCTCATCAAGGTACAACTCCACCTCTTCCCCGATTTCAATTTTGTGTATCAATAGTTCCATTGCACGGTGATCACCAATCAGCTCATCAATCAATTCTATCATTTCAGGGTTCATTTCTTTCGCGAAAGGAAACAACACTGTTTCTTCTTCCTGAAAATGCTTTTTCAGTTCATCGTTGAAAAATCGAATCATGTATTCACGCTTCCCTTGCAGCAATACAGGAAGTCCGCGGAAAGCGGGCGCACCTTTCTTCATGCTTTGAGCGGTGATTAATGCCCGATGATGATCGCGCGATAGATTGGCCAGCACAGGATGTCGCTTCATTTTCCAAAGTTATTGTGCATTGTAACGTTCAAATAAGAAACTGGATTATACCTGTTTCCACTTGGAACCGCTAAATGCGGGTTCATCATCTGACACAATAGTGGCATGCAGTTTTTTTGCAAGACCATTCAATCCCCACCGCATCACCACATCATGATTCCATTGGAAAGTTCGCTTCAGCAAAGGAGCAAACACATTCATCCAGGTGCGAGTCGTTCTTACATTCCAGTTGTATTGAATGCAAACGATGTCCGCTTCCTCCCGGAATGTCCAGGTGCCGGTTCCTTCCAGTTCACCGCTGGCTTTACCTGTCATGGTGTGGAGATGCTGGATATGAATCAGCTCGGAACGAAATACCAGCCGATAGGGTAAAACAGATTTAAAAGTGAACTGTGAGATCTTACCAATGCTCTCCGCATCTCCTTCCTTTATCGAGGTAACGCTGATGACGCCTTTCCACCATTGCGGCCATTCATCTACTGCCTTAATCGCTTTCCAGGCTTCTTCCAGGGAGGTGTTTTTCAGTTTCCATATGGTTACAAATGCATACTCCTTCATCAGTGCTGGTTTTTTGGAAGATACGTAATTCACTAATGCAGGGATATTTTGCAACCGTGTTGCAGAATGTGATCAATAGAGCAGTGGCACCGACCGGCAATAAAACTGGCGGTGGTTTGTTAAGGTCACCAGGTAAATGCCCTCCGGCAATTTTCCCGTTTTTACTTTCAGTGTGGTATTGTCGACAACATCCTGATTATCGAATGGCATGCTGATTAATGCTCTACCGTTGATATCAAAAAGCCGGAAAGTGCCTTCCGTAATAGCCTGGTCCGTCAGCGTTATCGCCAGGTAACCGTTTCCATCACTATAAGCATTCATGGACGGTTCGGTGAATTGATCACAGGAAGTGCTGATGGCCGGTGAATATATTTTATTCCCATTGTAAGCAAGGTGTACCAGCCGGTAGTAGGCAAGTCCGGCAACCGGACTCTTATCTGACCAGCTATATTGTCTGATCACCGAGGAAGTACCTGCGCCCGGCAATTTTGTGACTTCCCGGAAATGAATACCGTCTTCCGACCGTTCAACTAAAAAATATTCATTGTTGATTTCAGAAAGCGTTTGCCACTGCAACAGCACTTCTTTTCCCTGCTCACAGGAAGCGGTGAAGGATACCAGGTCGACAGGCAGTAAAAGCGGAGAAAGACAGGCGGACTGCTGATTGCTTAACGCACCGGTTGATGCGGTAAAACCATAATACGGTGTTTGCGTTCCAAAGACCGTTAGCGGGTTGAAAGTATAAGAAAAGGTGCCGTAAGTGATGGTGCCGCCGTTATTCAGCACACTGACAGTGAGTGTTCCGGTGGATCCGGCAGGAATCCAACTGATGCGCAATATATGATCGAGCCCGTTTTCGATATTATACAATGCCGCACCATTCATCAATGCGACTGCAGATGGAATGATACGGGCGCCCACCGTGCTGCCACAGACGCCCGTCGGGTTAACATTGCCATTCAGCCATAAGTCAATATGGTCCGGGGTTGGTCCACCGGAACAAAGCACGCCGGGCAGACCATCATCACGGTCCTCATAGTTGAGGTACGTATCCAGTTCAACAATCACGCTATTGGTGATGCCACCGGCACCCATTCCACCACCGGAAGTGCCACAGGCACATAAGCCGAGTGGATCATGTTGCATGATGAATGAGATTCCATCGGCACCGTCATCAGCAGTTCCAAGATTTACCGTAAAATCATAACTGAAGGAAGCACTGAAATCGAGTGTTGAATTTACATCCCAGGCACACCCGATATTACCGGTTGCGTTCGCAGTAAGCGTTGCACAGCCGGAAGGAGCCACGGCAGTACCCACCAAAGCATACTCAGAGGTGACGGTGTTTTGCGGAATCATTTTGTACATCAGTGTGCCGGAAGAGGCGCTGGTGTTGGAACAACCTGTTTTCGTGATATAGATACGGTAGGTCGAATTGGTGGACGGCATCCATTCAACATATGACTTAACCGAACAGTAATCATCATTGTAGCCTCCGGTATTTGCGGCGCCGGAGTTATCATCCACTGTGAGTTCGGTATTCCAGGAAACAACACCACCATCGGCAGGGCAAAAAGAAAACACATATTTATTGCAGGTGGCGCCATCAAATTTCCAATAGTCGCCGGCGGTGACGGAAGCGATAGACTGAAAAGTACTGGTGGGAACAAGGATACCTTTGTAGTTGGCACCGCTGGCGGAACTGCATCCCTGAGATGACGAATACAATGGACAGATCATCAACAGCATCGCCATTGCAATATTCCATATGAACCATTGTCTTCTCACAAATGTGTTGGCGGAAGCGAATCTATCAAATTTTCACCAACCGGCCAGTAGCTATTGTTTTACTACTTTGATCGTTTGATTGCCTGAAGCAGACGATACTACCAACAGGTACATGCCGGCCGGATAAGGTGCCAAATGAAGAATGTTTTGAGACGGCTTAAGCGGGGAACGATACAATAACTTGCCACTTAACGTGTAAATGCTTGCCTCGGATTTTACAAAATCGTTTGCTTCCACCATCACGGCATCATCGGTGATGGTTGGATAAATATGAAGATCCTTTAATTCCGCTACAGGAAAAATATCAGTTAACTCGCCCTGGTAAGCGAGTTGATCAACATGGTAGGCAAGGCTGTCGGTATTGAAATCTGCCGTTCTGCTGAGCCGGAGCCAGCCATACAAGGTATCGGTAGCGGTAATACGAAATGCCAAATACCGGAATGCCGGTAGTGAAAACTGACCATAGCTGTTGGCTCCGTTTTTCACGTATAGGGCAGGTCCATCAAAGGCTGATTCATCAAAGTCAAATGAATATTGATCCGCAAACAGGGAATCTCCCGGCTTAAAGGCCACAACGGTTACATTGTCTCCACTATTCAGTGCAATTTCGGCTGCAGGATTGGAGAAAGTAACATACGCGGATTCATATAGTGCTGATAATTTTCTTTCAATATTTATCTTAATATCTTCTGTACCATCTGTATTCAGATCAAAGCCTTTTGAAGCATTGCCGGAACCATACTGCACTACCGTGATGACAGGACTATAGTTAAGGATGGAAACATTCGCAGGATTTCCAAATATAAGTTTGGGTAGTTGCGCATAGCTGATGATGAAAGGAAAGAGGAGTACAATCAGCAAGTAAATTTTTTTCATGGGATGCGGTTGATTGAAGTGAATGAATTTCAAAGGTACAATTACTATGAAAAGTGGCAAAGGTATTTTTAGCAGGGATATTTCAATGCTAAAATCGCTCTTCGCTAAAAATGAGACCAGCTAAGGGTTTGCTCATTATTACCTGTGAATAAAATGTTTCATAAACCCTAAGCGGTGCTACAAGGGGTTATTACCGTTGCCATTTTGAAATGCAAAATGCGGGTTTAATGGGATCAGATTTATACCACTGTTGCCTGATGCTGGTTAGTCCTCAAGCGAAACGGATCAGAATAATGCAGGTTTTAAATTAGTCTTAACCAAATATCTTCTCATTTTTAAGCAAGCACTTTCCAGCAGAAAACACCGGATTTATTTTGGGATGGCATCAGGTTCATGGGCAGGTTCCCTGTTTTCCATCTTCTGTTTCGGTTTAAAAAAACGCTTTTGAAACAGGATGATCAACAGCACGCCGGTGGTGATGGAGGCATCAGCGATATTAAAGATAGGCCTGAAAAAAATAATGTATTCGCCACCCCAAAAAGGAACCCATGACGGAATAAAGCCATCATACAAAGGAAAGTACAACATATCGACCACGCGGCCATGAAGCCATCCGGCATAACCACCTTCTGCAGGAAACAAGGCCGCCGCAGATTTTACGGTACTGGAAGAGAAAATCTTTCCGTAAAAGACGGAATCAAGGATATTACCGATTGCGCCTGCCATGATAAAGGAAATAGCAGTAATAAACCCGGGATGCGCCTTGTGCTTCACCAGCCTTACGAGGTAATAGCCAATCAGGAAGACAGCAGCAAGCCTGAAGAGGCTTAGCAGCAACTTCCCCCATTCGCCACCCAGCGACCAGCCAAAGGCCATTCCTTCGTTTTCAATAAAATAGAGGTAAAACCAGCTGGTAATGCGAAGACTCTCTGTATAGGCAAAAGTCAACTTCACCCAAAACTTCAGTGATTGGTCGATGATCAATACTGATAGGATAACAAGAACGGGGCGCAGGTACTTCAAGCGAGCGACTAATGTGATTGCATCAGTTTAGCCTCCATACTCAGCGTGGCGTGCGGAACAGATTTGAGGCGTTCCTTTTCAATCAGCTTACCTGTTACGCGGCAAATGCCATATGTCTTGTTTTGGATGCGTACCAGGGCTTTATCAAGATGATCTAAATACATGATCTGACGCGCTGCCATCTGATTGAGATATTCCCGTTCCATGCTGCTGGATCCGTCATCCGAGGAAGCAAACTTATTTTCCGTGTCATCAGTACCATTGTCATCCTTGCGGTTGATCTGGTCCTGCAGGTATTTCAATTCCTTTTTTGCAGCTTCCAGTTTATCCTGGATCAGCACCTTGAACTCTGCCAATTCATCATCACTATAGCGTGTTCTCAATTCCAACTCCTTTTTCTTTGCAGGCTGAATAGATTTTCTCACAATCGGTTTTACCACTTCTTTGCCACGAACCTGTGGAGTTATTTTAGCCGTTGGTTTTATAAGAGGCTTCGCCTCGGCTTTCGCCGGCTTCTTTACAATAACTGCTTTCACCACCTTCTTCTTCGATGACTTTGCAGTTGCTTTGTGAACAGGTTTAGAAACATGTTTTACAACAGCCTTTGCCTTTTTTGCAACCGGCTTTGCTTGCTTTTTCGGAGCCGGTTTAGCTTTTTTTGATGCTTGCTTCACCACCTTTTTAGCAACAGGTTTCTTCTTAGGAGCGGCTGACTTCTTCAAGGGCTTGTTGGCAACCTTTTTTTTGCTCTTTGCCATGTTCACGTTCACTTTTTTTGTTTGACAATTACCTTCACCTGAAAATCATTCACCTCAACAGATGTTGCATCTGTCAGTGAATCAACTAATTCTAAGGTATCGGCTAAAATTTCGGCGCAAATATAGTTTTTAAAATTCATTACCGCTGAATTTATTGCCTCACTTTGCCCGATAAAAACGGCAATGCGATCGGTGACGTTCAGCCCCATATCTTTTCTCAATTTCTGGATCCTGTTAACGAGTTCACGGGCATGGCCTTCTTCCTGCAACGTGGGGGTGATGGTTACATCCAGTGCTACCGTCAGGTCGCCCTGATTGGCCACCTGCCAGCCCGGAATGTCTTCGGAAATCACCTCCAATTCCGAAAGATTAACCACAACAGCTTCATTATCAAGTATTAATTCAACAAACCCTTCCAGCTCAAGCATCTGAATCTGATCCTGATGGAGTGTCAGCAATTGTTCGCTCACGGCTTTCATCCTCTTTCCAAGCCGGGCTCCAAGCAACTTAAAATTGGGTTTCACTTTTTTGGTTACGAGTCCTGAGGTATCGGTAACGAAGTCAAGTTCCTTGACATTCACTTCCGACAGTATCAGTTCTCTTACCTTGAGCAACTGCACCCTGAATGCATCTCCGGAATAAGGAACCATGATTCGGCTTAGGGGCTGACGCACCTTGATATTCACCTTTTTTCGGAGTGAAAGCACAAGAGAGGAGATATCCTGCGCGAGTTGCATACGCTCTTCCAACTGTTTGTCAACCAGGCTACTATGGAACTCCGGAAAAGCGGTGAGATGAACAGAAGGTTCTTGTCTTCTGCCTGTAACGCCGTTGAGGTTCCTGAACAGCCAATCAGTAAAAAAGGGTGATATGGGCGACATGAGTTGTGTAAGCGTTTCCAAACAGGTATAGAGTGTCTGATAGGCCGCTATCTTATCTTCCTCATAGTCACCTTTCCAGAAACGGCGCCGGCAAAGCCTTACATACCAGTTGCTGAGGTGCTCATCTACAAATATCTGAATAGCCCTTGCCGCTTTTGTTGGTTCATAATCTTCATAAGCGGAGGCCGCCTCCTTCACCAGCGAGTTCAGCAAGGAAAGGATCCAACGATCGATCTCCGGCCGTTGAGCCACCGGAACTTCTTTTTCACGGTAGGTAAATCCATCAATATTGGCGTATAGGGCAAAGAATGCATAGGTATTATAGAGTGTTCCAAAAAGCTTTCTGCGCACTTCGTCAATTCCATTGCTGTCAAACTTCAGGTTGTCCCAGGGTTGCGCATTGCTGATGAGGTACCAGCGCGTGGCATCTGCGCCAAACTGTTTCAGTGTTTCAAATGGTTCCACGATATTGCCCAGCCTCTTCGACATCTTATTGCCGAATTTATCGAGTACCAGTCCATTGGCAATCACGTTTTTAAATGCCACGGAATCAAAGAGCATAACTGCAATCACATGCAGGGTGAAAAACCAGCCTCTTGTCTGATCAACGCCTTCTGCAATGTAGTCGGCAGGAAAATTTTCGTAAAGCGAGTCCTTGTTTTCAAATGGGTAGTGCAATTGTGCATACGGCATGGCTCCTGAGTCGAACCATACATCAATCAGGTCAGGTACCCGTTTCATCGGTTTGCCGGAAGGCGAAAGCAGCACGATTTCGTCCACAAAGGGCTTATGTAAATCAATATACAGTTTGCCATCTTTGATTTCAGGCGATAATGTTTGATTGAACCCGGCGGCTTTTGCCTTCTCAAACTCTAAGGTGAGTTCTTCAATGGAGCCGATGCAGCATTCTTCGGAACGGTCATCGGTGATCCAGACCGGCAGCGGAGTACCCCAAAACCTTGAACGCGATAAGTTCCAGTCCTGCAAATTCTCCAGCCAGTTGCCAAAACGGCCGGTGCCGGTTGAATCCGGTTTCCAGTTGATGGATTTATTGAGTTCAATCAGCCTGTCACGGGCGGCAGTTGTCCTGATGAACCAGGAATCGAGCGGATAATAAAGAATGGGCTTGTCGGTGCGCCAGCAATGCGGGTAACTGTGTTCGAATTTTTCGACTTTAAAAGCCTTGTTTTCCTGCTTTAACTTGATGGCGATTCTTTCATCCACGGAAAGATATTTATCGCGTCCCTGCTTCTTTGTTTCCGCGGCTTTCTCTTCATCGGTGAGATATTGCTCCTTCACAAATTCATTGGCAAAGTCTGTTACTTCCGGAACAAACCTACCGCGTTTATCCACCAGCGTCAGTGCACCAATACCATATTTTTTAGCGACTCGAAAATCATCCGCACCAAAGCTGGGTGCAATATGCACGATACCGGTCCCGTCTTCGATCGTGACAAAGTCACCCGCAATCACCTTAAAAGCATCGCCGGCAGGTTGCACATAAGGCATGAGCTGCTCATAGATGATCCCTTCCAGTTGCTTTCCTTTTATATCGCCAAGGATCGCAAAGGGGATATCCTTATTGCCCGGTTTATAGTCTTCCCAATGCAGAGAGGCATTTTTTTCAGGAAAATATTTACCGATCAGCTCTTTTGCCAGTATGAGAATAACTTCCTGGTAAGTGTAAGGATTAAACGTCCTGATCAGTGAATAGGTGATTTTTTCACCTATTGCCAGCGCGCAATTGGATGGTAACGTCCACGGCGTGGTGGTCCATGCGAGAAAATAGCACGGACTACCCTCAGCAACAAATTGTGCCAAAGCGCTTTTTGCCAGTGAGTGGGGATCTATTTTGAACTGTGCGACAACGGATGTATCGCGCAAAGGCTTATAGGTTCCCGGCTGATTCAGTTCATGACTGCTGAGTCCCGTTCCGGCGGCCGGTGAATACGGCTGAATCGAATATCCTTCATACAGATACCCTTTTGTGTGAAACTGTTTCAACAGCCACCACAGTGTTTCAATATAATCTGTTTCAAAGGTGATATAGGGATGATCAAGATCAAGCCAATAACCCATTTTCCTGGTAAGGTCTTCCCACACATCTTTATACTTCAGCACTTCCTCCTTACAGATCCGGTTGTATTCTTCAACGGATATTTTTTTACCGATATCATCTTTACGAATTCCCAGCAATTTCTCCACCGCCAATTCAACCGGCAATCCGTGTGTATCCCATCCGGCTTTGCGCTTCACTTCAAAGCCCTTCAGCGTCTTATAGCGGCAAAACAGATCCTTTATCGTACGGGAGATCACGTGGTGGATGCCTGGACGACCATTGGCCGAAGGAGGCCCGTCATAAAAAATGTACGGTGTCTTTCCTTTACGGGACGAGACGCTTTTTTCAAAAATCTGCTCTTCCTTCCAGAACTGATGTATCTCTTTATCGATGCCGGCAAGGTCGAGTGATTTATACTCGGGATAGCTATTGGTCATATGCAAATCATTTATGCATTCGGTCTTTTGTTGCCGGAACAGTCAAGCTCTATGATGTCCCGCTTTGTTATCTTTTGTTCCATGTCATCATCACGACATCAATATGTAAGATAAAAAGTGGGCGAAGTTACAAAAAGAAGGTCGGGATGCATGTGCCACTGACAAGCGCAGAAACCATTCAAAATTGCGTGCCCTTCATTACTGCCATCGGTAATGGCGCTCTTCTTTCCACCGTGCTTTCATTCAAGTATGCTTTGCTTGAATTTTCTGAATGAGGGTGTATTGACGATACGAAAGAGGGGTGGATTTATCCGGTATTTTGAATTGAAAAATACCGATGTGCGGCAATACAGATTGGCAAAATGCAGGGAGATGTAATAAAGCAGGGCACACCACGTTCACTCCCTCTGATCATTTCTTTCTATTTTCGCTAACCGACCATGAGAAATTTCTTACTGCCATTTGTCCTGTTTGCTTCCGGCTTTTGTCACCTTTCCTCTGCTCAGCCACTGGCGTTAGGTCAATGGCAGACAGAGTTGCCGTACCGAAATGCGATTGGTGTGACTGCTTCTGAAAACAAGATCTATTGCGCCACGGAGCTTACCGTATATGCCGTTGATAAAAGCGACAATGCCATGGAAGCACTCACAACGGTTAGCGGTCTTTCCGATATTCAGTCGAATCTTGTGATGTATGATAAACCGCATAATCAATTGCTCATCTGCTACCTCAACAGCAATATTGATATAATCAAAGACGGAGAAGTATATAACATTTCAGATATCAAGCGCAAAAGTATTGTTGGAGACAAATCCATTTATGGTGTTTACCTCTACGGCGATTATGCCTATCTGTGTTGTGGTTTTGGGATTGTAGTGCTTGACGTAATAAAATACGAAATCAAAGATACCTATTACATTGGCGTGAATGGGGCCAACCTGCAGGTCAATGACCTCACTTGCGATGGTACCTACTTGTATGCTGCCACAACCGCCGGCATCCTTCGCGGGCAACTGAATGATCCGACCTTGGTTGATTTCAGAAGCTGGTACACCTTCACAACTGATGATGGCCTGGCGGGGGGAAACTATGCTGACATTGCCTATTTCAACGGATCGGTTTACGCAGCAAAAGGTGACACCTTATTTAAACAACAAGATGATACCTGGTCCGTCAGCCTTATCCGGCAGGGATATCCGGTGCGCAAGATGGAACCTGGCAAAACAAAACTGGTGATGTCGCAAATCGGTACGTCCGGTACACGGGTGATGACGATGAATACTTCCGGGGTCCTGGATTCGATGTACAGCGGTCAACCCTATCAGGCCATTGAAGATGGAGATGCTTTGTGGATCGCTGATCTTTATGAAGGGCTGAAAAAAGTTTCAAATGGTTATACCGAAGTACTGTATCCGAATGGGCCCAGTACTTCCAGCGTGTTTGATCTTGCCGTAAACAGCAGTACGAACAATCTCTATGTTGCACCGGGGGGCTACAATGCATCGTATGGATTTGTCTATAACCGCAGCGGCTTTTTTGTCCGTATAGACGATGAATGGTCATCCTATGATGTCAATAATACGCCGATACTGAAAGATTCCTTTGACATAGTGTGCGTGACGGTGAACGCAGCCAACAATCATGCATACTTTGGCAGCTTATGGCTGGGCATGTTTGAATATGATGACGCATTGGGAATCGTCAATCAATTCACGTCGGAGAACAGCTCGCTCACCGGAGCCAATGGTGACATCGCAAGGGTGAAGGTCACCGACATCGCTTTTGACCGCTTTGGAAACTTATGGGCCGCGAACTTTGGTTCACTGAGTCCTATCTGCGTAAAGACCGCAAATGATCAGTGGTTGAGTTTTGAGCCCACCTTCCCCATCGATCAGCAATGGGTTTTGCAATTGACTTTTGATCAGTACGATCAGGCATGGTTTGTTCTTCCCAGGCAAGGCATCATGGTCTTCAACTATGGCAGCGACCTGGAAAACAAGTCGGATGATCAGTACCGCAAACTGATCACCGGTCCCGGACAGGGTAACCTGCCTTCTCAAAATGTTAACTGCCTGGCTACAGATAAAGATGGAAATATCTGGGTGGGCACTGATCAGGGTGTCACCGTTTATTATTGCCCGGGCGATATCTTCTCCGAGTTCCCCTGCGATGCACAACAGATTGTAATTACAGCTGCTGATGGATACAACGGTTATTTATTAGGCACTGAAAACGTGAAAAAGATTGCGGTGGATGGTGCCAACCGGAAATGGTTTGCCACCGACAATGGGGTGTGGCTCTTTTCGGAAGATGGCACGCAGGAGATTCTTCATTTCACGACGGAAAACAGCCCGCTGCTTTCTGACTATATAACAGCGCTTGATATTGACAATACCACCGGCGAAGTGTATATCGGCACTGAAAAAGGCATCATGGTTTACCGGAGTGATGCCACTGCCGGCTCAGTAAATAGTTGTGAACCTGTTGTGTTTCCCAATCCTGTGCGCGAAAACTATACAGGTCCGATTGCCATCAGCCACGTGGTGAATAATGCGGAAGTGAAAATAACCGATGCTGAAGGCAACCTCATCTACCGGACCAATGCACTGGGAGGACAAGTGATCTGGGATGGAAACGATTACAATGGCCAGCGTGCCAAAACAGGTGTGTACCTCGTTATGGCCTCCAATGAAGATGGATCTGTTACCTGTGTCGCCAAGTTACTGATGGTGAATTGAGATGGGTTACAGGTTATGGCATACCGGTAGATATTTACTGATGAAGCTCTCCTTAAACAGGAAACAGGGGAATTCCGTTTGTTCCATATATTAATCCTGTTGCTTGACAACACTGTCATCATGAAGGCCGTACCCGGAAAAAAAAATCTCACCCCTCAACAGGCACTGGAGCGCTTGCGCAAGTATTGTGCTTACCAGGAACGCAGTCAGCAGGAGGTACGCCATAAATTGCTGGAAACCGGTCAGCGTGGCATTGTGCTGGAGAATATTATCGTGACGCTTATTGAAGAGAATTTTTTAAATGAAGAGCGGTTTGCCCTGGCCTATGCTCGTGGAAAATTCAGGATGAAAGGTTGGGGAAGAAACAAAATCATCCAGGCGCTGAAGCTAAAGGGAGTGGCTGCCTATTGTATCAATAAAGCGATGAAAGAAATTGAAGCGGGTGAATATGAAAAAACGCTATCCCGGGAACTTAAAAAGAAATCAACGCTGATAAAAAGCGGAACAAATCAGGTGCGGCAGCAAAAACTATCCGCTTACCTGATTCGCAAGGGTTATGAGCCGGAGATGGTGTGGGAAGCCGTGAAAAATTTCATGCATCCTGAACAGTAAAAACATTTGTCATAAGACGCTTTATGAAAACGCTTTCAGACCATGATTTTCCTTTGCCAAAATTCTGGTTAGAACCAATTCTTCTTTCTGAAATAATAGATCATAAACACCGCTATCACCGCCATTACGCCCCAGACCGTATAATACCCGTACTGCCAGTCAAGTTCCGGCATCACTTTAAAGTTCATTCCATAAACTCCGACAATAAATGTGAGTGGAATAAAAATGGTGGAGATAATAGTCAGCACCTTCATCACTTCATTCATTTTCAGGCTCAACGTACTGAGATAGAGATCCATGATATCTGAAAACAGGTCACGGTATGTTTCTGTGGTATCAATTACCTGGATGGTGTGATCATACAGATCACGGAAGTAAGGAAGCACTTCCGCTTTAATCAGCGTCATATCACCGCGCAGCATGTAATTAATCACTTCGCGCAAGGGCCATACTGACTTCCTCAGGTAAATGCCATTTTGTTTCAGGTCATTGTACCGTTGCAAAAATTCTTTTGTCGGATTGCCCGACACCTCATCCTCCATGTCTTCCAGTTCTGTTCCCATTGATTCGATGATGATAAAATATTCATCCACGATTTTATCCATCAGGCAATAAGCCAGGTAATCAGAGCCATACTTACGGATGCGCGAATCAGCATCCCTGAGTCGCACACGGATACTGTTGAACAGATCCCCTTCATTTTCCTGGAAGGAAATCACAAAATTTTTCCCCAGCACCAGACTTACCTGTTCGATATTGAGGTTGTGCTTCGCCGTATCGTATGTCAACATTTTCAACACAATGAATGCATAGTCCTTAAAGTCATCAATTTTAGGCCGAGAGTTGGTATTCACCACATCTTCGAGCACCAGGGTATTGATGCCAAAATGCTTTCCCACTTTTTCGATTACATCGGTTTGGTGAATGCCGTCCACATTGATCCAGGTATTGCTGGGCGTATCACGATATGGAAAACAATCTTCCACTCTAAGCGATGTTCTTTCTTCAAAAAAATCCAAATCATAATCAATTACAGTGATGTTCACCTGTTCGGTGCGGTCATCCCCTACATAGATGATTTTGCCCGGCGCCAGTCCTGGCGTTTTTTTAAGCGCTTGTGGCTTGCGGTAAGGTTTCTTTCTTTTATTTTTCAAGGTGCTGTCTAAATGGTTTTCCAAAAGTAGGAGAATTATACAGCCTGATACGATGAATAATGCAGGTACCCACTGCGCCGGGCGTAAACTGTCTTTCGCCGGGCTGAACCTTCCTCCACCCCTTTTTGTTAACTTTGCTTCCCGTTCCTAAATTTTAGCCAATGGAAACTACCCTGAACAGAAAGATAGTGGATGTCTATACCGAGATGACGCCCAACCCGGAAACAATGAAGTTTGTTACCGATGTAATGTTATTTGCCAATAGCTCGGCTGATTTTGCCGATGAAGCCAGTGCAAAAGATTCAGCTTTGGCCACGGAACTCTTCGGGTTTCCTTTTGTGAAAGGTGTATTTATCATGAACAATTTTGTGACGGTCACCAAGACGCCGGACTCAGAATGGACAGAGATCATTCCCTCGCTTCGTGAATTTGTAAAAAACTACCTCGAAGCGGAAAAGGAAGTGTTGTCGAAAGATTTCAAGCCGTCTAACAGAAATGAGGCGGTACAGGACGAGTCGGCGGTGATCAGCAAAATAAAAGAGATGCTGGAAAACTATGTGAAACCGGCTGTTGAAATGGATGGCGGCGCCATTCAGTTCAAATCGTTTCATGAAGGAAAAGTTACATTAATGCTGCAGGGATCCTGCAGTGGCTGTCCGTCTTCCATGATCACCCTGAAAGCCGGCATTGAAGGCTTGCTGAAACGTATGGTTCCGGAGGTGGAAGAAGTTGTGGCGGAAGCTATGTAATCGGGTGGCTGCCTACTTCTTAGGCATTGATGCCACCTCCGCCTCTTCCAGCATTTTCTCCATCACTTCCATTGCCTGGTGCATGTTTCTGACCGATTGAATGGTGAGCAACATATTTTTTTCCATCTGCCGCATGGCGCAACGATGGGGGTGCCGCAGCACAAAGCCCATCACGCGGGCAAAAATATCAGAGTCGTAATAGGCGGATTCAGGATTTTCCACCGTATAGCATTTCAAAATCCCCTTGCGTTGCTGCAGGCGTTCAAACCCTAATTGCCGCGCGAGTTTTCGCAGCCGTACCCCATCAAATAATTCCTTCACTTCTTTGGGAACCGGCCCGAACCGGTCGCGGAGTTTCTGATCAAACAATTTCAGTCCTTCATCATCTGCAATACTATCCAGCTCGGTGTATAAAGCAAGCCGTTCATTGATGTTGGAAATATAACTGTCAGGAAACAACATCTCCGCATCAGAATCAATCGTGCAGTCGCGCACAAATTTTTCTTCCGCTTTCTCTTCATCGGCAAACAATTCTTTGAAGTCGGTATGTTTCAGTTCCCGGATAGCTTCATCCAGTATTTTGTGATACGTATCATAACCAATGTCCGCTATAAATCCACTCTGTTCGCCTCCCAATAAATTTCCCGCTCCCCGAATGTCCATGTCACGCATGGAAATCTGGAAACCGCTGCCGAGATCCGCAAATTCTTCAATGGTCTTCAGTCTTTTCCTTGCATCAGTGGTAAGCGTGGATAGCGGCGGTGTTACGAGATAACAGAAGGCCTTTTTGTTCGACCGGCCCACTCTCCCTCGCAACTGATGCAAATCGCTCAGTCCGAAATTCTGCGCATCGTTGATGATGATGGTATTGGCATTGGGAATGTCGAGTCCGGACTCCACGATATTGGTACAGACCAGCACATCATAGCGGCGCTCAATAAAGTCAATCATTTTTTCTTCGAGGATATGGCCTTCCTGTTGCCCGTGCGCAACGGCGATATCCGTTTCGGGGCAAATCTTTTTCAGCATGGCCGCCATTTCTCCAATATCCTTCACGCGGTTGTGAATGAAAAAAACCTGTCCGCCACGGCTGATTTCAAAATCCACGGCTTCCTTTATCTTATCAGGATCAAACACCATCAGCTCTGTTTCAATCGGTTGCCGGTTGGGGGGCGGTGTGTTGATGATGGAAAGGTCGCGCGCGCCAAGCAAAGAGAACTGCAGAGTGCGGGGAATTGGTGTTGCGGTTAAGGTAAGCGTATCCACATTGGCTTTCAGCTGACGAAGTTTTTCCTTTGCCGCCACACCGAATTTTTGCTCTTCATCAATGATGAGCAAGCCGAGGTTTTTGAATTTCACACGTTGACTGATCAGGGCAGAGGTGCCGATGATGATATCAATTTTTCCATCCTGCAGTTGCAACAGGGTTTCCTTCTGCTGTTTTGCCGATTTAAAACGGTTGATGTAATCCACCGTACATGGAAAATCAATCAGCCGCTCACCAAATGTTTTATAATGCTGCAAGGCAAGAATGGTGGTCGGCACCAGCACCGCCACTTGTTTTCCGTCAGCCACCGCTTTAAATGCGGCACGTATGGCCACCTCTGTTTTCCCGAAGCCCACATCACCACATACAAGCCGGTCCATGGGGAAATTTTTTTCCATATCACGCTTGATATCGGTGATGGATTTCAGCTGATCCGGGGTGTCTTCATAGATAAAGCTTGACTCCAATTCGGTCTGCAAATAGGAATCCGGCGCGAAAGCAAAGCCCTTTGTCGCTTTTCGTTTCGCATATAATTCAATCAGGTCTTTTGCAATGTCTTTTACTTTCGACTTTGTCTTTCGTTTCAGCGCCTCCCAGGCATCGGTTCCGAGTTTATTGATGCGTGGCGGCGTTCCGTCTTTCCCGATGTATTTGCTGATCTTATGCAGCGATTGAATATTGACATATAATAAATCATTATCGCGATACACTAATCGCACGGCTTCCTGTAACTGTCCGTTCACGTCTATCTTTTCCAGTCCGCTGAATACGCCTACGCCGTGATCAATATGCGTGACAAAATCTCCCGGGCGCAGCTCGCGGAGCAGTTTAACCGTGAGCGATTTACTTTTTGAAAATCCCTGTTTAAGATGGTAACGGTGATAACGGTCGAATACCTGGTGGTCGGTATAGCAGGCGATGTTACGATCCTTATCAACAAACCCTTCACGGATAGCGAAGGCAAAAGGATGATAAATAACATTTGCCTTCAGGTCATCAAGAATAGAATCAAGCCGTCGGAACTGATTGGCATTATCTGAAAACAAGAGGATGTCGATATGGTCCTCACGGTATTTTCTCCAGTAATCAATCAGCAGGTTAAAATTTTTATTGATGCTCGGCTGCGGATCCATATTAAACTGCAGCCATTCATCTTTCCGGAAGAAAAACTGTTTGCCATATTCAATAACGGGAAACCGGTCAAGGGCTTTCATAACGGCAGCGGCATCGGTTAATAACTCTTCCGGCGTTGCCTGTATGACCACGTCCTCTTCTCCGGGCAGCATTTCCTTCATGCGGCCGAGCAGGTCGCCGGCAGTTACAAAACAGGCGTTGATACGGTCGCGGGTAAAGGCAACATCCTGGAACCAAAGGATGCTATCTTCCGGAATGAAATCAAGAAAGGGGATTTTTTCCGTGCTGGAAAATTGTGTCTGTATATTGGGAACGATGGTTACCTGTGAAATTCTCTTCTGCGAAAGCTGTGTGAGCGGATCAAATACACGGATGGATTCCACTTCATCCACAAACAGCTCTATGCGATAAGGCAACTCATTGCCGAAAGAAAAAATATCAATGATGCCACCGCGGATGGCAAACTGACCTGGCTCATAAACGAAGTCTTCGCGATGAAATCCATAGCTGATGAGCATGTCAATCATAAAGTCCTCATCCAGCTTTTCATTCATCCTGATGAGGATCGTTGACTTCTTCAATGCCTGCGTGTTCACCACCTTCTCCATCAATGCTTCCGGGTACGTAACCAGCAATTCATTCCTGGCAGGCGAATTCACGATTTGGTTGAGCGCTTCTGTTCGCAGCTGCACATGGCTGTTGTTGAGCTCATCAAAATGGCCCGGCTTCTTAAAGGCATCCGTCAAAAAAAGGACTTCCTTCTTTTCAATAAATTGCTGTAAGTCATTTTGGAAATACGCCGCTTCCTCTTTGTCATTCAAAACAAAAACAAACGGCCTGTTGAACAACTGGTGAAACGCGGCAGCGACAAGAGAGGCGGATGAACCTGCCAGCCCTTTGAGATGAAGGCGCAGGGGATGCCCTTGTCCTTCCGGCGGTAAGATATTATCCGTATCTCCGCCCGGGAGTAGATGGCTGGTGGCCGTTGAAGGATGAAACTTAGATGCGATGTTTGTCAACCGCTCATCTGCAACAAATTGTTGCAGTAATTCCGTCTTATTCACGCGGCGAATTTAAACCATTGATGCGAATGATTTTCGCGCTGAATAAAAAAATCAGCGGCAGCATTAACAGCAGCAGGCTGTTGCTGATGACCAGTAACCACCTTGTTAACGTTGTATCAAAAAAGAAGTCCACGGTATGATCGCCGGCCGGCAACAGTACCGACATCATACAGAAATTGGAAATCAACAAGTCGGCCGCTTTATCGTTGACGGTTACCTTCCATCCCGGATAATACGTTTGCTGCAGGATGAGCAGCGCCTGCCGGTTTACATGTACCTGCACCACCAATTGATTGTTAGCAAAGGAGGTAAGTTGCAAATCATAGAAAACAGAATCTGAGGTGGCAGGTGTCAATTGCTGAAGCGTCAATTCATCAGTCAGCGCAGTAAGGCGGTTGTTTAATGGCACATTGTCAGCGGGATGCGGCGGAGTTAACTGAACGTGGTTTGTAAGATATATAACTGGGCGATCCAGGAGGCTATTGCACTGCGGAGAATGATCGAGATTACTTTTTAATTTTAATACAAATGGTGAGTAGGCATCTCTGGCGAATTGTTTCCTGAACAGGTTATTGTTGAAGTAGGACGGAGCGTAACTGCCATCGCCAATATTGGTGGTGGCAACGGTTGTCATGGCATCCCACACCGGCAGCCCATCCGGTGCCTGTGCTATTTTTTCATTCAGGGCATTCGCCGGAAAAGGACTTGACATGATCGTGGTAAAGTTGATTCTTGATGCAATAAACAAATCAGAAAGCAACACCACAGTAACCAATACATACCATTGCTGACTTTGCCATTTCTGATTTGAATAAATCAAAATCAGCAGAGCAGTCAGCGGGATCAATTGCAGAATTGATTGCAGCACAATATTGTTGGCGGTGCTGCTTTCGCCAAAGAACTTCAGAAACCCTGCCGTTGAAAACACATCAGGAATCATAAAATTATGGTTATAACAGGCTGCCACTGCACACAACAGCAATACGATCAACAGGAAAATGAGTCCGACAGCCTGCGGTGTTTTTGAATGCCGCGATTGCTCCGCCTTCATTCCTTCCGCTGCTATCACGATGCATCCCATAATCACAAACAGGCGGAAAGCCGCAGGAAAGCGAATGTGATCAAAGAATGGAACCCTGTCAAACAGGAATGGCCAGACGGGAAACGCGTCGCCCATTGCAATCAGGAAAAAGAGGAGGGTAACAAAAATGATTCCCCGACGGTTTGTTCGTATTGTCCGCATCACGCCAATCACCAAAAACAGGAGCGCCCATAGGCCGATATAAACATTGGTCATGGAAGTATCGGTATTGAAATCCCGGTTTTGCCCCATGGGAACAGCCGGCAAGAAAAAAGTAATCATGCTTTGTGGCGTGAACGCACTGAATGTGGTATGTCCTTTTATGAGTGCTTCGCCGCGTGTCATGCGTGGCACGCCTTGCAGGAAAGAAAAAATATAAGGCGCTGTAATGATCAGATAAATGATGAGCAACACACTGCTCCATTTCAGCATATTGAAAAACATCTTTCTATCCTGCCGGAAGACGCTTCCTGCCAAAACATAGCAAAAATGTCCTCCCAGCAGATATAACAAGATAATCAGGAAGGCAGGATAACCGCCTGTAGTAAACAGGAACAGCGATAGCGCAGTCTTAACCGCATCCTGATAGCTGCACGATAAAAAAGCTTTCCTGTAATAATGAAAAATGAATGGAAGCCATGCCGCACTGATGATCCAGGAATAATGTTGCGCGTTGTTTACAAAAAAACCACAGCACTGATAAGACCAGGCAAGCCACAGGCAGATCATTACCGGGTATTTTAATCCGCGCAGCAACAGGTACATACCAAAGCCTGCTATCACGATGTGCAACAGGTACTCGAGGTTGATGGTTAAAAAATCATATCCCGCCATATAGCCTGTCAGCCAGGTGATGGGATAAAAGACTCCGGTCTGCGGATCAGCCGCCATTGGCACACCCATTCCTGTATAGGGATTCCACCAGGGAAACTGATGCTGCTGCAGGCATTCGCCGATGAAATAACGGTATGGCAAAAAATAATCGGCCATGTCGTACGCCATCGCCTCCGGATGCAGCCACAGTGGCCAGAAGATGAAAAACGGTACGGCTATCAGCGACAGATAAGGAATGGCGGGGATAATTTTTTTAAGCAGGTTGACCTTCATGCAGCGTATTTACTATCGCGTGATGGAATGAAGGTACAGCAAGTAAGATGAAAATGAAACCGCCTTTGTACATTTGAAAACCATCATGCTGCAAAAAACACAAGGCATTGTATTCAGAACCATCAAGTTTTCCGAAACAAGCGTGGTGAGTAAAATTTATACAGAGAAGTTTGGATTGCAGTCCTATATCATCAATGGCGTGCGATCCGCCAAATCAAAAAACAAAGCGGGCTTGTTGCAATCGTTGTCTTTGCTGGAGATGGAAGTTTATCACCGTGAACATCGCAACCTGAACCGCATCAAAGAAATGCAGGCCGCGGTGATCTTCCGATCCATCCCTTTCGATCTTGTGAAATCTTCGGCCGGTTTGTTCATGATTGAAGTCTTGGGCAAATCTATTCATGAAGAAGAAGCCAATGAACGCTTGTTTCATTTCATTTTTGAAAAGGTAAAATCCCTGGATGAGACGGAGCATGTGCCATCGGGATTCCTGCTGGCATTTCTGCTGGAGTTGTCGGTGTATCTTGGGTTTTATCCGAGTGGATTGTTCAGTGAACAAACACCCTGCTTCAGCCTTCGCGAAGGGATGTTTATAGCTTCCGGCAGCAGCCATCCGGATACGCTTGCGGTTGATTTATCGCAACAACTATCCTTCTTTATGCAGGATACCACTGCTGCACCCGCCACTGCGCTTCGCAGACAGTTGCTCGAAGCCCTGTTGCAATATTATCAGTTACATGTACCCGATTTTTCGTGGCCTAAGTCATGGAAGGTGCTGGAGGAGGTTTTCAGGAAAGGGTGAATAAAATTCCATCCGGATTTACCGTTGAAACATCAGGCTGCTGCTGATGGTGTATTACACCCGGCGTTTACACTACTTGCTATGACGCCATTTAAAAAACACCGCAGGTCTTATGATCAGGAAGAGAATTGAAATATTTTTTCACAACACCGCTATGAAGGCGGTAAAAGTTGTCTTCTTGCGTTGATCTGCTATTTTCCCGCTGAGTGCGACACGAAATTGATATCATTCAAGGGCCCGCTTTCTTCTCTATCTTCGAAATATGAAGCAAGTCATCACGCGTACCATTCTCGTTTTATCCCTTGTCAGTTTATTCACGGATATCTCCAGCGAAATGTTGTATCCGGTGATGCCTGTATTCTTGCAATCCATCGGATTTTCAACGGTATTGATTGGCGTGCTCGAAGGATTTGCGGAAGCCCTTGCAGGATTGAGTAAAATGTACTTTGGAAGGTTATCAGATGAAACCGGACGGAGAATGCCTTATGTACGGCTGGGATATTTGCTGAGCGCGATATCCAAACCCATGCTTTCCCTTTTTACCGTTCCTGCCTGGATTTTTTCCTCGAGAGCACTTGATCGTTTTGGAAAAGGCATCCGTACCGGAGCAAGAGATGCCTTGCTCTCAGACGAAACGACGCCGGAAAATAAAGGAACGGTCTTCGGTTTTCACCGCGCCATGGATACAACAGGTGCCGCGGTAGGGCCGATCGCGGCATTGATCTACCTGCATTATAATCCGGGTGAATACACAATGCTTTTCCTGCTTGCTTTCCTGCCCGCCATCGTCAGCGTGCTGCTTACCTTCTTTATCAAAGAAAAACACAAAGTGCCGGCAGTTGTGCGCGAAGACAGTTCATTGATTGAAAAATTCCTGTACTGGAAGAAATCTCCTGTCGCCTTCCGGCAGCTTTTAGTGGGACTGTTGTTTTTCGGACTGATCAACAGCTCCGATGTGTTTCTCTTGTTAAGAGTCAAACAGGTTACAGGCAGTGACAGCACCGTCCTGATGGCTTATATTTTTTACAATCTCGTGTACGCTTTGTTCGCCTTCCCACTGGGAAAGCTTGCGGATAAATCCGGATTGAAACCGGTGATGGTTGGTGGTTTCCTGCTGTTTGCAACGGTGTATGCCATGATGGCCCTCACCGGAAATTATACGGTGCTGGTGATCGCATTTTTGCTCTATGGAGTATATGCTGCCGCTACGGAAGGCGTGGCAAAAGCACTCATTAGCAACCTTGTTCCTGCAACAGAAACGGCATCGGCTATTGGTTTTTATGCCGGTTGGAATTCTTTTTTCGCCTTTGCCGCCAGCAGCCTGACGGGATTGATCTGGTATGCAGTTTCACCGGAAGCGGCTTTACTGGTAAGTGCAGCGGGAAGTTTGGTGGTTGCTGTTTATCTCTTTTGTACAAGACTGAATAAGGTTGCTGAAACGGGATGACACATCTCCATTTTTATTAAGCAAGACAACGTTTCGCAAGGGTGAGGTGCTATAATTTTAGAAGAAGATAGTTCTTTCAGAGAAGATTTATACTTCCGCAAATGCTAAATAGAACACCTTCTTTAACAACAGGCTTCCTTATATTTCCGGAATGCTACGCCTCCTCTTCCTGGTAAGTTTTTATTGCTGCTTCGCCAACCTGTGCCCGGCACAAAATGTTTATATGAAACATTTTACATCGGCCGACGGGTTGCCCAGCAACGTGGTGTATGATGTGCTGCAGGACGATGACGGTTTTATCTGGTTTGCCACCGATCATGGTGTCAGCCGGTTTGACGGAAAACACTTCGCCAACTTTTTAAAATCGGATGGTATCGCAGATGATGAAATCATCCGGCTGGGCAAAGATCTTTTTCATCGGATCTGGTTTCTCGGTTTCAATGGCAAAGCTTCTTATTACAAGCATGGAAAATTTTATAATGAAAACAATTCGGCCGTAGCTGCCAAGACACAGTTGAATTCGGTATTCTGCAAAGTGCTGGTTTCTAAAAAGGGTACGGTCTATTTAGTTTCCAACAGCGATGGGTTTATTGAAGTAAATGGCGACAGCGTCAACAGCTATTCCAAACAAACCCTGCTGAGCGCAACGGGCTTCAATTACCTGAACGGATTAAAGTCTGTGAAAATGGATACGGCCGGACAGCTATTACTTTTTACCAATGACCGTGCAGTTATTTTCAACCATGGAAAAGCAACTCCTTCCACTCAGCAGTATCCTGCCAATATCATTCATGGCTTCCTCCTTTCCGATGGCTCCAGCGTGGTTTTGGGAAGATCAGGCTTCGTGCGTTTCAATGGCAATAAGACAGATACCGCGACCGGCTTTGAACTGAATCCCTTCGGTGAATACAACAGCATAGAGGAAGATGATAACAACCTCTGGCTGATGTCGAAAACAGGTGCACGCCTGTTTCGCAACAAAATGCTGGATGCACGACATCAGTTGAAATTACTGGATGGCAACTACTGCGGCCATGTGTTTACGGATAGCGAAGGCAATACCTGGATTGCACCCTTGCGTGATGGCGTCTATATGATCCCTTCCATTGACATCCGGTTGGTGAACATGCAGGACGGATTGGTGAACAATGATGTTGTCGTGCTGGCCAACCACCCGCAAGGCGCCATCGCCGGATTTGCAAACGGCAGCATTCAACTCATCCGGTTCCAAGACGGACAAATAGAGTTAACGCCACCTGTTGAAACCGGAGGCTATCCGGTTAATTTCTTTCCCGCTGAACATAATCGCTGGCATATCATCACGAACAGTGAACTGATTACGGCAGATGAAAGATTCAGGCCGCTGACGAGAATGATGATCGGATGGACGAAATCTGCCAGCCAAAACCGCGATGGCAGCCTGCTACTTGGTGGCGGACAAAAACTATCGTTATTGAATGACTACAACTTGTCGGTGCTGTATCATTTTCCGCACGATAAAAGAATCTATGCCATCGTGGCTGACGATATGAACCGTCTTTGGATGGGAACAGAACAAGGGCTGTACGTCTTACAAGACACAACACTGCAGTTTCTGGGTGAAAAATTTCCGGCACTCACCAGCAGGATCAGCGACCTCCGCCTTGACGCAACAGGCAGACTGTGGATTGCTGCTGCTGAAAGCGGATTGCTGCTGCTTGACAATGATCAGCTTAAGGTGATGACGGCGCCGGAAGAAAAAATTTCGGCCCGCCATATTTTTATTGATGGCAATAACACCATTTACGCCGGTACGGAGACCGGTCTTTTTAAACTGAAGGAGTTGAATACAGGAAGCTTTCAGATTACCCGGTACAGGAAACAGGATGGCCTGCCATCAGAGAAAATAAATGCCTTGCTGGTAAAAGATGGGATGATCTGGATAGCAACGGATGAAGGGCTGCTCATTTTTCCGGTTGACAGCAAGCTGAAAAAAATTACAAGCGTACCTATATACCTTACTTCATTTACTGTAAACAGCAAGCCCATCTTTGCGGATACCGCTTTGCAGTTTGACTACCGGCAAAATAATATGCAGTTATCCTTTTCCGGGATCAGCTTCCGGGAGGCGGCGGCTGTCACCTACCGTTACAAGCTGCGGGCTGACGATGTCATATGGCAATACACTTCCAATTCAACCTTACACCTGTCGGAATTGCCCGCCGGAAAATACCAGGTTACGGTGCAGGCAGCTACTGCAGCTGATAACTGGTCAGCACAGCCGCTACAGCTTGCATTCACCATTCAACTGCCGTTCTGGAAAACAAATCTGTTTTATGGGTTGGCTATTTTCCTGTTTGCCGCTGCAGGCGTCCTGCTGTTTCGCTATCGATACAGGATGAAATTGCAGAAAGAGGAACAGAAAAGAAAATCCATTGAAGCGGAGCTGGCAGCATTACGGTCGCAGATGAATCCGCATTTCATTTTCAACTCATTGAATGCGATCCAGGATTTCATCTTTCAGCACAAGACGGAAGAAGCCAATGAGTACCTGGCAAAATTTGCGAAGCTGATTCGCGCGGTACTGCACCAATCGCGCAAAAAAACGGTATCGATCAATGAAGAATGTGAGTTGCTGAAGACCTATCTCGAACTGGAATCGCTCCGGTTCAATCATTCCTTTGATTGGGAGATCATTTCCGGCGAGGAACTGGAAGGGGATGAGCTGATGATTCCATCCATGCTGCTGCAACCGGTAGTTGAAAATTCTATACGGCATGGATTTAAAAACCTGCAGCGGAGAGGAATACTGAAGATCCATTTCAAAAAGGAAAGCCAGGGTATCTGTTGCGAGATCACCGACAACGGCACCGGCCGCGTGGCAGAAAAAAATGACAAAGGCAGTTCACTGGCCATGTCCATCATACAGGAACGTATCGAAATTCTCAATCAGTCGTTGCAACGGCCTTGTACCATGGAAGTGGTTGACCTGATCAATGCCGGAACCCGTTGCGGATTGAAAACTGTTTTCAGGTTTCCGGCAAGTATTTGATTTCGTTATTATCAGGAAAGAGGGGATGTCGCATGCCGGCATATTTCAAGCAATATTTACAGCCACCATGAATATTTAAAGTATATTTCATGCGCTTCAAAAGTTCCGGCAAATGTTCTCCTTTGTTATTATTGAAGATGAAGATCATGGCGCGAATGTACTGTTGCAGATTATGCTGCATCATTTCCCGGTGATGCAGTACAGTGGAAGGGCCGCCGGCGTGAGAGAAGCAATCGCGCTGATCAAAGAAAAAAGTCCCAGCCTGATTTTCCTCGATGCAGAACTGTCGGATGGAACAGGCCTTGATGTATTGCGGCATTTTGAACACCGTCCCTTCAAAACGATTTTCACGACAGCCTATGATCACTATGCCTTGCCGGCTATTAAGTTTTCCGCCGTTGATTTCCTTCTCAAACCCATCAGCATTGAAGAGACAAAATCGGCAGTGGAAAAAGCGCTGCAACAGTCGCAGACGGAACGCATTGATCAATTGGTGAAGGCGCCGGAAAACGGTCCTTTGAAACGACTGGCACTGCCTACACTCGAAGGCTTTGCTTTTGTCGACATCAGCGACCTGGTTTTTCTTTCTGCAGAAGGAAGCTATACCGTGCTGCATACCGGCGACGGACAGAAATATGTTGTTTCCAAGCCACTGAAGGAATATGAAGAGATGCTGGAGCCACTGGGATTTTTCCGGATTCATCATTCACACATCGTACGGCTTCACCAAATCAGCAAGTATGTGAAAGGAAGCGGAGGTTATGTGGTGATGAAAAACGGAACATCACTCGATGTGTCTGCAAGAAGAAAGGATAACTTTCTGAAGAAGCTCACAGAGTTATAAGTAATTCAGGACTTCCTGTTTATGCCGGGTTTTCAGTGGAAAAATCCAGCTTCGCCACGACAATCAGCTTCTTAAAAAGGGATTCACACTTACCCGCTCATTCCATACACTTATCCGTCACACCATAACACATATGAGTTACGGCTTGCTGACAGGGCTGCCTGCCTGTATTTTTATTTTTCTGATGCAAGAACCGAAAATAATCATTGATCATGAAGGCAACGAAAATTGGGAAACCTATCAGCCTGAGGTGGTGCTCATTTCCATGAAGGAATATATTCAAATACGATTTACCAAGAAGACAGCCGATGCCGTCAATATTTACAAACGTAAATCCGCCCTTGAGCCTTGGGAATTCATTGCCACTGCCGTGAACTCTCCATTTGACGATCATGAATCAGACGAGTCTTGGGAATACAGGATTCATGGTGTCAGAGACAGCCGGGAAGTAGGGCTGCCAGTAGTACTCGCTTACCATACGCACAATCATTAAGCATAAACTTATTGCAAACCTCAAATTTAAAAAGTATGAAAAAAATTTTCCTCCGGCTTGTAGCTGCTGTCATTGTTTTGATAAGCGCCCAACAATTCAGCGCAGCACAGTATGTTGCCAAGATCACACAAAATCCTACCTATCCCTGTGATACCGGATCAGTAGGTGGTGGCACCGGGCAGGACTGCATTCATGTTTGCTTAGGTGATACGGTAGATTATACGACCGACGGACAAGGAACGGATATAAAATGGGACCTCAATGGCGATGGAACCATACTGAGCGGACAGGGAACACAGACCATCACTGTAATCTGGAATTCACCAGGCACCTATCAGGTGATTGTTGTGATAAAAGGACCTGACGGTTTTCCCCTCATCTCACATTTATGTGTAATTGTAGAACCCGGCGTAACCGCTGTTATTGGATTTGACCCTGGCCTTTCCATTGTAAACGGCTGCATTAAGATTTGTAACAACACCACCATCAACTTTAACAGCAGCGGGTCGTATGCCAATATCATCAGCAGCGATTGGGATTTCGGGGATGGATTTACAACTTCTACTACCGGCAGCACCGTAAGTCATACTTATACTACGCCCGGCACGTATACCGTTTTGCTGACTGCTCATAGCGCTTGTTGCAGTGATACAGCACAATATTGCGTAACCGTTGACTCCTCTTCAGGTCCTGATATTTTTTGCATTTCTCCTGTATGCGGCGGCACCCAGGGAGTGCAATATTGCACGAATGCAGTATGTGGTACCTATAACTGGTCTATCCTCGGTGGCACCGGCACGATACAAGGACCCAACAATGCAAACTGTGTTACGGTGAATTGGGGAGCAGGCCCTGCCGGCTCACTTTCGCTGGCTACTACTTTATGCACTCCCGCCACTTGTCCCGTCGCAACAGTAGCTACTATTCCCATCATGCCCAACGGACCTTTTACGATTAACGGGCCTTCAGTTGTTTGCTCACCTTCCATGAATACTTATTCCGCACCTGTTATTCCCGGCGCGCAATACACCTGGACTCTTACTGAACCTTGTACCAATACCACTACCACATTACCGGCAAGCTCTCCTGCATATTTGCAAACAATCAACTTCCCGTGTGTAGGCACATATGTACTCACCTGCCACATGAGCAACGATGTGCTGGAATGTGAAGGTGATGCTACCTTAACCATCAACGTACTGGATAAATACAGCATCTCCGGGCCTGATTCACTTTAGAAAACACTTCCGGCACTTATTCCGCCTTGCAAAACTTCTTACCTTTCAATTGTGACTGGACGACTACTCCATCGGTAGGCACGGTGCTGAACAGCCCAAACGCTACATTTAATTTTACCACTGCTGGCACTTACGTCATTACAGCTGTGCCTGCTGTTCCCAACACGGCCTGCAATCCGCCACAGACCATCACAGTGGTGGTATTGCCCGCACCGTTGCAAGCTACTATCTCTCCAAATCCAACTGTTTGCCCGGGAACGCCTTACAATTATACTGCGGCAGGATCAGGTCCTGGCGTCACCTACAATTGGACTTCAACCGGTGGAATAACTTTTAATAATGCTTCCGCAAATCCGGTTACTGCCAATATTCCGAATGTGTTTTCCTCCGGTACGATTACCGTTACTCCGGTGAGTTCCATTGGATGTGCAGGACCGTCCACCACCATTACTGTCAATGGATTTGCAACGCCGGCACCCACGATAACCGGCCCATCGTCTGCCTGCCCTGATGTGAATACCACTTACAACATCGCCCTTTCTTATCCGGGAAATTCAACGGTTAATGTCACTATCAGTCCTGCCAATGCCGGTGTGATCGTGAATCAGACCACCACCACCGTTGACATTAAGTGGTTCGTGATCAGTCCGCCAACGGCAACTATCACGATTACGGAAACCATCTGCGGCAATCTCACCGGCACTTTCACAACGCCGGTCATCAACATTCTTCCTTTGCCCACACCTACGGCTGCCGCTACCGGTGGCTGTACCGGAGTAAATGTCAGTCTTACCGCTACCGGTGGTGTGAGCTATGCATGGTTTCTTGCAAATGGTTCTGCTATTGGATCCGGCAGCCCCTTGTCCACTCCTTATGTAGCTCCCGGAAACTATTATGTTGTGGCCACCGGCGCCAATGGCTGTACGAAAATCGCCTATGCATTGGCTCCCACCTTTCCTGAGCCCACCGTTTCAAATCCTTTAGGCCCTGCAACCGGATCGTGCGATCCTTTGACAGGCCTTTTCAGCCCTGCTGTTACGCTCCAAACGGTAAATGGTCCTTATACTTTTTTATGGTCTAATGGAGGAACGGGTAACACTACAACCGTTACCACACCCGGGACTTATTCCGTAACGGTAACTACCGCCAATGGTTGTTCAAAAACCCAATCGCATACCATACTGTGTGGATGCGGAGCACCTTGTCCAACTTGTGTAGATGGTGGCAACTGTGACTTCGTCACCGGAAACCTGATGTCTCCCACAACGCTGACTTCACCAGCGGCAGCCAGTTATTCCTGGAGCCCCGGCGGACAAACCACGCAAACAATCAGCGTTATAGTTCCCGGCCTCTATTCGGTTACCGTACCGAACCCTGGCAACCTGGCTTGTCCTACATCAACCTATTCATTCTATGTTCATTGCAACAATGATGTTTGCCCATATAGCGGAAATCCTGTGTGTACGGCAAACACACCTACCGTTACTCAGGGTGTCCCTGTATGTAATGACTTTACCTTTGTAACCAACAGCAATTGCATCGGCACGGCTGTATGGAATTTTGGAGATGGTTCTCCTGGCGCATCAGGCAATACTGTTTTGCATACTTATTCACAGGTTGGAACCTACCAGGTGTGTTATACTTTTGGTGGAGGATCGCCTTGTGATCCGGGTGCAACGGCCTGCACCAATGTAACGGTGCCTGTGGCGGCTAACTTCAGCACGCTGGTGAATTGCAGCACCGTTCAATTTACCGATCTCTCTACGTTCCTTTCCGGTCCTATCAGCAGTTGGTTCTGGCAATTCGGTGATCCAGGCAACAATACCTCCAGCTTGCAGAATCCTTCATTCATTTATCCTAACGGAGGAGTATATAATGTAACGCTCACCGTAACCATAGGACTTTGTCAGGCAAAGATTACCATTCCGGTAACCGTTAACGCACCATCAATATTGGCCAATTTTGTGACGAGTGCCTGCAATGCGCCGGTACAGTTTAATGCATTTGATATGGGTTCCAATCCACCAATTGTAAGCTGGAGCTGGAACTTTGGGGATGGAACATTTTCAACGGTTTCTAATCCATCCCACACTTTCCCGCCACCGGGACCGCTTTCTTATACAGTGACCGTTACTGCTACCAGCGGTGCCGGTTGCTCAACCACTTCTTCCGGAACAGTAACGATTAATCCACCGCCGCCCCCATTCAACCTGATCTACAATTCGCCGGGTTGTGGCAGTGTATTGCTGGATGCCGGACCCGGTTACACTTCGTATCAATGGTACTTAAACGGAACAGCGCTCAGTGGCGAAACCTTTCCATTGCATCTTGCCGTTACCTCCGGAAATTACTATTGCGTGGTAACCGACTTCAACGGATGTATAATTCAAAGCAATCCCGCTGCTATTGTCGTTAATCCATTGCCGGTATTGACACTTTCAGCAAGCCCTCAGCCGCTGTGTTCGGCGCAGGCCATCACACTCAGTTCTGGTCTTGGCGCAGGTTATACTATTAAATGGTTTGATAATGCTAATGTCCTCTTGTTTACCGGTGCCACCTATTCACCGGGTCTCCTGGCTGCTGGAACCTATACCTATAATGTGCTTGCCACTGACGATGTAACAGGGTGCCAGTCCAATGCATCAATTACCATCACCGTCAATCCTTCCCCCACGGTTACTATCAGCAATTCAAATCCGGGAGGCATTTGTGCCCCGAGCGCGGTTACCCTCACGGCCACAGGCCTTCCTCCGTCTGTAAATTATTTATGGAGCACCGGTGCGGTAACAACGACCATCAATGTTTACAGCAGCGGCCTTTATACGGTAACTGTTACAGATCCCGGCAGCGGATGCACGGCCACCGCCAATGATAATGTGGTTATATTTCCTTTACCTGACCTGAGCCTGTTACCCATCGGTTGCGATTCAGGATGCATCAACCCGCTGGCAGACACGATACATGGCCCTCCCGGAATGATAATGTACGACTGGCAGATAAATGGTGTGAATGTCAGCAACCTGCAAAACCTCGGACTGAATCCGGGCAATATGCCGAATTACGGAGTTGCCTATGTAATAAAACTGATTGCCACCACTGCCAATGGCTGTGTGGACAGCACGTCGTTTGAATACACACCAAGAAGCTGTGACTCAGCACAGTGTTACACGATGACAGATACCATCTGGTGTAACCTCGATGGCACTTATTCCTTCCAGCTCAATGTCAACAACCTGAATGCAACACAGTCAGCTTCCATCATGTTAAATAATTTCACTTCGCCGTTTATGGTGAATGGATTAAGCTATTATTATCAGTTCCTGAATCTTCCACCAAACAGCTCAAGCGGATGGTTCCCTGCAACTCCGCTGATTCTGAGTTTGCCGCCCAATACGCCAGTGCCTGACGAATTCTGTCTGCATTCCATTCTGATCTATGGCGATACCTGTTGCTACGATTCCATCTGTATTCCTATTCCGGATTGCGTGCCTTGTGATAACATCAGCATCAGCTCAACAGATGAAGATTCTTCCTGTTGCAAAACTGTTTCGCTGTATAACAATTACAATGGCGGATATTTTTCCGGAATACAGGTGACACCCATCACGGTAGGCGCTACCATCGGTTCCACTTATCTGGGAGGAGCGTATACAGGATCGTGGAATTCACCGGTGAACAATGCCTCCACGGTAATATATGAACCGAATACCGGTTTCATACCTACCGGGAATACGCCAGGACTTTTCACCATGTGTCTGGCCCTTGCACCAGGAACACCTTCACCACAAATCGTGGTGCTGAACTGGCTAACGCCAAATGCAATGGGAGATGACAGTATCGCATGTTCAGATACGCTGAAATTCTACTGCATCTCAGAACCACTCAATCCATGCGGGACGGTGGAGGATACCATCATCTGCCTGGGTAATGGCACGTACCAATACAGCTTCACGCTCACCAACAACAGTGCGAATCCAATCAGCCAGGCAGTGATAGATTATCTGAATCCGACAGGCATGCTGAATAACTTCCCGCTCGTATTCAACTATCCGCCGCTTGCGCCAGGCGGCAGCTACACGCAGACCGTCACCTTCAATACAGCGCTTCCGGCAGGCTCTGTGGTCTGCTATCACATCACGCTGCTCGACAGCATCGGTTGTTGTTGTCATGCCGTTGACACGGTCTGCTTTACTATACCAGATTGTGAAGAGTCTTGTGCCTGTGGCCATTGGGATGATATTTTTGAAATTCATGTTGATCCTGTACCTGCAGGGTCATCGAATACACAACTCGTGGAATGTGGTGCCACGCTTGATAATCTTCTGCCGGGCGTTACCATCAGTTTCACCACACCGATGTATTTCTGTACCGGCAATGACGCTACCTGTTCCTCCAATATCACTTGGAGCATTGCAGGCGCATCACCATCATCAGGAACCGGATTACCTTCCTTTACTCTGAACAGTGCCGGTACGTATGTACTTAAGCTGTATGCGTCATGCGGAGGCACTATCTGTGACTCCTGCACCATTAGCTTTGTGGTGGTTGAGCCTTGTGCCTGTGGACACTGGTCAACATTTACTGCCGACGCCGTGGTGAATGGTGTTTTGAATACCAGTGTGATGTATTGCGGGGCTCAATTTGACCAGGTGGTTACCGGAACAGCTTATACTTTCACCACCGGTGGATTTGGCTGCAACGGTGATCCCGCTGTCTGCCAGTCACAGATCACCTGGAGTTTACCCGGTGCAAGTCCCTCATCAGGAACAGGACTTCCTTCCTTCACCTTTAACACTGCCGGCAACTATACGCTGATGTTATATGGCTATTGCGGCGGCAACCTGTGTGACAGTTGTTCGATGACCTTCTATGTGACGGAAAACTGCAATTGCGGGGCATGGACACCCTTCAACGTCACCACGAGCAATGTTTCCTATATTGATCAGTCGTGCGGCACCACCTATAACTCGAAGCTAGGATTTCCTATCACTGTGGGAGGAGGTTATACTTGCCAGGGTGGACCGGCATGTAATGCGGTTTATACATGGACCATAAACAAAGGCGCGGTGCTCATTCAGAGCGGAACATCACTGCCCATTACATTCACGCCAACAACAACCGGCAGCTATAGTGTGGTGATCAGTGCCACCTGCAATGGTCAGTCGTGCGGTACCTGCACGTTCACCTTCAAGGTGAAGAATCCTGCCCTTGCATTCGGAACTCCGGCGAATGGATCGGATGAAAAGGCGTTGATTGAAAGCGTGCAGCTGAAAGCAACTCCGAATCCCGCCCGTGGCATGGTCACCCTGCATCTGACATCATCAGATTCGGAAAGTGGAATAATCGGCTGGTATGATGAGTTGGGTATTGCCAGAAAACAAGTCAGCGTTTCCTGGAATGGCACCGAGACGGATCTGGAAATGGAAGTGAGTGACCTGCCGGAAGGAATCTACTTTGTACGGTTCAATGGAACCGGAAGCAGCGGATTAACGAAGGTGATCGTGTTGCGATAATTTTAATGATTGCATAATCTGAACCCTCCCGGTGATGTTGGCCGGGAGGGTTTTTTATTCTGGATACTTTCGAAAGAATCGCTTAGCGACGGCGCGGCTTGGCATTTCAAAATGATGGCTTATCCATACAGCTCTGCCCGGACGGCATTCTCTTCATACCCCATGGCAAGTATGCGCCGGCGCGCTTCGTCAACCATGTTTTTCCATCCGCATAAATAAAACTGTGCAGGCCGTTTATCTGCAAACAATGACTCATACACCGGATGCACATATCCTTTATACCCATTGAAAGCTGTTGTTTCCCTGCTAAGAGAAATATGATATTCGAAGTCTGGGATTTTTTTCTGCAGCGCTTCCAGTTCATCACGGTATAGCAGATCTTTCAGAAAGCGGGACCCAAAAAGCAAGTGTATCCTTTTATGCGGCCGTGGATATTTTTCGAGGTCCAGCAGCATGGAACGGAATGGAGCAATGCCGGTTCCCGCGGCAATCATGCATATTTCTTCTCTGATCTCCCTGGGGAGAATAAAATTCCCGGAAGGCCCTTTATACAGTACTTCAGAACCAATGCGAAGTTCTTTCCATAGGTAGTTCGTACCCAAACCGTGCGGAGCATGAACAATCAGCAATTCAAAGTTATTGCTGCCATCCGGTGAGGACGCGATGGAATAACTGCGCCAGCGGTGATTTTTTTTATGATGTATCGGCAGGTCAACCGTAATAAACTGTCCGGGTGTGAAATCAAAGACCTTCAGCTCCGGCACTTTGAAAAAGAACCGCTTGGTGTTTTCGGTGACGTCCGAGATGCCTGTCACAACGGCGGTGAACCATTTATCCAATGCCATATCCAATCACTTTTTAAGATAATACCTCTTAACCTTATTTATCGATGGAATGTTCACTTTGGAAATACCACGGTAGCATTAAACAGGTTGGCCTGCTTTATTTTCATAATACGGGACTTCGTCATGCGGCTGATCTTCCTGTTGCAGCCAATATGCCAGTGTTACGATATGCCCGTTTTTAGTTTTCAGCGATCGTCCAAATACCGCGTTGGTGGCGTTAAACATCACATCCGTGACGCCGACGGTAAATGTTTCGGCAGGCGCCGGTTGTTGTGGTAATGCTTCGCCGGTGATATCCGCCTGAAGGTTAGCATCAGCCGTTGCTGCAGGTTTGACAACGGTTGCTTTAGGAGGCGGGGATTTCACCACCACCACCGTGTAACCATTATATGACAGCAGGTCTTTTAAAAATGCAACTCGTACCGCGGTAACATTTTTTTCCACGATAGCGCATTTCACGCCCTCCAGGTCTTCAAACTCATGATTCTTATTGATCGCCATCACTTGTTGTATTTAATAACCGGGACTCAATGCATAAATATAATCATACAATATGGATGTGAATCCAATCAGCAGCAGGCCAGCCACACACAACAACAGCGATATCTTTGGCAGAAAGCCGATTGCTATCTTCTGCAAAGGAGCTTCACTGGTTTCCATGAACATCGCTCTCACAATACGGAGATAGTAATACAGTGAAATCACCATGTTGAGCGCAGCAATTGTAATCAGCCAATAATTTCCTTTTCCCGCGCCGGCCATCAAAAGAAAAAATTTACCGAAAAATCCAGCAGTAGGCGGAATGCCGGCCAGTGAAAATAAGGAAAGGGTGAGTACGAGTGCCGGCAATGGATTTGACCGGTAAAGTCCTTTGTAATCCTCTACATTTTCTTTTCCCGTTGTCGAAGCTATTAGCGCTACAACACCAAATGCGCCCAAATTGGAGAAGATGTAAATCATCACAAAATAAATAACCGATGCTGTGGCTTCCTGCGAACTACCGGACAGGCCGATGAGGATAAACCCTACCTGAGCAATAGAGGAAAAAGCGAGGAATCGCCGGAGGTTATTTTGACGGATGGCAAAAAGATTTCCGGTAATCATAGTAAACACCGATAGCAGGAACAACATGTGATACCATTCCGCTGCCAGTGGTTTAAAGACCGTGAACAATACCGATGTCATCACAAAAAGCACGGCCCCTTTTGAGATGACAGATAGATAGGAAGTGACTGCCACCGGCGATCCTTCATATACATCAGCAGTCCAAAGGTGAAAAGGAACCGCTGATATCTTAAATCCGAATCCCGCCAGTAATAATATGAATGCTAAAATCTCTAAAGGACTTCCGGTTAATGCGGCAGACAGCTCTGTAAATCCGAGAGAGCCTGTTGCGCCATATAAGAGTGAGATCCCAAACAATAATAAGCCGGAGGAGAACGCCGACGACATGATAAACTTCATGGCCGCTTCAGAAGAACGTCTCTTTCCAAGGTCGAAATTGGAAAGCGCGGCCAATGGTATGGTAGAAAGTTCTAAACCAAGGTAAAACATCAGCAGGTTATGGCTTGAAATCATGAAGAACATACCAAGCAAGGTGGAGAGCAGCAACAGGTAAAATTCGGTGACGTGCTCATGTTTCTTCAACCAGTCATACGACTGCAGGGAAATAAGCAACGTACCCAGGTTGAGCAGGTTCTTTTCAAACGCGATCAGGCTACCGGTGATAAACATATCGCCGAACAGCGATCCAGCTGAATTGAAAAAGCAGCCTGTCAAAAAATTCAGCAGTAATAATAGGTTAATGAGCCGGAGCAACTGTTCCGGCTTTATTTCATCACTGCTAATTTTAATGATGAGCAGGAGGACGATGATGCCCGCTACGATCAACTCTGACTTCAATAAAATAAAAAACTCCTCCATCAATAATTTACTGTTTGAACTATTCCCAACTTATGGTAAACTGATTCAATGTCGAAAAGAATGGCAACCTGTGTTGTTTGTATTCCGTTCAATTATCCTTCATTATGCTCGAAATCATACTGCTCACCAGTCCTGTTATTTCAACATCACGGTCCTGCCTAAACTTTGCATAATCGCTTCCGCTCCGGGATGAATCAGTTCATTCAGCCAGAACGGCGCAACACCAATCATGATAATTCCTGCCAGCAACACCACTGCTGCAAGCTTTTCATTCCAGTTCGAATATATTTTTTTCATTTATTTTTTGTTTACCAGCGCCCCCATAAGCTCTTTACCAACGGCGCGAAAAATTTAAACGGCCGTTACAACGATAGATGCGCATGCCAGCACCGTTGCGATCCGGTAAAAGGTTTCTGCCCTTTGCCAGGATCCCATGAATACCGTCATCTCCGCCACTCACCACTGAAGCCCGGCAAGCCGAGCGAACACAAACCAGCCAGCACAAATACTGTTGAAATGAATGGCATAATCTTCATCACCCCACCGAGCTGTGAAACCATCCTTGTGTGTGTCCGGGAATAAATCATCCCGATGGCAGCAAAGAAAAGCGCTGTCATTAATCCGTGAGATACCATTTGCATGACAGCGCCAATGATAGCCGTTTGCGTGAGCATACCAATACCCAGCAATACAAAGCCGCAATGACTTACTGAAGAATATGCGTTGATGTATTTAAGATCAGTCTGCATCATGGTCGCGAATGCGCCGTAAATGATAGCAATGGTAGCGAGTAAAACAATGAGCCACGAATATTCCTGCGCTGCCTGTGGCATAAGGTAAGTGGCCATACGCAGACAGCCATAACCACCCAGCTTCATGGAAATACCGGCGAGGAACATGGATGCCGCCGTGGGAGCCGATGAGTGGCCATCAGGCACCCACGTATGAAAAGGAAACAGCGCCGTAAAAATGCCAAAGCCCACAAAGGCAAACGGAAAAAAAATGCGTTGCGCTTCAATCGGAATATTTAACTGAGCAATCTGCAGCAGGTCGAAAGTATAAGAACCATTTCCTGCCGCCGTGTTATAATATAATCCCAGCAAGCCTACAAGTACCAACGCAGAGCCGCCCATGAGCATTAAGGCAAGTTTCATGGCGCTGTATTCTTTCTTGCCGCTACCCCAGATGCCGATCAGCAGAAATTTTGGAATCACGGCGACTTCGAGAAAGAAGAACATGGTAAACAGATCGAGAGAAATAAAAAATCCATATGCTCCCCCCGCGAGAACAGTAAGCAGGAAAAAAAACTCTTTGCTCATCGTTTCTTCATTCCACGAAACAAGGATACCCGCAAACACGACAAAAGCCGTCAGCAAAATCATCGCGATAGAAATGCCGTCAACACCCAAATGGAAGTTGATATGCAGCGGAGCAAACCAGGTATAGTTTGACTGAAAGAGCATTTGATCCACATTACCGGCGGCCCTTTCCTTCCAATAAATCAACAGCAGGATTTTCGCCGCCGCGATTTGAAGGGTAGCTCCGGCCAATGCAATAATTCTTATTTGCTGTGGCGTTTTGGAAAAAAGTATCCCAAGCGATGTCAGCAGCGGCAATAAGAGGAGCAACGAAAGATTCATGGACACAAAATGAATTTGCTCTGGCAAAATAAGAAAGGTGAATTGAATTTGACTCATTAATTTCTGAAAGCATTGTCTATTGCCGCGCGAGACATTGACCGATCAGCTGTTAGTTAACTTTCCATTCCTTTTTGCAGATTTTTTTTTGTTCGTCCTTCTTGCGACTCAAAGAAAACGGCTTGCACCACGGTCGGGAGCAGCTTAATGTGAACGAAACAACAGGTCGCAATGAATTCTCTGACAAAATTTCATTCACTGATCCCGCTATTCCCGATCATCGTATTTTAGCCTTTCTGCTTATTGGCGCTGTTGCTCATTCTCTTGTAAAACATTAAAATTCTTTTGCATGAACAGGCTATTGATTCTGCTTTTCCTTTTACATTCAGGCGTTACGCTTGCACAATTCGAGAATATCAAAATTGACGATAGCGGAAGCCCTGAAGAACCAAGCATTTGCATCAATCCGAAAAACACCAATAACATTATAGCCGGAGCCAATATCAACTATGTTTATCAATCGTTGGATGGCGGATTAACCTGGGAGAAAGATGCACTCGAATCTCCCTATGGTGTGTGGGGCGATCCCTGTGTGTTTGCCGATACAGGAGGATTTTTTTATTTCATCCACCTTTCAAATCCGTCAGCAGGGAACTGGATTGACCGAATCGTATGCCAGCGTTCTGCCAACGAGGGCGATTCATGGTCCGCAGGAAGCTATACCGGATTAAATGGATCCAAAGCCCAGGATAAAGCTTGGGCAACAGTGGATCAGAATTCCAATACCATTTATGTAACCTGGACGCAATTTGATCAATATGGCAGCGCCAATCCCAATGACAGTTCTGTCATACTCTTTTCAAAATCTACCGACCATGCAACAACATGGAGCACACCCGTTCGCATCAGCCGCTGGGCGGGCGATTGTCTTGATGGCGATAACACCACCGAAGGCGCAGTGCCTGCTGTTGGTGCCAATGGTGAAATTTATGTGTGCTGGTCCAATCGCGACACGCTGTATTTTGATAAATCACTGGATGGTGGCGACACCTGGTTGAGTAATGACATCGTCGTCTGTGATCAACCCGGTGGATGGGATTATTTTATTCCTGGCATGATACGCTGTAACGGATTGCCGGTAACAAAAACCGACTTGAGTAACGGCGCCTATCATGGTACCATTTATGTAAACTGGACCGATCAGCGCAATGGTACTGACAACACCGATGTGTGGCTCTCGAAATCCACGGATGGCGGATCAACATGGAGCGCACCCTTCAAAGTAAATGATGATGCGTTTGCAAAACACCAGTTTCTGACATGGATGGATATTGACCAGGTCACCGGATACATTTATATTCTTTTTTATGACCGTCGCAGTTATGTTGATCAGACAACTGACGTGTACCTGGCATATTCAACCGACGGCGGCGCAACTTTCACCAATCAGAAAATCAGCGAGCAGCCGTTTCAACTTACCACCGATGTGTTTTTCGGTGATTATACCAATATCAGCGCTTACGATGGAAAAATTGCTCCCATCTGGACACGGCAGGACGGAACGTCCACCGCTGTCTGGACAGCACAGGTTGATATTGCTACACTGGCAGAAACAACCTCTCTGCCAGAAGCGGAACATTTTACATTGTATCAAAACTACCCAAACCCATTTAGCGGTCAAACGACACTGGAGGTTAAAATCACACAGCCGGGAATTTACTCGCTCACACTTTATAATTTGTTTGGGAAAGAAGTGGCTAAAATTTTTGTAACCAAATTCCTGAGAATGGGCTGGCATCAATTTATCATTGATGCAAAAAAACTGGGGCTTTCCACAAACACCTATTACTACACTTTGCAAAAAGGTACGGAAGCGCAAAGCAAGAAGCTGATTGTATTGTATTGACGGAGCAACTGGATGGGCGAAATGTGTTGCATTCTTTTTTTCCGGCAAAAAAATCACCTGCTTTTATTTCACGGCATGCACATGACCAGATCAGTTGGGTTCCATAAAGTGATCTTGTTCTTCATCCTTTTCTTCCCCATCTTGCCCTCGTTTTCACAAACTGATGCTATGCAAAACAGCCACAAAGAATTTACCCTGTTGTGCCTCGGCGATTCTTATACTATTGGCGAACGTGTAGAAGAGGCCGACCGGTTTCCCAATCAAGCCGTCTTGCAGCTGCATTCAAAAGGAATCTACTTTGAAAATCCGCGCATCATCGCAACCACCGGATGGACAACAGATGAACTCCTGCAAGCTATTCGGGAAGCAGACCTCCGGCAAACCTTTGACATCGTCACACTATTGATTGGAGTGAATAATCAATACCGTGGCAGAAGTGCTGCGGAATACCGGACTGAATTTGTGGAGTTGCTCGGGCTGGCCATCAACTTTGCGGGCAATGAAAGACAAAGAGTCATTGTGCTATCCATTCCCGACTGGGGAGCCACTCCCTTTGCCGAAGGACGTGACAGGGAGAAGATTGCTGAAGAGATCGATCTCTTTAATGCAATCAATCAGGAAGAAAGTGAAAAGCAAGGTGTTCATTATGTGAACGTGACTGCGATTTCAAGAAAAGGATTGAATGACCTTTCTCTGCTGACGGATGATGGATTGCATCCTTCCGGCAAAATGTACGCTGCGTGGGCCGGACAGGTAACAACCATCGTTGCAGGAGAAATGCAACAAGCTGCTGACTCTCTAAAAAAATAATTACCAATAAATTTCTGCTGCTGACCCCAAAATCCCTTGAACCGTATGTCCAATACCATCTTCATCACCGGTGGCACCTCCGGCTTCGGCCATGCCATTGCGCGTATCTTCGCCAGAAACCATTGGCGCATCATCATCACCGGCCGCAGAACCGCACGGCTGCAGGCTGTTGCCACTGAACTGCAAAATGATTTCAAGGCAGAAGTGCTCACGCTCCACTTCGATGTGCGCGAAAAAGATGCAGTGAACAAGGCTGTTGCCTCCATGCCCGATAATTGGAAAGATCAAATTTCCATCCTCGTCAATAATGCCGGGCTGGCCGCCGGACTCTCACTGATCCAGGATGGCGACACGGATGACTGGGATCAGATGATTGATACAAATGTGAAAGGACTATTGTATGTGACCAAAGCGATTGTCCCTTTCCTGGTCAAACAAAAACAAGCGCATATTTTCAATATGGGCTCACTGGCAGCGAAACATGTATATGAAAAAGGTAATGTCTACTGCGCTTCCAAATTCGCCGTTGACGCACTCTCGCAAAGCATGCGTATTGATTTGCTGCAAAAGGGCATTAAGGTGACAGGCATCCATCCAGGCGCTGTGGAAACGGAATTCTCCACGATCCGTTTCAAAGGCGATGCTGAAAGAGCCAAAGCTGTTTACAAAGGTTATCAGCCATTGGTGGCTGAAGACATTGCCAGCGTAGTGTACTTTTGTGCCACGCTTCCGCCGCATGTCTGTATCAACGAATTGCAGATTTCTCCTGTGGCACAAGCCAGCCCGTTCTATCTCAATCGTACAGCATAAAATCCCGTATCTTCAAAATGTATTCCCTGCAAACCGTTGTCTATGCGAATCCTCCACACCGCTGACTGGCACCTCGGCAAGCGCCTCGAAAATTTTTCGCGCTTCCCAGAACAGCAGGCCGTGCTGGAAGAGATCTGCCTTATTGCGGAAGAACAAGCGGTGGATGCCGTATTAATTGCCGGTGATTTATTTGACACCTTTAATCCTTCAACGGAAGCCGTTGAACTGTTTTACAAAACGGTAAAACGATTAGCCGGTAACGGATCACGGGCGGTGATCGCTATTGCGGGAAATCATGATTCACCCGAACGGATTGAAGCTCCCGATCCGCTGGCACGTGAATGCGGAATCATCTTCTCCGGCTTTCCGGATTCAATGGTTCATCCGTTTGCACTTGATCAGGGCATTGCTGTCACGAAGAGTGATAAGGGTTTTCTGGAACTGAAACTGCCACGCATTGCCTTTCCATTGCGATTGTTGCTCACTCCCTATGCCAGTGAGTTGCGGCTCAAGACCTTTCTTGGAACGGAGCATCCCGACACTGCCCTGCGCGACTTGCTGCAGCAACATTGGCAAAAGCTGGCCGATGCTTATTGCGATCGGCGCGGAGTCAACGTGCTTGCGGCACACCTTTTCTTCATGAAAAATGGAACATCACCCGCTGAAGAGCCTGAAGAGGAGAAACCGATCCTGCACCTGGGCGGAGCACAGGCCGTTTATTCGGAAAATATTCCTGAACAAATACAGTACGCAGCACTCGGACATTTACACCGAAAACAGGTAATTGATACTGCTCCCTGTCCGGTCCTTTACAGCAGCAGTCCGCTTGCATATAGTTTCAGTGAAACGAACCAACAGAAATATGTGATAATGGTAGATGCGGAACCCGGCCAACCTGTTACCTTGACGGAAATTCCGCTGCAGCAGGGACGACGATTGCTGCGATACCGTTCCGGAAATATACCGGAGGCTCTCGCATGGCTGCATAACAACCAGGCTGCATTGGTGGAAATCACCCTCGCCACAGAAGATTTTCTGACCGCCGAAGAACGCAAACAACTGGTGTCTGCTCATCCATTCATCATCAATATTATTCCCGAACTGGTGGACAATCATCAGCAGGCAACAAGCCGTCCTGATATCACTAAAAACAGGCAGGAACTGTTTGCAGATTATTTCACTCACCGTTATGGTCAGCCACCGAACGATGCCATCCTCAACCTTTTTAAAGAGCTGCTGTCAGCGGAGGAAATCACATGATACCTGTCAGTCTTACATTGGGCGGCATCTATTCCTACCGGGAAAAGCAAACCATCGACTTTCAGCCGTTGACGGGTGCCGGCATCTTCGGCATCTTTGGATCCGTGGGCAGCGGCAAGTCCACCATACTGGAAGCGATCTCATTTGCATTGTATGGCGAAACAGAACGGTTACACAAACGTGATGACCGTGCCTACAATATGATGAACCTGCAATCGAAAGAGCTGTTCATAGATTTCATTTTCAGAACCGGCGCCGATGAACAGGAGTACCGGTTCATGGTGAAAGGAAAACGCAACAATAAGAATTTTGAAAAGATCACCACACTGGACCGTACTGCTTATAAGAAAATGAATGGCGCATGGGAACCGGTGGAGACCACATCCATTACATCTATACTTCAGCTGAGCTATGATAATTTCAGGCGTACCATCATTATTCCGCAAGGCAAATTCCAGGAGTTCCTAGAGCTGGGTCAATCCGAACGCAACGAGATGATGAAGGAACTTTTTCACCTTCAGCGCTTCGACTTGTCGGATCAGGTTTCATTGCTGGAAACGAAAAATAATGAGCAGCGTATTCGCCTCGAGGAGCGACTGCAGCAGACAGGAACCATCACAGGAGAGGAGATCAAATTAAAAGAAGACGAAGCACTGCAGCGGCAACAACAGCTTAACAGCCATCAACAGGAACTGACGGAGAAAAGAACCGCTGAACAAATACTCCAACAATTAAAAATATTGTTTGCACGGATTGAGGAACAAAAAACAATGCTCCACACGCTGCAACAGCAACAACCAAAAATGCTCTTGCTGGAAGAACAAATCAAAAGTTATGAATTCTGCCAGCTGCATTTTAAATCCCTCTTTGATCGAAGTGCCGAACTACAGACGGAGTTGACTAATCAGGCAGCGGCACTGCAGGCGCAATTGGTTCAACTTCAGCAAGCCACCGATCAGTTATCGGAAAAAGAAAAAGCATTTCCTTCCGTGAAAGCCGCATTTGAAAACCGGCAGCAGCTGAAAGCACGCAGTGATGAACTGGTAAAGATTAAACAGCTTATTCTATTGCGGCAGGAAATGCAAAAGATCAATTCGCGATTGCAGAACGGTCTCCTTTTTTTACAAGAGGCGGATGCGGAATTAGCGGCGCTGCAACAACGAAGGGACGCAGCAACGCTCCAGATTAAGACGTTGAAAGAACATCTTCCCGACTTGCAGGTGCTTTCCGAAATCAGCAATTGGTTTGTGCAGAAAAACGCCAGGCTATCCGTGGTTCGTACCCTGCGGGAAGAACAAAAGCAAGTAGCCGAAAATAGTAAGCTTCTTGCCATCTATAAAAAAGCGCAGTTCACGCCTGCGATAAAAAAACTGGTTCCGCACATGCACCCTGATCAGCCATCAGCATCATTAATCAGTCAGTTGATGATCGCGGTGGATACCCTGGAGCAAAACAGCCAGCAGCGGGAAGCGGACTTGCAACTCCTGCTGTTGCAGCAGGAGCTGGAAGAACATGCGGCGCGACTGAAGCCCGGCCAACCCTGCCCGCTTTGCGGCGCGCTGGATCATCCGCAAATTCTTTCCGCAACGGAGGTGAAAGCCTCTGTAAAAAAAGCGATGTCCGAAAAAACCACGGCACAAAAAAATCTGGCTGCACTGCAATCACTGATGCAGGAGCTGGAAATTAACAGGAGACAGGAAGCGGAGTACGCGAAACAACGGTCGTTGCTGCAGCAGCGGTTGCAACAGGAAGAAGTGTTGCTGACAGAGCACGAACAAAAATATACGCAGTCAGGCTGGGAGAAGCAAGAGGAAAAGAAAGTGAAGGAGCAATTTACACTCGCTGCAGAAAAGCATAAGGAAATCAAGGCTACAGAACAACAGCTCGATGAGATCGAAGCTTCGCTAAAAAGAAAAGAAACACAACGACGAAAAGGAAGCGAAGCCATGGATGAACTGAAAGCGAAATCAACTTCCCTTCAGGCGCAGATAGATTTGCTATTGTCGCAATTTGTATTGTTACAGGCAAACGAATATGAATACAAAGAAGCGGATGCCATTGAGAAAGAAGTCAAATCACTGACCAACGGATATATCAGCGCCGAAGAGAATTACCATTCCATGGATCATCAACTGCAGCAGTTGCGCAACACAACAGGCCAACTGACCGGTACTATCGCAGCTGGCAGAATCAACCATGAACGAACGGAATTGCTCTACGGGGAACTTAAAAATAATATCCGGTTGCTGGTTAAGGATTCCGGCATCGAAGAAAAGCATGCCCTTGAACTGCTTGCTTCACCATTGGACGTTTCCGGCGCAAAGAACATACTGCGCCAGTTCCAGCAAAAATTATATGCAGCTACACAATTACTGCAGGAACGGGAAAAAGAAGCCGACGGTAAATTGTATGATCATGCCGCACACACACAACTGCAACGGAAAATCGCGGACTTGTTGGCAAGTATAGAGCAACGACAACAACAATTGGCTGGTTTGTTGGCTGTTATCAAGAATGAGAAGCAGCAACTGGTACAACGATCTTTAATAACGCAACAACTGAATGCTATACTGCTGCGTGGTGATGATATTGCTACCCTTAAGAATTTGTTCAAGGCAAACGGATTTGTCACCTATGTCTCCAGTGTGCATCTGCAGCAACTGTGCAATGCTGCCAACGAACGTTTCTATAAACTGACGAGGCAAAAAATGAGGCTGGAACTCAGTGAAGGAAATAATTTCCTTGTGCGCGATTACATGAACAATGGGCAGACAAGGAGTGTAAAAACATTGTCGGGTGGACAGAAATTCCAGGCCGCATTGTCTCTTGCGCTGGCCCTGGCCGACAGCATTCAGCTGCATTCACAGTCTAAACAAAATTTCTTTTTTCTCGATGAAGGATTCGGTTCGCTTGATACTGATTCGCTCGACCTGGTATTTGAAACACTGCGCTCGCTGCGAAAAGAGAACCGAATCGTGGGCATCATCTCCCATGTGAAGGAAATGCAACAGGAGATAGATACTTGTCTCAGTATTGTGAATGATGAAGAGGCCGGCAGCCGTATTGCCGTCAACTGGTAACCAACTACATTCCTTCATTTATTAAACCCACATTTTGCAGTTCAAAGCGGCAACGGGTTTAACCCCGACGTAGAACTGCTTAGGGTTTGTGAAACATTTTCTTTTCTTGAAAAAGATGAGCAAACCCTAAGCAGTTCTAAGTCGCAGCGAAGCGGGATTTTTCCACTGAAAAATCCGGGTTAAATCCACATCCCACCGTTCAAAACTGCACTGCACGGAACGCCGGTAATGAATTTTTTTGCAAAACATTTTATCAGCGGCATCATATCTCCGGGCTATTTTAATTACTTTTATAAACCGACTTTTATTCTTTAAACATATATACTTCGCCACTATGCCTTCACGTCGTCACTTCATCAGGCAATCCGGTGCTGCATTGCTTGCCACCACAGGGGTAACAGCCTTTTCATCCTTAGTCAGCATTGGCGAAATCAAGGCTGCCGTCAGCGCAAAGGGACCACTGCCTCCCGCGGCTTTTGCCATGGATGAAGATTTCTGGGCCATGATACGACAGGCTTATACTGTTTCATCTAATATCATCAACCTCAACAATGGTGGCGTCAGTCCGCAAACCATGCATGTACAGGAGATGCAGTACAAATACATTCAGATGAGCAATGAGGCGCCAAGCTACTATATGTGGCATGTGCTTGATCTTGGACGTGAACCGTTGCGGCAGAAGCTGGCCATCCTCGCCGGATGCAATGCAGAGGAGCTCGCTATCAACCGCAATGCCACGGAAGCGCTGGAGACCGTCATCTTCGGACTCAATCTCTCGGCCGGCGATGAAGTGATACTGACCAAACAGGATTATCCCAATATGATTCATGCATGGGAGCAGCGAGAAAAGCGTGATGGCATCAAGCTCATCTGGCTGAACCTGGAGTTGCCGGATGAAGACGATGATTATTTTGTAAATCAGTTTTCAAATGCCGTTACAATCAAAACAAAGGTGGTGCATGTAACACATATGATCAACTGGATGGGTCAGATTCTGCCCGTTAAAAAAATATCCGATGCCGTGAAAAAGAAAAATCCGGCGGTGGAAGTCATCTCCGACTCGGCGCATACCTTCGGGCATTTCGACTTCAAGCTACCCGATCTTGGGTGCGATTACTGGGGCACGAGTCTGCACAAATGGCTCTGCGCGCCTTTCGGCACCGGCTTGCTGTGGGTGAAGAAAGAAAAAATTCCTGGGGTGTGGCCATTGTTTGCCAATGGTGATCCGCAAAGCGCCGACATCAGGAAGTTTGAAGCACAGGGCACGCGGGCCTTTCCCGCAGAACAGGCCATCGGTTATGCATTGGATTTTCATAATGCGATAGGCGCGCAGCGTAAGGAAGCACGTCTTCGCTATCTAAAAAATTACTGGGCTGAAAAAGCAAAGGAGATCCCCAAAGTGAAGCTGCATACATCATTGAAAAACAATTTTTCCTGTGCCATCTGCGGCGTTTCCGTCGACGGCATCACCACTGCCGCACTAAACGATTTTCTTTTCGCCAAATACAAGATTCACGCGGTCAATATTGAATGGGAAAACATCAAATGCGTGCGCATTACCCCACATGTGTATACATCATTGGCCGATCTCGATAAGCTGGTAGCTGCACTTGATTATGCGGCAGCTAATGGCGTGAAGTGAACCGGAAACAGGTTCAATAGCAGATCAATATTCCTTTTGATGAAATTGTTTCCGCCCCAAATGAAAACATGATATTTGATTTTTTTACATGTCCCGTCTCTGTTGTCTCCCATTTGCTTGTAATTCTACCCCTGAGTTAGTAATATTCGATAGTAGCAGTAAGAGTGAGAAATTCCAGCTCTTTATTCCAAAGATTCGGTCACAGACGATCTTTGTAGCTGTTGACGGGTAATAATAACTGCTTGTGATAAAGTGCATCTGCTTTCACTTGGGCAACAGGAAACAGTGCAGGATTTGAATTCTGTTTTCGTGCTTAAAGCGGATGCTGAGCATAAAAAACATATGGTAATCAGGCATTCATTATCTGCAAAACGCCACATCCCTGATTGCCTTGCAGGATGTGGCGTTTTACCCAATTTCGCTTCAAATTTGCTAATGGTTAATAACAAATTCCTTTGTCAACCGCTGTTCTGCGCAAACAATCACCATGAAATATACTCCATCCGGCAGATTGCTTACATCCAGCAACTTTGTATAGACACCTGCCGCAGCATTTTCTGAATAAATCAGTGCTTGTTGTCCAATCGCATTCATTACCTGCATAGTAACCGTTGCTGATTTTTCATTGTTAAACTGAATCATCAGTTCCGAAGCAACCGGATTAGGATAAAGGTTCAATTGCTGTATTCCATTTGCAGGGGATTCCTGCATCAACCGATATGGAACATCACTGATATCAGCCTGCAAAGTATAACACTGCGTATTGCTGAAAGCACCATTCTTGCCATACACTTTGATCTTATACTTGCCCACTACGGCGGTATTGAAAAGAATGGTTTCATCAACGGTTCCACTGTGTTTGGCTGTCATCACATTCACTCCGAATGGATCAAACAAACGGAGATCAAAGTCAGCCGGAAGATTGGTAAGCGCTACTTTAATATTAGGTGCTGCTGCAGTATTGCTGAAAGAAAACCAGTCTGCATCATTTGCTATTGAAATCTGCGACAACACAGGCGTTGCAATACCGATGGGTTTTGCCGTTCCTTTCGAGTTATTCGGTTCATAGGATTCACTGCAACCGCTTCCACTTAGGATATTTAAAGTGTAATCTTCCACTTCACCCTGGTTAAATGTTCCGCATGGTGGCGGGTATGCGTAAAATCGCATGCTTACACGCATCCGCGTTGAAGCAACTGTTGCTGTTGAGGGTATTGTCAGCTGATAAGTGTAGTTGGCCGAAGTGTAAGTGATGGATTTCAATGCCGCTTCACCTGCATCCATAAAATCGCCGTCTGCATTCCAGTCAATATAAACTGTCCAGTCTTCTACATATCCGCCATTGGGATTTGCATGACTGTAGGTGAAGGTATAGGTTGAGCCTGCAACCACATCGGTACTCATAGCGGAACCATCATAATATCCCCCTGTTTCTGCTCCGGAAGTTCTTGTAATCGTACCAATACTTACATAATCAATGTATTCCCAATATTGACTGTTGCCATTGGAAGCACAATAAGTCAGCGGTGGCGGCGCATTGTTTTTATCCATTGCATATAATTGTGTTGCAAGAAAAAAAATCATCATAAATGAAGTCATCAAAATTGTTTTCATAGTTAATTTTTTTATGATTAATCTATACAAACAATAAAATTCAGGATTCCAGATCATTGAAAAGGTGATTTATGTTGTATTGGGATATGACTTTTATCATGTTTGCTTTTAGTTGGCCGGTATTTTTTGATCCTTGCCATTTGAGCATTTGGACTTTCAATCCATGAGTTAAAATCATTACACCATTTTCATCTCAACGCAACTGCACCTGCCTTTAGGGGAGCTTGCAGGTTTGACAATATCTTGTTGAATCCATAACAATCTCCGGTTACTCGTTGCATGTAAAAAAACCAATACAATCAATGATAGTAGGTGTGGCAAAGCAAATCTCATATGGATTGTTAAATCCATTTTTTCGGACATAGAAGAAATAATGAAATAAAACATCCGTATAGACACATATTATTGAATCAGAGGCGAATTAAAGCGGTAAAGACTGTTTAAGGTTCTATATATCACTTCTGCTTGGTATAAGTTATTGTTCTGCCATTAGTAGTATATGTAAGCTCGATATAATCTTGGGTTATACCCTCAACTTTATAGCACAAATCATTTCCCCTCTTCAAATAAATTTGTTGGTCTTTAGAAGACTTGTAAGATAAATCACATGGCTTGGTTGTTAAAA
>JBGAWA010000111.1:0-12304 GCA_044227805.1 Chitinophagales bacterium | reverse complement strand
TGATCAGGTATATACTGTATTTAGCTGACAGTTGAAAATTGAATATTAACTTCTATGTATTGACTCTCGGCTATTGTACATTGAACAATCATTATTCAATCATCATTTGCTGCAAGTCTTCATTCCTTTCAACAACAATGATATAATAAGCCTTACGTCATTGCTGTTAAACAGCACTTCATTTTCCGCTGCAGAAAGTCCATTGCATAAACCACTGATACCTTTTGTGTTAAAAAATTCAGTCACCGCTTCGTAGTTGATTTCCTCCGTTTTTTTCACAACGGCCTGCTGCCGATTATAGTTGATCAGTTGATGATAGCGTTCATTCCTTGCCTGGTAAGCTTCCGTCAGTTCCAGCGGCTTTTCACCCACTATGGCCCGGATGATGGCTTCTGCACAGCCGCCGAAAGCGCCAATCAGAAATACAGGTTTACCGGACTGCATGGCCAGCATGGCTTCTTCCACAAGGCCAGGATATTTTCCTTTGAACCCTGTAAGTTTCCCGCCAAGAATAATTCTTGCGTCAATCTTTTCATTCATCTGCCGCCGCATTTCCGTCAGGCACTCTGCAAACAGGAATTGATCTTGCACGGTCTCTCCTTTCAGGATAGTCTGCCACTCCGTCGTTAAAACTTCTGTAAGCGATGACGGTGGCGGTACCCTGATAAATTTTATCTGTTCAATCATCTCCGCTTCCACTGAAGGCTCTATCAGCTTGAACAGCGGATACGCCACGAAGTTTGTAACGCTCGCCTTTTGGGGCTTGTAGTCAGATTGGTAAGTCCTGACCATATCCCTGATAAGGTTTACAAAATTAAATCCTTCGGCATAGTGCAGGTCGCCACCATAGGCCAATGAATAGCCTGAGGCCAGCAGGTAGCGGGCTGCCTCTATCATGGCATCCCTCAAATGATCCTGGCTTAGCCCACGGCGTTCCATCATGCCTGACTCAGAGATGGATATGCCGATCGTAAATTGCCTTTGTTGCCCTTCCTGTTGTGTCCATTCACTGATCAGCTGAACGGGCGTAATGAATTTTGCAAGCGGTGCAATCTTCTTTAAAACCTGTAGCTCTTCATTGCCAATAGGAGGATCCGGGTAGAGAAAGCTGGCAGGCGCATCCTTCCATTGCACATCTTCATCAATCAGATCAAGCAACTCAGGCGCATTGCTGAGCATTTTATAACGATCGGTAGATGGCAGTGTCTGCTTCCATTGCGTATCAAAAAATTCATGCTGATACCGGTGTCGTAAGGTTTCTAAAAGCACGATGAGAATAATATGTTCTATCTGGCCCGCATCATCGGATGCGCTTTTTGTTGACCACCTAACTACCGGTACATTATTCATATAGGGAAAGCTGCGCGATTCGCCCTTCACAAGAGCATCCACTACCACTACCGGACGCTTGTACTTTTTTGCTTCCAGCACTTCAGCCCTGCACCATTCTCGTGTACTGTACACATCGGTTTGAATAACAAGCAGGCTTGCCACGTCCACATTCTCCCTGATCACTTTGGCAAATGATTCCCCGGGTGGAATATCCGTTGCATCAAAAAACGCCTGCAGACCGGTGAACTCCTGCACCCAGCACTTAAGTAATTTCGTAATTGCAACACCATCCGCTTTTGAATGGCTGAGAAAAAGTTTAAGACGTGGCAGTGAAGCAGTTTCATTATCGTTTACTCTTTCATAGCCATGCAAAAGCCGGCAAAACTCATGCGCAAGGGAGATGGCCAGGAAACTGCATTTGTCTTCGAGTGTTTCCTTTTTGAATAACCTGATATAGTTCTTGCGGTTGACTTTATCATTAACATTGGAAGCGTTTTTAGTAAGCGCAACAGGAAATATCCGCAGGTTTCCGTTTTCGCTGTCCATAGCCATGAGCCCGTCGAGATAGTCTTTCCATGGTTCGCGATGAATAACCATTTGATCATCGACGAGTATAATGACAGCGCTGCGTTGTGCAGCCGCTGAATCAATATCCCTCGGCATCTCATCCTCACTTCCTGAGGCTCCAATAGAACGGTAAAAAACAGGAATACCTAAACTGCGATTGGAAGGATCATTAAAATTTCTGTTGAAAGTCCGGTAGATGAACTCGGCATAGGTTGACCCTTCCTGAAATTGCGGGTGCCAGACAATGTAAATGATCAATGGCGGCATAAGAAACATTTATCACAAAATACAAATCATGCTGCTGATCAGATCATACAAAAAAAGTTTGAGGATTTCAGGAGACAACTTTCGCGCTGTATAACCGCCAATGGTAATCCCTTTAACAGTATAACCCGGTATTTTCCAGTCCAGGATAGAACGGGTTTAACCCCGATGGAGCACTGCTTAGGGTTTGCTAAACATTTTCCTTTCTTATAAAAATCAGCAACAGCTTAGTAGCGCTAAGCCGCAGCGAAGCTTGATTTTTCTATGTAGAAAAACAGGAAAATAAAAGCGGTCAGCCGATAAACGATAACAGCTGCTTCATCATACAAAGTTATTTTTCGGATGCCCGCGATAAAAAGTTGGCTTTCGGGAATTGCTTTCCCGTAAAGCCACATACTACCCTCCTTACAGCATCAATAACTAAACGTATGATTCCAGTTGTTGCGTAACAACATGGGTAATCAGTGTTACTTTCGACTTGATGGAATTGGAGATCAGACAGGCAGCTTCCGATTTTTGCAATATGCGTTCTGCTTTTTCCCTGTCAGCATCCCGCATAATCACCAATACCGGTTCCAGTATTATTTCCGTCATAAGAAATTTTGCTTCCGGTTTCTCCAGTTTTCCTTTCGCGCTGCAGGTGAAACTCACAAATTCAAGCTTTGAGTTTTCGGCAATCGCCAGGAAGGTGGTAAGAAAACAACTGCTGACAGCAGCCGTGAGAAGGTGCTCGGGCGACCAGATCCCCACCATACCTTTTGCGAACGGAGGTGGTGTGGCAACTTCAATTGTACTGTTTAATTCAGGGGAAGATAGCTTACCTTTTCTCTCCTCCATCCAGTCTACATCAACATTAAAATAATGCGCTTCCATTTTCATTTTGTTTTACTTCGTGAAATACTTTTTTCCATTCCAGGTTCTTTGATGCGAGCGGCAGGCAACGAACATCCTTCACTTCCGCAGCACCCCGTATTCGTAATCGCCTGTACCAAAAAGAACGCAGCAACGATTCCTGCAAATCCATCCTGCAAAGATACAGCCTGCACGGTCAGTATAATGCCAATAACCAGTCGAAGCCATCGCATCAGGTGCCATCCGCTAAAAAATGAAGCCGTTGTCATTTGATTTTGTTTTGCAGGCTGAGCCAGCCTCCGCCATTGTAAACCTGTGAATAACCTTTGGCTTGTAAAATCCCCTTGGCGGATGAACTGCGCATGCCCGATGCGCAACAGGTAATGATCGGACGGTTCTTGTCTTTCAGTTTACCGGTACTATTGCTTAGCTGATCAACAGGAATGTTGATAGAACCATGTATGTGACCCGACGCATATTCCTGCTTGCTTCGGACATCCACGATAATAGCACCCTGACTTAGCAGTTCAGTATAGTTGATGCCAGGACCAAATCCTAAAATTCTTTTTAATGTGCTTAACATATTGATTGTTGGATTTACTGAAATATTAATTTATGAATCTGGCTTCGTCAAAAACTGCCGCTGCCTCCTCCCCATTTTTCCATGAAACTCCACTTTATGTGGTGGGTGATGTGAGATTGTCAATAGTAAGCCACGAGCCGGCATTGTATGCCTCAATGCCCGCTTGCGCCAGATATTGTTGCGCCTGTCCGCTTCTGTTGCCCGAGGCGCAACAGAGTATTAACGGTAATTTCATTTCCGTTAGCTCAGTCAGTCTTACAGGAATTTCCTGCAATGGAATATTAATGGATCCCATCACATTTCCGCTACTGAATTCGGCACTCGTCCTGACATCCACTATGGTTCCAAGTTTCTTGCTGATAACTTCGCTGATGTTCATTTCAGTTTTTTTTGTTTGTTGATTATTCAGATGGTTGCTGTTTCCAATTCCGCGTGAAAGGTTTTTACGGCATCACTCAAATCATACACCGGTAGATTGCTCTTGATGGAAGCTTGAATAATACTGCTGCCCGCCGCACTCCTGTACCCACCGGCACAATGCACCAATATGGGTTTGTCCTGCGGTATTTCTCCGGCCCGTTCACGCAATTCATACAATGGAATATGCAGGGCATTGCGAAAAATCGGCTTCATTTCCCTTTCCGACAGGTTTCTGATGTCAACAATGGTGTATCCATCAAGATTTTCCCTCAGGTTACTGCTGTCGAATACCGGCGTTGTACTGTCACCGTACTCCGCAGTAAAAGCCAGCACAATCTGCTTTTCATATCCAATTTTTGCTATCCGTTCGATCAGCTGATTCAGCACTGCATCATTTTCCGCTACCAGGTAAAATTTTTCTCCGGGACTGATCAGGCTTCCCAGCCATGTTTCAAATTTGACATCATCCATGAGGTTGATCGCGCGTTTCAAATGCGACTGCTTAAATTGTTTCTGCGGACGGGTGTCAACAATGGTTATTTGCGGGTCTAATGAGTCTGCGCAAGATTTACAGGTGACCGGCGCTCTTTTCTCCACCCGCTGAATGCTATCGGCAAAGGTCTCAGCACCACTGCGATTCATGGCCACATCAAATGGAAAGTACTTAGGAATAAATGGCTGATCAGTGAGCAGTTCCTTCACAAAATCTTCCTCGCTCATCGGCTGTAAACTCCAGTTGCTGATTTTTTCAACACCCATACTGCTGCTTGGCTGCCTGCTGAGGGCCTTGCCACATAAACTTCCTGCGCCATGCGCGGGAAAAACCAAAACATCATCAGGCAGCTTCATGATCTTATTATGCAATGATTGATACATCTGTTTTGCCAGTTCAGTTCTGGAAGCCGTAATGGCGCCGGCCTGCTCCCGCAGATCAGGCCTTCCGCAATCACCGATAAACAAAGTATCGCCTGTAAATACCGCGTGCTGCTTTCCTCTTTCATCAAACGCAACAATACTGATGCTGTCTGGTGAATGACCGGGCGTATTTAATGCCTTGAATGTGATACCACCCAACAGGATTGCATCCCCATCATCAAATGACTGATGTTCATATTCTGCGCCGGCCAGTTTGCTGACGTAAACAGCGGCGCCTGTCGCCTTCCTGATTTCCAAATGACTGCTTACAAAATCAGCATGCGGATGGGTTTCAATCACCGCAGTGATTTTTGCATTGTGCGATCTGGCGAAATCGTAGTACGGCTGTGGATTACGCGCCGGATCAATTAACGCCATTTCGCCCCTGCTCACAATTGCATATGCGAAATGCGCCAGGTTTTTGTCTTCAAATTGTCTGATTTCCATTTTTAGTTCTTTACAATGAACAATGATTCAAAGGTAGATCCGCTCCTTATTCCGTCCGGTTACTTTTGTTACAAAACCGGAAATACTTTCAGCGCTTATCCAGGAATAACATCTTAACTGAAATAATTATCAGCATAACCGCAAATGCTTTCTTCAACATCTCCTGTGGCACCTGCGTAGCAAATCTTGCCCCGAGATAACCACCCAGAAAAAAGAATACAGCCATGATGAGCGCTGATGGAACGTCAACAAATCCGTTTTGGTAATATTTGTAGGCGGCCAGTGCGCCTACCGGCAATACCATCATCATCAAGGCCGTTCCCTGCGCCAGTTGCTGTGAGTATCCCAGCAACATCACCAATGCCGGAATAATAACGATGGCACCGCCAAGACCGAGCAATCCGCTTAGAAGTCCGGCCGCAACACCAATCAGGGCGATAACTACCGCTTGTTGCGCTATCATATTATTTCTCCTTTTTACGCGTAGAAAGCCCCAGCACATAATACAACGGGCAGAAGTTAATCAGTGAAGTCAGTAATAAAACGGCTCCAATGGCAATCAAAATAATGGCAGTAGTGCCGCTGATCAGGTTGGCGAAATACAATGCGGCTACAATCACCGCTACCATAATCCTGACAATCCTGTCAGCAGTTGAAACATTAGATTTCATTTGTTTGATTTTTTTGGGTGAAGAATTAATTACCCCGCAAAAATCAATCTATCCTTCATTGCATTCAGCAACAAATGTTACACAAGCGAAATTTTATTTCTGCCCAGCTGAAGGACCCCTTCTTCTTCCAGTTGCTTCAGCAACCGTGAAATCACCACCCTGGCCGTTCCCAGCTCGCCTGCCAGTTGCTCATGTGTCAGATAAAGTGTTTTGCTTTGGGTGAGTTCACACTTCGTCCTAATAAAACTGAGCAGCCGCTCGTCCATTTTCTTAAAAGCAACGGCATTCACTACTTCCAGCAGCTCTTCAAACCGCTTGTGATACAACCTGAAGATATAATCCAGCCATTCAGGATATTCCTTTATCAGTATGCCTACTTTATCAATCGGTAACAGCAAAATGTCTGTCTCTTCCTCCGCAATTGCTTTTACCTTGCTCGTGTCATGATGAATACCGCCCAGGAACGACATGATGCAACTCTCTCCTGATCTGATGTAATAAAGCAACAGTTCCCTTCCATCATCATCAGCGCGCATCACTCTTACACTTCCGCGCGTTACAATAGGAATGGATTTGATATAAGCATTCTCATTTAATATCACTTCACCTTCCGAAAAGGTCTTGGCTATGCTGAAGGAAACGATCTTTTTGCTGATCTGGGGAAATGATTTGAATTCTGCAAGATTGTCCAGTTCCATGGGCCGTAAATTTTCGTGTTAATTCCTCGAAGTACTTTGAAAGAATAAGACAGCAATAATACTCACATAAAATGTCTTTGTTCCTGTTATTGCCGCATTCGCTTCGCAAGTGGACAGGCAGCACTTGATCTCATCAGCATGACTGATAAAAAATGATACTATGTCCCGCTCACCGTTGTTTAACCGCTGCTCATAAGACGGATAAAAGCCAAAGAACAGTGGTCTTCCTGAAATCAAAGCTCACCAGATTGCGCTTATCACTATCTTTGCTGCTCATGAGCAGGTTTATTTTTTATTTCATGATAGTAAGTGTTCTTTCATGCAAGAGCAAGCAAGAAAAAATTAAACCCTCCATAGCATCCATCACATCATCAATTTATGCTTCGGGCATTATTAAGAGCAAAAATCAATACCAGGTATTTCCAACCGTAAGCGGTATTATCAGTGAAGTATTTGTCGCAGAAGGTGATACGGTAAATGCCGGAACAGCGCTATTGACGATTGCCAGTGAAACGCAACAGTTAAACAAGGAAAATGCGAAACTCGCTGCTGCATTCTCCAACTATAATGCAAACCAGGGGAAACTGAATGAAGCCAGCCAGTTAGTGGAACTCTCAGCCAGTAAAATGAAACTGGATTCCTCGCTTTATTTCAGGCAACTGGCACTGTGGCAGCAGGAAATTGGAACGAAAGCGGAATTGGAACAACGGGAACTGGCTTATAAAAATTCTAAAACCACGTATTTATCTTCTATAGAAAGCTACAATGACCTCAAGCGGCAGCTTGACTTTGCTTCCGCACAATCAAAAACGAACCTGTTGATTTCCAGTAAACTTGAAAACGAATACACCATCAGAAGTCAGATTGACGGCATCGTTTACGGCCTGCAAATTACGAAAGGAGATGTCGCGATGTTTCAAACACCACTGGCTGTAATTGGTGATGCAACACATTTCATCCTGGAAATGCAGGTGGATGAGAACGATATCCTCCGTATCCGCAATGGGCTTACTGTTTTGGTAACAATGGATAGTTACCAAGATAAGGTTTTCGAAGCAGTAATCAGCAGGATCATTCCCTTGATGAATGAACGCAGCAAAACTTTTTTGGTGGAAGCTGAATTCAAAGAACGTCCTGCCCTGCTCTATCCCAATATTACATTTGAAGCCAATATCGTGGTTGCCACCAAAGACAAAGCCATACTGATTCCCAGGAGTTATCTGTTGAATGACTCTATGGTTGTAAAAAGTAATGGCAACCAGGTTGCAGTAAAGACCGGCCTGAAAGACTATCAATATGTTGAGATTCTCTCCGGTATAAGTATTAACGATGAACTCATCCGACCTGCTGAATGAAGCCGCTGCTCATAGGAAGAATTTCTGCTTCACTCCTCCTCGCACGCTGGAAACAAACCCTCGTTGCTGCCATTGGTGTTACCTTCAGCATTACCATGTTTATCAGCCTGCTGAGTTTCATGTCGGGACTCAACCACCTGCTCGACGGTCTCATTGTCAACCGTACACCGCACATCAGGTTATACAATGAGATTCAGCCGTCGAAAAATCAGCCTATTGAGCTGTCAACGAAGTACCGCCACTATCATCACTTCATTAGTTCCGTCAAACCTAAGACGGAGCGGCAGGAGATATATAACAATGCAGCCATTATGCGCACACTCAACAATGATGACAGGGTATCAGGTATTGCACCCAAAATTACGGCCCAGGTAATTTATAATGTCGGTCCGATAGATCTCACCGGTGTCATCAATGGTATTGATGTGGAAGCTGAAAACCGGTTGTTCTTTTTTCATGAGTATGTAACGACCGGCAATTACCTGGATCTGAAAAATGTTCCGAACAGTATTATTCTCGGTAAGGGTGCTGCAGAAAAAATGATGGCCGGTATTGGCGATGTTATTCAGATAACCACCACGCGCGGTGAGCGGATACAACTGAAAGTGGCCGGTTATTTTCAATCCGGCATCAGGGATATTGACAATGTGCAGAGCTACGCGTCCATCAGTACCGTTCAGAAACTGATGGCAGAACCCGGCAGTTTTATTACCGATATTCAGATTAAATTAAAGGATATTCAGCTGGCTCCGCAATTAGCCAAAGAGTACGGTAACTTATTCGGCATAGATGCGCTGGATATTCAAACAGCGAATGCCCAGTTTGAAACCGGCAGTTTTATCAGAACATTAATATCCTATTCTGTTGGCATTACCTTGCTGATTGTAGCAGGCTTTGGCATCTACAATATCCTCAACATGATGATTTATGAAAAAATGGATTCCATTGCCATTTTAAAAGCCACCGGATTTTCCGGCAGTGATGTAAATCTTATATTTATCGCTATTGCTGTAAGCATTGGTGTTTTTGGCGGAGCACTTGGATTGGTATTCGGGTTTGGACTTTCGGTATTGATTGACCAGGTGCCATTCAATACAGCAGCGCTTCCAACAACTACAACCTATCCGGTTGATTATAATATCAGTTTCTACCTCATCGGTATTTTATTTTCTTTAATCACCACTTACCTCGCAGGCTACTTCCCTTCTCGCAAGGCGAGCCGGATAGATCCCGTAATCATTATCAGGGGAAAATAAGATGACGCAAAACATACTGGAAGTCCATCGCGTTTCAAAATATTTTCATGACCCAGTGAAAATACAGGTATTGAAAGACGTGAGCTTCTCAGTTGCACGAGGTGAATTCGTTTCCATCACCGGCAAATCTGGTTGCGGCAAATCTACATTGCTGTATATCATTTCCACAATGGACACTGATTTTGAAGGTGATCTTTTTATTGATGGGAAAAGCATGAGAAACAGGAAAGAAGCTGAGTTAGCTAAGATCAGAAATGAAAAGATAGGCTTCGTATTTCAGTTTCACTATTTGTTGAATGAATTTTCAGTACTAAAGAATGTAATGCTGCCCGGTATGAAACTCGGAAAATACCCGGAACAGCAAATAGAACAGATGGCATATGAGAAACTTGCCATGCTGGGCATTCAAAATGAAGCACTTAAAAAACCGAATCAATTGTCCGGAGGTCAGAAACAACGAGTCGCGATCGCACGTGCCCTGATTAATGATCCGATTATTATTATGGGGGATGAGCCAACCGGCAACCTGGATAAAATGAATAGTGAAATTGTCTTCAGTATTTTTAAAGACCTATCGGAAAATTATAACCAATCGATGCTGATAGTAACCCACGATACTGAATTTGCACGACGTACCCACCGTACTATTGAAATGGAAGATGGAAAAATACTTAATCCCTCGCTTCAGAGTTTAACACGGGAACCGGAATAAGCCTGGCATCTCAGTGTAAATTCTGCTACGACGGGATTTTTCAGTTGAAAATCCGGGGCTATTAAAAACCTTCTTATCGTGTGGAATATGCTTAACCTCGTCGAAGACGTTTTCCCCATTTTACCAGTTCGTACCAGGCAACAGATACGAATCCTGTTCCCACACACATCAGTAGCAGGTGAATGCCCGGCCACACAAAACCAAAGAAATCGGCGAGTGGCTTCACACTCAGCAGCAATCCTGCCATTGCTGTTGTTAAAATTATGATGAGTAAAACCAGGTTGTTCCTGTACTGCAGCGTGGCGATCATTGAGTAATAGAAGGAACGGTTTACCAGTGTCAAAAAAATATTGGCGGCAATCAGTACTGTGAAGACAATTGACCTTGTGAGGGGTTCGCTGAAGCCGTGGCGAACCGCAAACTGATACATCATCAGGATACCTGCTGTAATGATGAGTCCCTGGAAAATACTCGTTGCCAGTTCTGACCAATTGAAAAAAGTGGTGGTGAATGGCCTGGGCTTTTGCCGCATTGAATTTTTCTCTATCGGCTCATTTTCATAAATGATGGAGCAGGTAGGTCCCATGATCAATTCCATAAAGATGATGTGGATGGGAGAAAAGATATTCGGGTATTTCCATCCCAACGCTAACGGTATAAAAACGGTCAATACAATCGGAATGTGAATCGATATGATGTATTGAATAGCCTTTTTCAGATTGCTGTATATTTTCCTGCCCATGGCCACAGCATCCACCATCTTTGATATATCATCCTCGAGCAGTATCAAAGAAGCGGTCTCTTTAGCCAATTCTGCACCCTTCCTGCCCATAGCAATACCGATGTGCGCGGCTTTCAATGCAGGTCCGTCATTCACTCCATCACCCGTCATCGCTACTATTTCATTCCTGGCTTTTAGTGCGTTGATCACTTTTAACTTGGCTTCAGGAAACATCCGTGTGAACACATTAATACTTCCCACTGCTTCCATTATTTCATGCTCCTGCATTTTCATTAAATCCTCACCATTCAAACTTTTTTCATATCCTTTCAGCCCTATTTGTTTTGCAATGGCCCTGGTGGTAGCGGCATTGTCACCGGTAACAATCTTGACATTGATTCCGGCAGTATAAAAATCATTCAGTACACGATCCATTTCTTCACGAGGCGGATCATTGAAGGCTACGAGTCCTTTAAACTCAAATTTAAATTCCTGCTGTGTCTGTGGAAAATCATCGCCGGAAAATTTTGCTGTGGCTACGCCTAAAACACGATACCCTATTTCCGTCAGGCTGATGAGTGCAGCTGCGACCTCCGTAAGCGCTGCGTCTGATAATCCGGAAACTTTTGCAATTGCTTCCGGTGCGCCCTTAGCGGCAATAATCCGGTTCCCCTGATCATCTTCAAAAAGATGTGTCATCATCGGGGGGACACCCGCTAATGGATATTCATGACGAAGCCGGTATGTTATCCGTTCGTCCTGTAGGGTGGTTTTACGGTACGCATCATGCAAAGCCACTTCCATTGGATCAAACGGTATCGGTTCGCTGGCCCACATGGCGAAGCGGATGAGTTCCTTCACTTCGTCATCCATAACATTAAATGGCTCGCTAATTTTTCGCGAACCCCAGGCGAATAGCTTGGCCAGGCTCATCCGGTTTTCTGTGATCGTGCCTGTTTTATCAGTACAGATGACGGTCGCGCTGCCAAGCGTTTCCACTGTTTTCATTTGTTTTACCACAATACCCATTTTCATCAGCCGCCATGCGCCTAATGCCATAAAAGTGGTGAAGGCCACTGGTATTTCTTCGGGCAGAATACTCATGGCCAGCGTGAGTGCTTGCAGCAAGCTCTCAATTATGTTTCGGGTATTGAAAAAATTGATCGCCCAAACAACCAGGAAAACGATGATGCCAGCCACCACCATCTTCTTTACAAAATTTCCTATCTGCCATTCAAGCGGTGTTTTCTCTTCCTTGATAAATTCGATACTCTTGCCGATTTTTCCGATACGGGTTTCATTACCTATGGCTGTTACAGTGGCTATGGCAAGTCCTGTAGAAACAGAGGTGCCACGGTAGATAAAATGATTATCAGTCGTCTGATCCTTATAAACCGGCATTGATTCGCCGGTAAGTACAGATTCATTCACGGAGAAATCATTGGAATGAATAATGGTACCATCGGCAGGAATTGCCGTGCCCTCTTCCACCATCATGCAATCGCCCACTA
>JBGAWA010000110.1:0-12804 GCA_044227805.1 Chitinophagales bacterium | reverse complement strand
AGTAGCGACTGGAATGGATATGCCTTATATGCTATGAATATTCAGGACCCAACATCATTTATAAGTCTTTAGCAGATTTCAATTCTGAATTCTGTGATATCAGTCCGTATGTTAGTTTAGTAAGTTTCATTCTTGACAATTCTGGCAAGAATTCAGTGAGTGGCTTTACGCCGGAAGCAGCTTCGATGATTATGACGAATGCGTAGGCTGTTCAGAAATAAATAGTTTGTTTATTGTTCCTGGAGAATCTAGTTTTGAAACAGATTTAAGTATCGTTGCCGGAGAAACAAGTTATCCAACTTCTCAACAGTCATGTTATGAATGGGTTACCAAATTCAATCTTTTTTCTCGTCTTTCAAATGATGAAATTTATCGTAGAAGTGATGAAGGCCTTGAAACTTTTTATGACGCCACATTCAGTGAAAACATTGGAATTTCTATCGAATGGATTCACTTGTTGATAATTTATCTGACACTTCGTTGAGTAAAAAACAAAGAGACAATGTATTAGAAGAAGCCTTAACTATTAATGAAAGTATTGATCCAGATGGAGAATTCGAGATTAATCAACAAGACATTAATTCAATTTACCTGAATACTATATTCAACATAATTTTTCACTTTCTGGTGGTGAGATAACAATAATAACAGACGTTTCAAATCAATGTCCGTATGAAGGAGGACCAGCAGTATTAACTGCTAGAAGTTTATATCATATAATTATTGGAAATGATTATTTTGATGATAGAACTTTGTGTTCCGTGGCTCCAGATATGAAAATATTTTCATTAACAATGTAGGAATTTATAAATTGTTTCCAAATCCAACTAAAGAATTTTCTGTATATTTCTACAAAGCAGAAGGAAAAAAATTGTACCGAGCTTACACTAAATAATGTTCTGGGAGAGATATTATATAGATACAAATTAAACTCAACTGATGAAGCGATTGTGATAATTGATACCCATGAATTACCGGCAGGGCTATACTATCTGCAATTATGGAGTTCTAATGCGTTGATAAATTGTTTCACTATTTAGTCACAATCAAGTGATGACGCGATGAAAAAAACGTCTTTTGCATTGTGTTGATTTACTTATTTATTCTCAATGCATCATCCCAAAATCTTGATAATATCTGGCAATTAGGACAAAATGTAAATGTTAGTAATGGAAATTCATATTTTCTGGATTTTCTGATGAGGCAGTTGATACAGTAGTTGTTGCAGGAAATGAACTTTTCATAACTAATGCAAGTATTTGTGATACAACTGGTGAAATACTTTTTTATACCAACGAGTTTGGATCGCCAATCGTAATCATGATACATTACTGAATTCAGAGAATTTTAATCCAGGTTATGGAACTGAATTCTATGCAAATTCTGGCCTTGGCTATTCGCAGGCAGCTATAGTCATTCCTAAGCCTGGTTCTGCAAATATTTATGATATTCTATATCTAACCACCGAATATGTGTATGCTAATGGATCTAATTTCACTCAACCTCTGCATTTAAATCTATCTGAAATAGATATGGATGGAGATAACGGTCTTGGTGAAATGATGTTGAATAAGAAGAATCTATTAATTGTGGAGGATACTCTTATTCAGGGAAGAATTACTGCATGTAAGCATGCCAATGGAAGAGATTGGTGGATTGTTGCTCATAGGTATCATTCTGACCTTTATTATAAAATTCTTCTTAGTCCTGAAAGTATTGAAGTAACTCATCAAAACATCGGAAGTATTTTTAACTCTAGTGATATTTACGGAATGGCTGTTTTTCTCGCGACGGTAGTCAGTATGCTCACCTGAATATCAATGACACTATTGATTTATTAAATTTTGATCGTTGTTCAGGTGAGTTCTACAATTTTGTCGAACTGTTTGTACCTGATACTGGAGCACTTTCAGCAACCTTGAGCTGTTCGTTCTCCCCCAATGATCGTTTTTTATATGTAAGCACTTATTATAGCCTATATCAGTTTGATACATGGCAAAATGACGTTCAAATGTCTATTACTAAAGTAGCGTCATGGGAAGATTTAGATGGCTGGCCTGATTATTTTTTTCTTCATCAGTTAGGGCCTGATGGGAAAATTTATATATCTCCATGGGGAGGAACTAACCGTATTCATGTTATCAACAACCCTGACAGCTTGGGATTGGCGTGTGATTTTGTTCAAGCAGGGATAACACTTCCTTACGTGGCTTCTAATTCAAGTATTCCCAACTTTCCCAATTATGATCTTGGTCCTTACCAGGCTCACCTTGCGATACACTTTATTTAGGCAGTAATTTCAGCGTACCTAATTTTCCCAATTATGATCTTGGTCCTTTGCAAGGCAATGCGATACACTTTTTTAGGCATTAATGCTCGTTTCATAAAACAAATCAGATAATTTTTTTAATATCGTTTATAAAACAGATCATGAAATAATCGCTACAATTACTAATGAAATAGGAAATGAACTGCAACGATTTACACTTTATCCTTGGTTCAAAAATCGAATAGTTTACACTGATAAATTAGCTCCAGGGATATATTTATTAACCTTTACTGGAAAGGATTTGAGAGAATCAAAAAAGCTTATAATACAACATTAACTACGATAGGAAAGTATAAGCATTAGTTTTCTTATTTTCAATTGATAGACATTCAGCAATTAATTGTTTAAATTAAAAAAAGCCAGTAAAACTGGCTTTTAGAAATTCAGCATCTTTCTGTAGAGGAATATCTACAATTAATGAACGGAGCTGTGGTTTAAGAACTTTTATGGGGAAAATTGCAATATTCAATCAAAATAAAACCATATGAATTCAAATATTTGCTGCTTTGGGAGCAGAAGGCCGCAGGTTCGAGTCCTGCCACCCCGACGCAATACCAATAAGGGTTTCAGCGAAAGTTGGAACCCTTTTTTTGTTATCCTACCTCACAATCTGTCACCGTTGGTCTGGTCTTGCACATGGCTCAATAAAGACCAAAAACGGCGGGGCCTGTCCCAACCCGGCCAGGAAGGCAGCAGGTTCAAATACATCCACTTTTTTTAACACAAGAAAACAGCTTTTCAAAAGTTGAAACTTTTGCATGCGATATCTGAGAAAAAAATATGAACCGCCCGGACTTCCTGCAATCTTCCATTTTTTTCATTTTCAAGATAATGCCAAGTCATAATGCCGCATATTGTTTCTTCCGGCTTATTACTGAAAGGTTTTACCTTCACACTTCACTGCTTTCATTTACCTATGACACTGATCCTGTTAGGTTTTGGCATTGTTAAGGATATTTTTGGAGACACTGCTATTTCAATTGACGTAGGTGAGCAACTGCAAGTAGCCGATTTAAAGCATCTGCTCCGGGAGAGATATCCGCGCCTCCGGCAGTTGTCGTCTTTTATGGTTGCAGTAAACAACCAGTACGCTGCCGACAACCAATCCATCCTGCCAGCCGACGAAATTGCCATTATTCCACCGGTGAGTGGAGGCTGAAGATGCCGGCAACAACAAGCAGATAACCGGCAGTCCGGTGTTGTCAACGCCGTTGGTCTTGTTAACTTTGATCTGTACCATCTGTACAATTACCTCATGCCAACGGTTAAGTTCACTAATGCGCTGAAACGTTTTTTCCCGGATCTGAAGGATACCCCTGCAAACGGGGCTACAATTGCTGCTGTATTGCAGGAATTGAATAGCAGTTATCCGGGTGTTCGCAGCTACCTGTTAGATGATCAGGGGAAACTTCGCACACATGTCAATATTTTTATTGATGGCATCATGCTCAGCGATCGGGCTGATCTGGAAAAATTGTTGGATAAAAACAGCGAAGTATTTATCATTCAGGCACTTTCAGGTGGATGAGATATCCACGATACATTAAAACCGGATTCTATGAAGACAACCCTGCTCTTAGGTACCCGCAAAGGATTGATCGCCTATCGGTACAGGCATGATCGTTGGCAAATGGAGAACTTATCCTTTGAAGGCATACCCGTTTCCATTGCATATGCAGATCCCCGCAATGGAAAATGGTGGGCATGCCTTGATCACGGACATTGGGGTGTGAAACTTCACCATTCCGCTGATCACGGGAAGTCATGGGTGGAAGTGAAGGCACCTGCCTTTCCGGAAGGACAGGAAGTGAAGGATGGTGTACCGGCTGCGACCCGTTACATTTGGGCCATGTCGCATGGTGGAAAGGCGTATCCCTCTAAATTATGGATAGGAACCGACCCGGGAGGTTTGTTTGTGAGTGAAGATGAAGGCAATAATTTTGAACTGGTACAAGCACTGTGGAATGATCCAAGCCGCAAGACGAACTGGATGGGCGGAGGACGCGACTTGCCTGGCATTCACTCTGTGGTAGTGGATCCGCGAGATGAAAATCATTTGTTTGTCGGAATCAGCTGTGCCGGGGTTTTTGAATCAGCCGATGGCGGAAAAACCTGGGCGGCGCGCAACAAAGGGTTACGGGCTGACTTCCTACCTGACCCTTTTGCAGCAATAGGACATGATCCGCACCTGCTCGTTGCTGCAGCCACCGACCCAGATACGCTGTGGCAACAGAATCATTGCGGCATCTTCAGGTCAACGGATGGAGCAAAGAGCTGGCAGGACGTGGGGCAGGCTGAAGGACCTGCGCGCTTCGGATTTGCGATTGCGGTGGCAGAAGATAATGCCGATCAGGCTTGGGTGGCACCGGCTAACAGCGATGGTATGCGCACGGCCATTAATGGCGCCCTTTGCATATGCAGAACTGATGACGGCGGAAAAAGCTGGCGGGAGCTCAAGAATGGTTTGCCGCAGGAAAATTGTTTTGACATCGTGTACCGGCATTCGCTGGCAAGTTCCGGTTCAGCGCTTGCATTCGGCACCACCACCGGCAACTTGTTCTTTTCGCCTGACCGTGGAGAAAACTGGTCTTGTATCAATAACTATTTGCCGATGGTATATTCCGTGCAGTTTGCGGAGTGAATTAAAGATACATTTTACAGTTAAAAAAAGTCGTGGGTTTAACCCCAACTTAGAAATGATCAGGACAGTGAACCATTTTATTTGCGGATAAAAACAACCAGCAGCTTAGCGCTTCCCATTCGCCGAGAATCGGAATTTTTCCATTCAAAAATTCGGGCTCAATCAAACTACATAAAACAACACTGTATGATTCATTTTTTCAGCATAATTTTCAGGAAGAGGAGCGGTAATAATACCAAAGGATTATAAAAGCCGAAGCAAATTATTTTTTGTGCCGTGAAAATGCCATGAAAACATTCAGCTATTCATCTTCATCTTTTTTACAATGATCAATCTCAAAATCACCTCAGCTTCCATTGATATTGCTGATTGCATTCAATGGGTAATGGATCCGCAATGCGGCGCCTTAGATGTTTTTATTGGAACAGTGCGCGATCAAACGAAAGAAAAGAAGGTAGTGCGACTTGAATTTGAAGCTTATCAAATCATGGCGGAACAGGAAATGAGAAAGATTGCCGCAACTGCTTTGGAAAAATTTCCCATACTGAAAATCCTTATCCACCACCGCATCGGAGTACTCCGCACCGGTGATGTTCCGGTGTTGATTGCAGCCGGTGCAGCTCACCGCGGCGATGCCTTTGATGCTTGTCGGTATGCCATCGATACTTTAAAAGAAACCGTTCCTATCTGGAAGAAGGAAATATTCGAAGACGGGGCCGTGTGGGTGGCCGCGCATCCATAAGCCGGTTAACTGCTCACCCTCCGATTGTCGCCATCGATTCATGCACGGGCTTCGACGCGTTACGCAGCTTTTCTGCCGCTCTGCCGTCAACTGATCGTTTGCCGATTGCATTCAGTAGTGCCGCCGCCAGCATCTCGTCGGATGATGATTTGCGTATCAATTCCTTTACGTTTAAAACACCATCATCATACAAGCAGGTCTTTAACATGCCTTGCGGTGTAATGCGAAGCCTGTTGCAGGTGCCGCAAAAGGTGCGGGAATATGCGGCTATTACCCCCACATTTCCTCGATGGCCGGGAATGTGATAGTTGTAGGAAGTGGAATAGGGGCCATCCTCCAGTTTCCTGACAGCAGGAAACTCTTCAGCGATTAAAGCCATGATGCGCTTATAATTCCAGGGCAAAGAATCAGCATGAATATCGCCACCGTTGAATGGCATTTCTTCAATAAATCTTACACTCACCGGCAACTCCCTCGTTATTGCGGCCAATGGAATAATATCTTGCACATTTTTATCACCCATCACCACTGCATTAATCTTCACGCTGATGCCATGCCGCAGTAATGCCTCCAGCGTGTGCATCACCTTTGGCAATTCATCACGTTTCGTGATCGTGAAAAAGCGATTACGGTCGAGGGTATCCAAACTCAGGTTCACGGAGCGCACTCCCATTTTTTTCAATTCAGGAACAAGCGGTGCTGTCAACACACCATTCGTAGTGAGCGTAAGTTCTTTGAGTGCGGGCAGCATGGATAACGACCACAGCAGCTGCATGATTCCGGTTCGTACGAAAGGCTCACCGCCGGTGATTCTTATTTTCTCCACTCCCATTTTTACCAGGAGTGAGCCTACCCGTAATATTTCTTCGAACGACAGGATCTCCTTCCGCGACAACCACTCCAGTCCATGCTCCGGCATGCAATAAAAACACCGGAGGTTGCAACGGTCAGTCACGGCCACCCGTAAATAATTGATAACTCTTCCGTGATTGTCTTTCAACATAGGTGCCGTTGCTTTTCGCGGATACTATTCCCTCCAAACTGAAAGTGTGCTTCGGATTGTAGAATTAACCCGGATTTATTGATTCGAGAAAATCCTGCTACGCAATGATCTGAGAACTACAAAATACTGCATAAGCTGTCTCAAAATTGAAGACGACAGCTCCTGAGTCAATCTAAGTGGAACAACTCCGTTAACACACCGTTACCGGAGCTGTCCATGCCTGATTTTCAGATTGCATGAATACCTCCTTTTTCTTTGATGAAATTTAAAAGTATGAAAAAGAGAGAATACTATGAAACAGCAAGGCCGGAGACAAAACTTTCACGACAGGATATTTGAAATAAAAAGAGCCGCGAAACAGTCCGCAGCTCTTTACTATGCAGCTTATCAGTTTATGAAATGCTCAACTGAATCTTTTTCTCAATGTCGCCCACGGCTTCTTTAAATTCCTTATCGGTATCCATCAGATCGCGCACGGCCTGGCAGGAATGGATTACGGTACTATGGTCGCGGCCGCCGAAATGCCGGCCTATTACTTTCAGAGAATTCTTGGTAAAACTTTTTGCCAGGTACATGGACAACTGCCGCGCCTGTACCACGGCGCGTTTCCGGGTTTTTTCCTTCAGCTTATCCATGGGTACACTGAAATATTCGCACACCGCTTTTTGAATAAAGTCGATGGAAACTTCACGGGAGATGCTCTTGACAAAATTCTTGATGATCTTCTTCGCTGTTTCCAGGTCAATGTCCTTCTTATTGAGAGATGACTGTGCCAGCAATGAAATCAGTGCCCCTTCCAGTTCACGCACATTGGAACTTACGTTATATGCTACAAATTCAACCACATCATGTGGCAGCTCAATACCATCGGCATACATTTTCTTTTCCAGGATGGCCATCCGTGTTTCAAAATCCGGTACGCTGATATCGGTGGTGAGCCCCATTTTGAAACGGGAAAGCAACCGTTCTTCAATTCCCTCCAGGTCGCGGGGTGAACGGTCAGAAGAAAGAATGATCTGCTTTCCCGACTGGTGCAGGTGGTTGAAGATGTGGAAGAAAATATCCTGCGTACGGTCTTTATTGGCAAAAAACTGAATGTCGTCCACCATCAGCACATCAATCATCTGGTAAAAGTGAATGAATTCATTCACCGCATTATTCTTCAGGTAATCGATAAACTGGTTAGTGAATTTTTCAGACGGAACATACAAAACCGTTTTATCACTGAAATTTGTTTTCACCTGGTTGCCGATGGCATGCAGCAGATGTGTTTTGCCAAGGCCTACACCACCATGCACCACCAATGGATTGAAAGAGGTGCCGCCCGGTTTATTGGCTACAGCGAAACCGGCTGACCGTGCCAGCCTGTTGCAATCACCTTCCACAAACGTGTCAAATGTATAATTCACATTGAGCTGCGAATCAATCTGCACTTTTTTCAGTCCGGGAATCACAAATGGATTCTTGATCTGGTTACCCAATACCATCGGCGCCAGCAGATCCTGGTTCTTGCTGTTACCCGTATTATTGGTGGGGAGATTAACTGTGTAAGGAGCGTTGCTGCCGGAATTACCATCCATCACGATCTGATATTCAAGGCGCGCATCTTTATCGAGTTCGCGTTTTAATGTTTTACGGAGCAGGGTTACATAATGCTCTTCCAGCCACTCATAAAAGAACTGGCTGGGTACCTGTATTGTTAAAACATTTTTTTCAAGCTTTATCGATTTAATTGGTTCAAACCACGTTTTATAGCTCTGCAGGTTGACATTATCCTTGATAATCTTCAGGCAATTTTTCCAAACATCCTCGGCAGTTCTGCTCATACGGTTTACTAATTTTTTATAGTTGGTGTTAAGAATTCAAATCTGTTCCAATGTATCCATTTCCTCTCGGAATAGCGCACAAAAATGCGTGAAAAAATTTGCAAAAAAATAATCCGCACCTCTTGACTTTTTCATGAAGATTACAATTTGCAATTCGTGTGTGGAAAAAAATTTCCATTTCATTCAAATGCGCGACAGTTGCGAATATCGTGTTGATCAGCATTCTTTCCGCACGCAGGAATCATTTGCTGTCAATACTTTCAGCGGGATACGCTGGCGTATTTTTTTCGTATCCTGATTGCATCAGTGCTTTAGCAATTTCCTGACCCACCGGCAAGAGAGGCCTTCATTTAAACGCGATATTCACCAAACACCTTTCGCAAGGTATCCGCAATCTCACCCAATGTTGCATATTGTTCCACCGCTTCCACCACGGCAGGCATGATGTTGACATTGGACCGTGCCTGTTGTTCCAGTTGCTGCAACAAAGAATTTACAGCATTATTGTCCCGTTCAGCTTTTAAAGCATTCAGTTTTTCAATCTGCACCTGCCTTATCGCATCATCTACACGGAGTATTCCTGTGTGATCCTTTTCCTGCTTGGTAAATTTGTTTACGCCTACAATCACCTTGCTGCCGTCTTCAATCAACCGCTGGTACCGGTAAGCTGCGCGCGCAATTTCTTCCTGCAGGAATCCTTCCTCTATCGCTTTGACGGATCCGCCCATTGCATCAATCTGTTCAATATACTTCCAGGCTGCGGCTTCCATTTCATCCGTTAGTTGTTCTACGAAATAAGAGCCGCCGAGCGGATCCACTGTTTGCGTGATGCCGCTTTCGTAAGCAATCACCTGTTGCGATCGTAAAGCAAGTCCGGCAGCGGCTTCGGTAGGTAGGCTTAACGCTTCATCATATCCATTCGTGTGTAATGATTGTGTGCCACCCAGTACGGCCGCCATAGCCTGAATGGTGACGCGCACGATATTGTTCATGGGTTGCTGCGCGGTAAGCGTCGAACCACCTGTTTGGGTGTGGAAGCGAAGCATCTGCGCTCTTGGATCTGTTGCACCGAGATCGCGTGTGATGTTCGCCCACATCCTTCTGGCGGCCCTGAACTTGGCCACTTCTTCAAACAGGTTATTGTGGGCATTGAAGAAGAATGAAATCCTGCGGGCAAAAACATTGATATCCAGTCCACGGTCGAGTGCCGCTTTCAGGTATGATTTGCCATTTGATAAAGTGAAAGCCACTTCCTGTACAGCGGTGGATCCCGCTTCGCGGATGTGATAGCCTGAAACAGAAATGGTATTCCACGCCGGCAACTCTTTGCTGCAATACTCGAATATATCCGTGATCAGCCGCATCGATGGCTGTGGCGGATAAATGTAGGTTCCGCGGGCAGCGTATTCTTTCAAGATATCATTTTGTACGGTACCCGAGATTTTTTTGAGATCGGCACCTTGTCTTTTCGCAAGAGCAATGTACATGGCTAATAAGATATATGCCGTTGCATTGATCGTCATGGAAGTGGTGATGCCCTGCAATGGAATACCGGCAAATAAGGTTTCCATATCTTTTAATGAATCAATGGCAACCCCTACTTTACCAACTTCGCCATCCGACATTTCATGATCAGAATCGTATCCTATCTGTGTAGGCAGGTCAAATGCCACTGATAATCCGGTGGTGCCCTGTTGAAGCAAATAATGATATCGCTTGTTGGATTCTTCAGCTGTGGAAAATCCGGCATATTGCCGCATGGTCCATAATTTATCGCGGTACATGCTGCCATGCACACCGCGGGTAAACGGGAATTCTCCCGGCTCTTCCAGCTGGCTATGCAGCTCTTTATAAACACGTTTGATTTCAATACCGGAATCAGTGGCGTATGACCTTGATCCAGGTTTTGCGGATGACTTGGGAGATTCCATCGGATGATATGGCTTGTTGCTGCTAAGATAAGGAAGTATGGCTTCGCGACATGCTAACCGGGAGAAAGGCAATCACTGCATTCCGGAATATGATGAGGGCCCACTGCTATCGCCTACACTTTCACAGAGCCTCCGACCGTAATCCGCACTTTTAAAAAATCTTCTTCACTTCTGTCTTTAAAGTGTCGAGCGCTTTTTGTGTCGGCATCACCTTTTCATTATTGATAAAATATTCGATAATAGCCCGGCTCAGGTCTTTGCCGGTAGCAGCTTCAGGCAAATCGGCCGACACATGATTGATGATAGAAATTATTTCTTCTTTCACCTGCACAATCATCATCCATACAGGTGATGAAACATAGATCTGCTGAGAAAGATTATGTTCAAATTCGAGACGGATGTTGGAAATCAATGACAGCTGCAGGTCCCGTGCGCTCATGCCGGGCTTATTGACGCGAGAGATGATATTGGTGGGTGTAATTCTTTCGAGCAACAGGGTGAGCCGCTCGTAGGCCTGCAGCCGCAGCGGCAATGAATCTTTATAGTGGGCCGCCCTCAGCTCCAGGTCTTTTTTGTTCCGCTCGCCTGTGATGAATAACCGGATGAGGGTGAATGCGGTTAAAAACGTAATGAGGGATGGAAGGGTGTATTTCAGTATCTCAAGTACATCGGAAAAAGTCATGTGAAACAGTTTGTGAAGCTGACGAAAGTACTATAAAAGAAAGAGAAAAATGAACGCGTTTACTTTGCGGTTTGTTGCGTAGTTTTGTTCATCAAACTAATTCCATTCATGAATGATCTGATAGTTGAGAAAGAAGTCAGTACAGCAAAAAATCCGGTTTCTTTAACGGCCACTGCCATAGCGGAAGTCAAACGGTTGATTGTGGCAGAGAAGGTTTCAGCAGACCAGGGGTTGCGGATAGGTGTTAAGGGAGGCGGTTGTTCAGGCATGACCTATGTTTTAGGTTTTGACAAAAGAGAAGATACCGATGAGGAATTTATGATTGACGGCATCAGGGTATTTATGAACCCTTCCCATCAGCTTTATCTTTTCGGAATGCGGGTCGACTTTCAGCAGGGACTGAATGCACGGGGATTTGTATTTGAAAATCCAAATGCCACCAAGACCTGCGGCTGTGGCACCTCCTTTTCAGCCTAACCGCAATAATTGAATTTTCTTTGAAGGTTACTCTTATCCTGCACATCTTAACCCGGGGTTTTCAATAGAAAACTCCCGCTGCCATAAGTTACAGCAAAATCGCAGGAGAATTACGCATCATGTTCAGAAACGGATCCGGTGGTGTCATCTTCCCGCTCGAAGTAATCCTTTCTGATTTGTTGTAAGGCCACTTTAACATTTGCTTTAAAGACGGCGAACTGATCATGAACGGCATTGCCAATATTGTCTGTTGCAGACAGATGATGCATGTCATCCACAAATGAGCTGTTATCATGGATGCTGAGCATGGAAATGTTGGTTTTTATCTTATGTGTTCCGGCTTTCGCCGCTGCGGCATCATTGCGCAAAAGGCAGGTTTCTATGTGCTCGAGTTCTTTAGGTGTTTCTTCCAGGTACATCTGCAAAATCGGAAGGATGGCATCCATCTCATTATCAAAATAATCATTCAGAAAAAAAAGATTGTATTGTTTTTCTTCCCCCATTACACAAATGGTGTTTATTGTTTATAAATCCCCGGTTGAAATTAACAGAATTATTCAACAATAAACCGGGTAATGCCGGTCATTTTCCGGCCGGATAATACCTGCAGGAGATAGGTGCCGGGCTGCATGAATGCCACGGATATGGGTTGATGTGCCTGTGTCAGCAGAAACTGTTGCTGCTTTCTGCCGGCTAGATCAAATATCCCCACCTGCAAAGGATAAAGTAGATTTCCATTCAGCATAAAAGATCCTTCCTGTTGAACAGGATTGGGACTCACACTGAATTGTGACGGCTGATCAGTCAGCCACGCCACACCGGTCACCAATTCAACCTGGCTGATATAAGTACTATCGCAGCCCTGTTCATCCGTTGCCGAAAAAGTAACCCAATAAGTACCGGCGAACGGATATTGGTGCGTTGGATTTAAGTCAGTGGTATTTTCAGGCGATCCGTCTCCAAAATTCCAGCTGAAAAAAGAAGGCGTAAATGGCGTGGCAAGGGAAAAGGTGGCCGCAGCACCTGACGATACATAAGTAAAGTCAGCAGGAGGCTTAGGAAATCCACTGACCGGCATTTCTACGGATGCAGTTCAGGAGTTTAAGCTTACTGTATCATTGCCTGACTCAGCAAAATAATAGGCAGTATTGTTCTCCTGAGTAAAAAGATCTC